>CAZATM010000035.1:0-50164 GCA_964488065.1 uncultured Neisseria sp.
GATTATGCTACTACAACCACCCCGCTCACGCTAAACAACGAGCAGCAACTGGTGGTTGACGGCTTTTGCCGGCAACTAGGTAAATTTCATGCCGGATTATTATACGGCATCACCGGTAGCGGTAAGACCGAAGTGTTTTTACAGATAATTGAACGCGTATTAGCTAACCGCCAACAAGTATTGGTATTAGTGCCGGAAATTAATCTAACCCCGCAAATGGGGGCGCGCTTTAGCCAGCGGTTTCCCCATGCTGAAATTTTACAACTCAATAGTGAAGTCAGCGACCGCCAGCGCTTGCACGCATGGTTCAGCGCCAAAGAAGGACACTGCAATATTATCCTCGGTACGCGCTTGAGTGTCTTCACCCCCTTTAAAAACCTGGGGTTGATAATTGTTGATGAAGAACACGATGACTCATTCAAACAAAGCGAGGGACTACGCTACCATGCGCGCAATCTGGCGGTATGGCGTGCACAGCAACTAAACATCCCGGTGTTATTAGCCTCGGCCACTCCATCGCTGGAAACACTATATAATTATCAGCAGGGAAAATATCAGCTCTACAAGCTCACTACCCGCGCCAATCCATTAGCCCAACTCCCGCAAGTAGAGCTGATCAATTTGCGGCATTTCCCGGTTAATCATGCCGGAATTTCACAAGTTGCCCTTGAGGAGATTAATGCTTGTTTGGCTCGTCAGGAAATGGCACTAGTATTTATCAATCGTCGCGGCTATGCGCCGGTAATTACCTGTTATGAATGCGGCTGGGTTAGCAGTTGCCGCAATTGTTCAACTAAAATGGTTTATCACCACAATATCAAGCGCCTAAAATGCCACCACTGTGGGCACTCTGAGGCCATCCCCAGCCTCTGTCCCAAATGCCGCAATCAATATCTGCATACAGTTGGTCACGGCACGCAAAAACTCGAAGAATTTTTAACCCACAATTTTCCCGCAGCGCGCATCCGCCGAGTTGATCGCGACACCACCGCCAGTAAAAAAGCCTGGCAGCAACTTTATCAGGAAATCTATAATAATCAGGTGGATATTTTGGTTGGAACGCAAATGTTGGCAAAAGGCCATGATTTTGCCCGTTTAACCTTAGTGATTGGACTAAATCTTGATAATGCCCTCTTTAGCCCGGATTATCATTCAAGTGTCGATATGTATAATGGTTTAACCCAAATTGCCGGACGCGCCGGGCGGGCGGAAACTCCCGGCAAAGTCTTACTGCAAACCGATTACCCCGACCATCCGGTTTATCAATTTTTGCAGCAACACGATTTCAACGGCTTTGTTAATTATACGCTCAAGGAACGTTATGATAATAAATTACCACCCTTTAGCCATAGTGCAATTATCCGCCTAAGTACGCACCGTGAACCATTATTAAAAGAGGCCGCTCAGGAATTACGCGAGATTGCGCACAAAATTTCTCACACCGGAGTAACCTTATTCCCGCCACAACCGGCAATAATCTATAAACTTCATCGCAAATTTCGCGCGCAAATGGAAATTAGCGCAGCTTCGCGGCGAGGCCTTCACGATTACCTCAACCAATTAATCAGTAGTTTTACACCGCCAATAAAAAAGGTCACCATCGCCATCGATGTTGACCCCATTGAAATCTAGAATAAATTTAACTTAGCTGATTGAGATGATCTCGGCAGCAAGCAAATCGGCAACCTTAGTTCCGCCGACATAGCTGATGGATGACTGTAAATCTTCCTGCAATTCAATCAACAGCCGTTCCATATTACCACGATAGTCGATAAGAATTTTTTTACCTTCGACGTTTTTGTATTCGCCCTTATTGTATTGTGATGCCGAACCATAATATTCTTTATATGCGCGCGGCAATGAACGTCCATCCATAGTTACTTCAATAATATTTCCCGCCGATTGATCGTAGCCGGCAAATAAACTTCCCGCCATAACCATATCTGCACCGCAAGCAAAAGCTTTGGCAATATCACCATGCTCAACCACACCGCCATCGGCAATTAGTGGAATTCCGGCTTTTTGGGTATAGGTGGCACAATCTAACACCGTACTTACCATCGGACGATGGAATCCGGTTTTATTCTTGGTGATACACACTTTACCACCTGCAATACCGGCTTTAAGAGCATCCGCACCCCATGAGTGAATTTCTTCTGCCGCTTCTTTGGAGGCAATATTCCCGACAATTAAAAATGAACCAAAATGTTCTTTGACATATTTAATCATTTTCTGGGCTTTCGGACACCAGGCATTGGCAATGTCCAACGTCATAAATTCCGGCGTCAATCCGGCAACCTGTAATTGTTTTAACTGGTCAATCGTATCATCATTAACCCCGATACTAATCGAAGCAATCAAACCGTTTTCCTGCATATGGCGGACAAACTCAACCTGATCAACATTAAAGCGGTGCATTGTGTAAAACCAGCCGTGCCGCGCCATAAATTCACAAGTATCGGCGCTAACTACCGATTTCATATTTGATGGATAAACCGGCATTGCAAACTTATGTCCACCAAAAACCACTGAAGTATCACACTCCTTACGGCTATTAACAATAGTTCTACGCGGGCGTAAATAAACATCCTGATAATTATATTCGCGGGCTACAATAGTTTTAAACATTTCTAACACCTATCAAAAATTTTTTACCCATGATTTTAGCATATTCAAAAATTTAGTCAAAAAAAATTGCTCCACCACGTATGCTAATGTTTCAAAAAGCAACACCCACAATCTGATATCCGCCGGAAATAAACAAATACAGCTTAACCTTTTGAGCTAAGCTGATTTATACATTCTCTAACAACTAAAAAATCAAATTTATACAAATTTGTATAACTGTTATACCTATTTACAATATGGTTATTCCAGCGCTTTATCAAGCCTGCATGCTATTATATCGATGAGAGAGTTACATCATGTAACATGGTTCTATACAACTACTAATAATAAGGAACTTATCATGAAAACAGTGTTATTAATCAGTTTATTAACTGTTGCCAGTTTACCGGTATATGCTGAATGTACGGCTCCACAAACCTCACAAGAAGCAATTTCCTGTATGGTACAAAAATTTGCAGCGCGCAAAAATAATGTCATTAACAAATCTGCTGAAATCTATCAATACAATTATAATCTGGGCTATAATTCATTGGCCACCAAAGTCAGTACTTGGGATCGGATCCTTTCTGCCCCGGCTTTCGTTGTAGCTTATTTACAAAAAATTGTTCCAGATTTAACCGCATTATACAATAATCTGAAAAATAAAAATTTCGCGGCCTTACCGGCGTCTTTTGAAAAATATCAAACCGACCGGCGTTCATTATTTAGTAATTCATCCACTAAAAATTTCGCTACTTACTTGGTAAAAGAGCAGGAACAAGCACTTGGTTCAATCATTAAAGTTTCCGGTAACCAAGCCAAAGCAACAGCCTATGCCCAAGCCAATTATATTGGCTACTTAGTTCCGGCAACCCTCTATGAACTTTATTATTTTATCAACGAAGACGCCAAATTATATTTAAATAGTGCCACAATGCTATTTAGCCAAGCGGATTGCACCAGTTCAGTCTCAGGCTTTCAGTCTCAATTTGCAAAACTTACTGCCGCCAATGGTACAGTTAATTTTGTGATGAGTCAAGCCAAACCAAATTCGCTAGTACGCCAGATTTTGCCGTATGTTGAATTGGGTGCGGAGAAAAAAGTGACTCCTTATATCACTGGTGCCCTGGATGTAACCTCGGCTTTTACCTTGGGCAAAGTGGCATCTGGGTCAAACTATATTGATTACGATGTCTGTGATTACGCTGTATTTACCGCGGTCGCCGCAACCACCACCAATCCATATATGCTACAGCTAAATACAATGGTTAATCAGTTAGCAACCAAGAGCGGTTATCCGGCACAAAATATTTACTGGATATTAACCGCGGTCAGTTCACAAAGTCTAACCGCCGCTTTGGCACAACTATCTATCACCGGCAATGCTGGCGTACTGCCGTATTAAAAAACAACACCAAAGAGAGTTTAGCGCAGGCTAGCTCTCTTTTCTTGGCTTCACCGCGCAATAATCCACAAATCAAAACCAGCCGAATAACAAAATATGTTATTCTATATACCTATATAATCAAATATAAATACTTTATAACTGGCGGTGCGCACAATAATTTAGAACCAAGTTACTTAGCTGGCATAACCACCGCAATTAAAAACAAGAATCTAACACCATGAACCAAACAAACAACAATCAAGATCAGCTGGAAATCGAATCAACCACTGGCGAAGAAAATATAATCCCACCATTTAGCTCCCAACTTCCGCCACCAAACAACGACATTGAACTACGACAACTAGATGCTAGCGCACGCAATGAGAAACAAAGAGTCTTGGCAGCAATAGCTAAACGCGGGATTGCATTTTATTATGCCAGTGACGAATTAAAAGCCGATTGGGATGTTGCCGCAGCGGCAATCCGCCAGGATCCATTTACTTGGAGTTATGTAGCAGAGAGTTTAAAACACAACCGTGAGTTCATCATGCACATGGTACAGCAAGAAGTTACCAGCCTTTATTTTGCTGCGGACATTTTTCGCGATGATCCGGAAATTGTCAAACTGGCAATAAAACATGACCCCTACGCTCTGGCGTATGCCAGCAAACGCTTACGTAATGACCGTGAGATCATAACCATGGCATATAATTTACGAACCAGCGCCATCCAGTTTGCCGTAAAATCGCAGCGGGTCGATAAAGATTTTATGCGACCACTGATTATTGAAAATCCCTATGTTTTTCAATTTTGCGGCGCTGGGTTAAAAACTAACTTAGACTTTATCCATGAAATAATCGGTAAAGCTGGCCGAATTTTAGAGTATCTATCCCCTGAACTGCGTGCTGAGCGTGAAATCGTGTCAGCGGCGGTAAAAAGCTATCGCTGGGCATTTGAATTTGCTGACAGTGAGCTAAAAGACGATAAGGAATTGGTATTAGCACTACTGGAGTATTCGGGACAAGTTTTGCAACAAGCAACGCCACGACTACAGGCTGACCGTGAAATTGCCAAACAAGCTCTCAAATATCATCCGTGGACAATTGAATTTCTATCCGACGAACTGCAAGCGGAATTGAGTAACCGCGTTAACTCATATTAGAAAGGACAACTAAACTATGCCGGCATGGTTTTATAATTTACACGTTATTGCCGCCCTGTTTTTGATATATTTTGTATTTGGCTTGATTGGGCTTTGCGGCTATATCATCAATCGCAAATATTTTAAAGTTGGCCGGACCAACACCAATACTGCTGCCAGCTATGCACAACAGACCGGATTAACCTTCGGAACTTTATTTATTGCTTTTTGGATTGCACTAAATTGGCAAACTTTAGATAATTTGAATCTGGATAGCGAACGCGAAGCACAATAGATTATCAACCTGTATAATAGTGCACAGCTAATTGATAATCCCCAACTTCGTGAGCAAACCCAGATAGCCGTCCAATATTATCTCAATTCAATTATTAATAACGAATATAAATCATTGGAGCAAGGTAAATTAAGCCCAGATTCGGCTGCAAAAATCCGTGAATTATCCTCGGTAATTTATACCTTACCAACAACAACCCTTGAAGAAAAAACCACCTATATTCAAATCACCACGGCACTCAATACTCTGATCCAGAATCGTTTTGACCGACTAGATTATGTTGAAGGGCAAATAAACGGCGTATTATTAGTGTTTTTTATGATGTTATTGGCACTAATTTGTTTCTGGGGAGGATTTATTTATCATCGCAATGGCAAGCTAACCATCATGTCATTATTTACCCAGCATTTGGTAATCTTAACTTCGGCATGGCTAATCCTTGAAATTGATCGCCCGTTTCAGGGTTATTTCAAAGTTGACAACTATGCCTTTATCAAGGCCGATTACTATCTGCAGCACCAACATACCCAGCAAATAAAATTTCCTAGTGGTCGCCCGGTCAAATAAGTTAAAAAAACCGCCAGCAACATTTGCTAGCGGTTTTTTATGATTTGATTTATTCAAATAATTATAGGCGCCATAGTTTATAACCACGGGCACGTACTTCTTCCTGCGGCAAAATCGCTTTGACATCCATAATTACACCACCCGGAGTTACTTTTGCAAGCAATTCATCCAGATTCATATCTTTGAACTCTTGATGAGATACTGCAACAATCAATAGTGGTACTTGTTGCAAATCTTTAAACTCGGTAAAATTAACGCCATATTCATGTTTGGCATCCTGTTGATCAGCGACCGGATCGCAAATTTCAACCTGAATATTGTAATCTTTGAGTTCTTTGATAATATCAATTACTTTGGTATTGCGCACATCCGGACAATCTTCCTTGAAAGTAAAGCCTAGGACGGTAGCGGTAAGATTATTCATGGTATGACCGGCTTTAATCAGCAGTTTAACCCCTTGGCGTGCCACATAACGTCCCATATTGTCATTGATCCGCCGTCCAGCTAAAATTACTTGCGGAATATAGCCAATCTGTTCGGCACGATAGGTCAGATAATATGGATCAACACCGATACAATGTCCGCCAACCAGACCTGGTTTAAAGTGCAGGAAGTTCCATTTGGTTCCTGCAGCTTCCAATACTTCGGTGGTATCAATGCCCAAGCGATCAAAAATCACTGCCAATTCATTCATGAAGGCAATATTAATATCCCGTTGCGAGTTTTCAATTACTTTAGCGGCTTCAGCTACTTTGATTGAACTGGCTTTATGCACGCCAGCAACTACTACTGAGGCATAGACATCGGCAACGATATCCAAGGTCGCCTGATCCTGTCCGGAAACAATCTTATGAATGGTGGTGAAACTGCGCTCTTTATCACCAGGATTAATCCGCTCTGGTGAAAAACCTACCGTAAAATCAACACCACCTTTAAGACCGGATTCACGTTCCAAAATCGGCACGCAAATATCTTCAGTCACACCAGGATATACGGTTGATTCATAAACTACGATATCGCCTTTTTTAAGAACCTTACCCACTGTCACTGAAGCTTTTTCAACCGGAGTTAAATCCGGCACATGAGCATCATCAACCGGTGTCGGTACCGCAATAATATGAAAATCTGCTTGGCGTAATTCATTTAAATCACAGGTGTATAAAATATTGGTGGTTGCCAAATCTTCGCTGGTGGTTTCTTCAGTGCGATCAAAACCCTGCTTCAATTCCAAAATCCGTTGCGGATTAATATCAAATCCGATACATTGTTTTTGTTTACCAAACGCCACTGCTGCCGGCAACCCTACGTAACCCAAACCAACTACTGAAACTATCCGGTTATGCATGCTATATCTACTGCAAAATTTTATTATATTAAATCAACAAGACGATATTATACAACCACAAAATAAATGCTGTCTTTATTTTTTAGCGGGCTACTGATTGCTGTAACAATAAAAACTCCCGCAAGGCGCTTAAATAATCCGGCATTAAATAATACTGGCTAAGCTTATCATTACCCAAAATTACCCGTTGTGGGCGCTGAGCTTTAAAGTTATAATCAGTATAACTAATTGGTTTAACTTTATTCTGATCCAAGCCACTTAATTCGAGAATATTTTGGGTAAACTCAAACCAACTGCATGAACTGCTGCTGACACAGTTATAAGTTCCATATTCTGTCACATTTTGCTCAATCAGAGCCGAAATTGCCCGTGCTACATCCAAAGTATGGGTTGGACAAGTCCATTGATCATTAATGACCGTCCAGCTATCTTTTTCCCGTCCAAGCCGCTGCATGGTCGTAATAAAATTACCACCTTTACCCGATGCGCCGGCAATACCAAATAACGAGGAAACCCGCAGAATAAAGTACTTATGGCTATAAATTGCTACTGCCAAATCTCCGGCAGCCTTTGATAACCCGTAAACATTCAAAGGATTGATACTATCAGTTTCCAAATACTTACTGGATTTATCACCGGCAAAGACATAATCAGTTGAAATATGAATTAAAACAATTGCATTCTTGTGACAGAATTGCGCTAGTTGGGTAACAAAAGCACTATTAATCTGAAACGCCAATCCCGGATTATCTTCACAACCATCAACATTAGTTGTCGCGATGCAGTTGATTATATAATCCGCATCAACATACTGGTGAAGCTGACCGGGAATATCCCCAGCCGCAGCATCCAGATCCTCGGAAGTCGAAGCAATTACCTGATCATGGCGATTGGATTGTAACACTTTAATTAAATCACTGCCAAGTTGCCCATTGGCACCGAGAACCACTATTTTCTTAGCGATTGTCATAATTTTTTTGCACCCATTGCTGATATTCACCACTTAATACATGTTCAACCCACTTACGGTTATCCAGATACCACTCTACGGTTTTCTTGATGCCGCTGTCAAAATTCTCCTCCGGCTGCCAGCCCAGTTCAGTTTGAATCTTGGTTGGATCCATGGCATAGCGGTAATCATGTCCGGCACGATCGGTTACATAGCTAATCTGATTAGCGTATGAAGTGTTATCGGCTTTGGGTTTTAACTGATCAAGAATTTTACAAATGGTTTGCACCACTTCAAGATTGGTTTTCTCATTATGTCCACCAATGCAATAACTCTCACCAAGCTGTCCTTTTTCATACGCCAAAATTATTCCTTTAGCATGATCTTCGACGTAGAGCCAATCCCGGACATTATCACCCTTGCCGTAAATTGGCAATACTTTACCAGCTAAGGCATTATTGATAACGAGCGGAATCAGTTTTTCCGGAAAATGATATGGTCCATAATTATTGGTACAATTGGTAATTACCACCGGTAAATTATAGGTATGATACCACGCTCTGACTAGCATATCGCTGCTGGCTTTGGAGGAGGAATATGGACTGCGCGGATCATAGGCGGTAGTTTCGCTGAAATAACCGCTGGCACCCAATGAACCAAATACTTCATCGGTCGAGATATGGACAAATTTAAACTGGGTTTTATCTTCCAGTTGGTTATAGTATTCGCGGGCGCATTCGAGTAAATTATAAGTGCCGACAATATTGGTTTGAATAAATTCTCCGGGACCAACAATTGAACGATCAACATGGCTTTCGGCAGCCAGATGCAAAATTCCAACCGGTTGATAGTAATTAAAGATGCGGGTAATATTGTCTTTATCGCAAATATCAACTTGTTCAAAGTGATAGCGCGGATTACTGCTGATTTCTTTCAGCGACTCCAGATTACCGGCATAGGTTAATTTATCAATGTTGACCACCTGATAATCGTGGTGGTTAATTAATTGGCGCACCACTGCCGAACCGATAAAGCCGGCACCGCCGGTTACCAGTAAAGTTTTCTTAGTCATAGTTTCATTCCATATTCAAAGTTGATCTCTGCCGCACTCAAAGGTGGCTGCTGTTGATCCTTAGCCGAAAGAATCAGTTTATCAAGCTTGGGCCAGACAATTCCGATTTGTGGATCGTCATATTTGATTCCGCGGTCACACTCTGGAGCATATTCATTGGTAGTTTTGTACAGGAACTCGGTATCATCTTCCAGTGTAACAAAACCATGGGCAAAGCCTTCCGGAATCCACAACATCTGTTTATTGGCTTCACTTAATTCATAGCCAACCCACCGCCCAAAGGTTGGTGAACCCTTACGAATATCAACCGCGACATCAAATACCGCACCTTTAACGCAGCGCACCAGTTTACCCTGCGCGCATGGATTTAATTGATAATGTAGTCCACGCAGTACTCCCTTACAGGATTTTGAATGGTTATCCTGAATAAATTCGGCAGCTATGCCATTGGCATGAAATAGTGATTTCTTATAGGTTTCACAGAAAAAACCACGATCATCACCAAACACTTGTGGTTTAATCAAAATAACTTCCGGAATAGCGGTTTTAATAAATTCCATTATTTTAAGATCCTGCGCAAATATTCGGCATAAGTCGATTTACCCATTTGACTAACCCGAGTTAAAATTTGCTCTTTAGTCAGCCAGCCTTTATCCAGGGCAATTTCTTCCAAACAGGCAATTTTAATCCCCTGCCGATGTTCAACGGTTTGGATAAAATTCGAGGCATCCAGTAACGAATCATGGGTTCCGGTATCGAGCCATGCAAAGCCACGCTTCATGGTAACAACTTTCAGCGCTTGTTGCTCCAGATAGATTCGATTTAAGTCGGTTATCTCTAGTTCACCACGTGGTGAGGGTTTAATCTGCTTGGCATAATCAACCACTTTATTATCATAAAAATATAAGCCGGTCACCGCAAAATTTGATTTTGGCTGAGCCGGTTTTTCTTCAAGGCTAATCGCTTGCTGGTTAGCATCAAATTCAACGACACCGTAGCGTTCCGGATCTGATACTTGATAGGCAAAGACCGTCGCACCGCTGGCGGTTTGTGCTGATTTAAGCAGTTCGCTCATCCCGCTGCCATAATAAAGATTATCACCCAAAATCAGGCACGCCGGAGAACCCGCCAAAAACTCTTCGCCGATTAAAAATGCCTGTGCCAATCCATCCGGACTGGGTTGTACCGCATAGCTTAGTTTAATTCCATATTGTGAGCCATCACCCAGCAACTGTTCAAAGCGCCCAATATCCTGCGGGGTCGAAATTATCAAAATTTCTTGTATTTCTGCTAACATCAAGATTGATAATGGATAGAAAATCATCGGCTTGTCATATACCGGTAGGAGCTGTTTAGATACTACCTGCGTTGCCGGATGCAAGCGGGTTCCGCTGCCACCAGCAAGAATTATTCCTTTGTAATTATTCATTATTTACCCTGAAATATGCAGTTAACTGTTATGAATTGAGCGGCTAGCGAGAAAACCAAGAAACCGCCAGCCGCCCGAACTCGTAATACTTTTCAGAAATTAAAGCTTAAGGTTAATAAACCAATGGCAATGAAACCTTCTTACCATCACGAGCAGATAAATAGATTGCAATTAAAAACTCCAATGACCGTAAGCCTTCACGACCATCGGTTAACGGTTCTTCTTTACCCTGCAAGGTTGCAATAACATTTGAATAATATAATGGGTGACCAAAACCATATACCGAAGTTGTCGCATAACTGGCATCCATCACGCCGTCATCTTCCGGACGTTTATCGGCAAATTCCCAATGATCAATTTTATTCACGGCTACTCCACCAATTCTTACGGTGCCTTTTTCACCAATGATAGTAATCGAACCTTCAAGATTTTTAGGATAAGTCAACATTGACACATTCATTGTCCCCAATGCACCGCTGCGATATTTTATTGCCACCACACCGCTATCTTCAGTTTCTATATTGCGTTCCAAGGTTGCGGTATAACTTTGCACCGATTCAACCGAACCCACCAACCACTCCATCAAATCAACATAATGTGAGGCTTGATTCATAAATGCCCCACCATCAAACTCCCAGGTACCACGCCACGCTGCTGCATCGTAATACTCCTGTGGGCGAGTCCAAAACACATTACAAGCAACCGAATAAATTCGACCGAAGCGTTTTTCTTCAACCGCTTTTTTAACCATTTGGATGGTCGCATTGCGGCGGTTTTGTTTTACCACAAACAAGCGCACTCCGGCTTTATCACAAGCCTTAACCATTTCAATTCCATCGGACAAACGCGTTGCCATCGGTTTTTCAGTTATCACATGAAAACCAGCTTCAGCACAGGCTATGGTTTGCAATGGATGCAAACCGCTGGGAGTGGTAATAATTACCGCATCAAATCCGCCAGCTGCCAACATTTTTTCCAATGAATAATAAGCGGTAACATTATATTTTTCAGCAGCCTGATTAGCACGCTCACTGATAATATCGCAAACCGCAACTAACTCACAATTTTCACTATGCTCAATCAGCGAGTTAAAATGGTTTACCGAAATCCGCCCACAACCAACCAGAGCAAACTTGATTTTACGACCGCTAATTGCTTTATATTTACTTAACATTGATATTAATCCCAAAAATTATTTTCGCATTATTATACTATAGCTGGTGTTTAACCATAAAAAAACCACAGCCAAGCTGTGGTTCTAAACTCAATAATCACGATTGATTAGCCAGTAATTAACGAAGTACAATACATCATTAATACCGAAGGTAAAATCCCAATTAAAACTAATAAAACCGCATTTACCAATAGTACTGAACGGCTAAGTACGCAGGCATCGGCAACTTCGATAGTTTTTACCGGCTCATCAAAATACATCACTTTAACTACCCGGATATAATAGAAAGCACCAATCAATGACATAATTACAGCAAATACCGCAGTAGCAATAAAACCATTGGACACCAACGCTTCCAAGATTTTAAATTTGGCATAGAAACCGACCAGCGGCGGGATACCAGCCATTGAAAACATCACCACCGCCATTAATCCGGCATAAATTGGTTGCGTTTTGGCTAAACCTTGCAGGTCCACCATGGTTTCGCATTCAAAATCACCTTTAGACAATAGGGTTAAGATTCCAAAACCTGCCAAAGCGGTCAGCGAATAGGTTACCACATAGAAAATGGTTGACGATACACCGGCAACATCCATCGTCACCAAACCCAATGCCACAAAACCCATATGCGAAATGGTTGAATAACCGAGCATCCGTTTGATATTGGTTTGGGCAATTGCAATAATATTTCCAAAAAACAGCGATAAAATTGCCAGAATCAACAACATCACCGTCCACGCTGAATTAAGCAATACCAAGCCACCAATCAAAAAGCGAATTACAAACACCACCCCGGCAATTTTGGTTAAACTACCGATAATCGTAGTTACCGCCAATGGTGAACCTTCGTAAACATCCGGCACCCACATATGAAATGGCACCAAACCAAGTTTAAATACTAATCCGGCAACAATAAACACCAACCCAAAGGTCATCAACGCTTCATTGGTTCCATTTAATTGCAGCATGGCACGAATAATCTGATCCAATTGCAAATACCCACCGCTGGCACCGTAGATAAATGAAATACCATAGAGCAAAATCCCTGAAGCCAGAGCCCCAAGAATAAAATACTTCATTGCCGATTCAGTGGCTTTAACACTGTCTCGTTGCAAGGCAATTAAACCATATAACGCCAATGAGAATAATTCCAGACCAACATATAATACCAACATATTATTGGCAGAAATCATCACCATCATACCCAGGATACTAAATAGAAAAATCGCGTAAAATTCCCCACTATTTAAATGTTTATCAGTGACATAACGCTTGATGTACAGGACCGCAATAATTGAGAACAGATAAGTAAACATCTTGGTTCCCATTGCCAGATTATCCAGAATAAACATATTATTGAAAGTTAGTTGAGTATTACCCATATCCACAATTTTTTGTAACACAAAGGCACCGATCAAACTTAATAAGGTGATGATCAGATTTAATCCTTTGCATTTACTGCAACTAAAGGCATCTACTAGTAGCAGGACAATTATCATCCCAGCCATAAACAATTCCGGCAATACCGGATATAAATTAGGAAAATTCATAGTCTAAACTCCATCTCCGGTTAAATTTTACTAACCGCAACCTGATTCAGGAATTGCGCCACGGTAGCATGCATTTTGGATACGAATAAATTCGGATAAACCCCCATCACAATTACCGCAATTGCCAGCAATGCCAAAATCAGGAATTCACGTTTAGAAACATCATCCATTTCTTCAACATGATGATTGGTTACCGGTCCAAATATCGTCCGTTTGTACATCCATAAGGTATAGCCGGCACCAAGGATCAAGGTTAATCCGGCAAAAACTGCGGCAATGAAATTAGCCTGTACCGCACCCATGATTACCATAAATTCACCGACAAAACCAGAAGTTCCCGGCAAACCCGAATTGGCCATGGCAAATAACATATAGAAGGCCGCAAATATCGGCATTTTGGTAACTACACCACCGTAATCACCAACATTCCGTGAATGCACCCGGTCATACATTACCCCAATACAGAAGAACATTGCGGCAGAGACAAAACCATGCGAAATCATCTGAGTTAACGCCCCTTCAACCGCCCATGGATTTAAGGTTCCATTGACAAACATGAAGCAACCCAGCGTTACAAATCCCATGTGTGAAATTGAAGAATATGCCACCAATTTCTTCATGTCTTTTTGCACCACGGCAACCAGACCGATATAAACAATTGCAATTAAGGATAGTGTTACCATCACGCCGGATAGATAACGCGAAGCATCTGGAACAATCGGTAAAATAAACCTAAAAAATCCATACCCGCCGATTTTAAGAGTAATCGCCGCCAATACCATTGAACCGCCAGTTGGTGCTTCCGGATGGGCATCCGGTAACCAAGTATGTAGCGGCCACATTGGCACTTTTACTGCAAATGACAGGAAGAAGGCGATAAACAAATAAATTTGTACCGATAAAGTCAATGGCAAACGATAGTAATCCATGATTTCAAAGCTATTACCGCTCTTGAAATAGAGATAGATCAACGCCACTAGCATCAATAACGAACCAACCAAAGTATAGAGGAAGAACTTAATCGCCGCATAAACGCGATTGGAACTTCCCCACACCCCGATAATCAGATACATTGGAATCAGCATCGCCTCAAAGAACACATAAAACAACACTGAATCCAAGGCACAAAATGCACCGCTAATGGTACCGGTCATCAGCATAAACATTGCATTATATAGTGCAACTTTATGTTTGATAACTTTAAAGCCGGCTAAAATTACCAATACGGTGATAAAGTTATTCAACATAACAAACGGCATTGAAATTCCATCAACACCCAAATGGTAATTGATATTCAGGCTAGGAACCCACGGTAACATTTCAGCAAACTGCATGCTGGTCAGCGCCGGATTGAAATCAACAAAGACAATTACCGAAAATACCAATGCGATAATCGAACCAACTAACGCAATATAGCGCGCCAGACAGTCATTCTTGTTAAATAATAAAGTAATGAGCCCAAAAACAATTGGCGTCCAAATGGTTAAACTTAATAAATAATTCATCATTACTCTACCCTTAGTGTAAAATCAACGTCGTACAGAATGTCAGCAAAATCAGCACCCCCAATACCATGTACGTAGCAGCACTATTGACATAGCCGGTTTGCAGGCGACGGAAAATTTTGGCAAATACATCAACTACTTTAGCTGATCCATTGACAATCAAACCATCAATCACCAAAATATCACCAACCGTCCACAGGAATTTACCCAACCCACGTCCCAGCGGTGCCAATAAATTGATAAATAAATCGTCCATAAAGAACTTGCGTTCCATGACAAATATCACCGGTTTAAAGACCGTTTTCAATAGTCGGACAAAAGCCGGCGACTTATGGGCAATAAAGGCTGCGATAATCCCACATAAAGCAATATATACCGGAGCTTCATGTAGGCTATGAAGCATCATTTCAACAGGAGTTACCGGATTGGCAGCAATCTCTTCGCTAAAGAACCCAGCATTGAAAATTGCACCGCTAAAGAATTGCCCTGGAACAAATTTATCAAATGCCAAGTAACCAATAATTACCGATGGAATTGCCAATAAAATTAATGGCAAGGTAATAACCCATGGTGATTCTTTTGGTTCAACGGCATGATTTCCGTGATGATTGTCATGACCATGAGCACCATGATCTTCATCATGTGCCTGATGACGGAAGCGCTCTTCGCCATGGAAAGTCATAAATAGTAACCGGAAGCTATAAGCTGCAGTCACAAAAACCGCTGCATAAACCGAGAACACCACAAAGCCACTACCAAACATCCCGTGATGGTGGGCATTGCTGGCCGCTTCCAGAATCATATCTTTGGAAAAGAAACCGGCAAACGGCGGAATTCCGGCCAATGCCAGATTACCAATAATGGTAACCACGTAGGTAATCGGTAAATATTTCCATAAACCACCCATTTTGCGCATATCCTGCTCATGGTGCATGGCAACAATCACCGAACCGGCAGCTAAGAACAATAAAGCTTTAAAGAACGCATGGGTCATTAAGTGGAAAATCCCTACCGAATAAGCACCGCAGCCCAAAGCTACTGCCATATAACCCAATTGTGATAAGGTTGAATACGCTACTACCCGTTTGATGTCGTTCTGAATCAAACCTAATAAGCCAAGGAATAAGGCATTAATCGCCCCGATAATCGCAATGAATGATAGAGCGGTTTCCGACATATTGTACATTGGGGACAAGCGTGCCACCATGAAGATCCCTGCGGTAACCATGGTTGCCGCATGAATCAGGGCTGAAATTGGCGTCGGGCCTTCCATTGAATCCGGCAGCCACACATGCAGTGGAAACTGCGCCGATTTACCCATTGCACCAACAAACAATAACAGACAAATCACGGTAATCGCGTTCCACTGTGTACCTAAGAAAGTCACCCCATTAATTTGTGGTAATTGTGCAAATACTTCGGCATAATTTAAAGTGCCAAAGTAAGCTAATACCAAACCAATTCCCAATAAGAAGCCCAAATCACCAATCCGGTTGATTAAAAACGCTTTCAAGTTGGCAAAAATCGCCGATTCGCGTTTGAAATAAAACCCGATCAATAAATAGGAAACTAGACCAACCCCTTCCCAACCAAAGAACAACTGGAAGAAGTTATTCGCCATTACCAACACTATCATCATGAAGGTAAATAATGAAATATAACTAAAGAAACGAGTATAGCCATCCTCTTCAGCCATATAACCGATGGTATAAATATGCACCATCAATGACACTGAAGTTACCACGGTTAACATGGTTGCCGTTAAGGCATCAATCAAAACCCCAACCGAATAAGTTTGATTACCAATGGTTAACCAAGTGTACAATGGTCCGTTATAATTTAAACCGTGATTCATAACTTGATTCAACAAGCAATATGAACCGATTGTCGAAATCAATACCCCTAAAATCGTCAGGGTGTGGCTAACTTTTTTCCCCAAAGCAAAGCCAAATAGCCCGACAATGGTTGCTGCAACCAGCGGCGATAATATAATCGTTAAATATAAAGGCATTTCTGTCATGTTGCTCCCCTAACCTTTCAATTTCGTCATATCAGAAACATTGATTGATCTTAAATTGCGGAATAATATAATCAATATTGCCAGACCAATTGCCGATTCCGCTGCCGCTACCGTTAAAGTAAAGAATACAAAGATTTGTCCGGCAACATTGTTTAGAAACGTCGAGAACGCAACAAAGTTAAAATTTACTGCCAATAGCATTAATTCAATTGACATTAACACCACAATAATATTTTTGCGGTTGAGAAAAATTCCCATCACCGAGATGGCAAACAAAATTGCCGATAAAACCAGATAATGTGTAAGTCCGATCATTATTGAGCCCCCTTATCTTCAGTTTCGGCAGCCATTTTTACCATGGTAAAGCGAGTTTTACTATCACGTGAAACTTGTTCACTAATATTCTGATATTTTGCGGCTTTTTCTGACTTACGTAACGTTAACGCCACTGCCACCACTAAGCCGAGTAATAAGATCATCGAAGCCAATTCTACCGGATAGGAATATTGGGTATATAACACCCAACCAAGTTTATTGGAATTGCTGATAGTCGTTGCTGGATCGGCATTAACTGCGGCACCCTGTGCCAGATGGTTATTTGCCAAAACTGCTACCATTTCCAGTAACACCACTACGCCTAGCACCAATGCCAACGGCAGATTTTTCCAGAAACCTTTACGCAGACTCTCAACATCCACATCAAGCATCATCACCACAAAGAGAAACAGAACCATTACCGCACCGACGTAAACCAAAATCAGCAGTAAAGATAAAAATTCCGCGCCCATCATCATCCATAGACACGCAGCAGTCACAAATGCCAATACCAGAAACAATGCCGCATGTACCGGATTTTTGACGGTAATCACTCGCAACGAGCTAATCAACAATACCGCCGAAAACACATAAAATAACACAGTTGTAATATTCATCGTTATACCTTTCTCTAGCGATACTTATGATCCGCTTCTTTAGCAGCATTAATTACCGGAGCATATTTATCTCCAATTGCCAGAAGCATTTCTTTGGTATAAAATAAATCCCCGCGTTTTTCACCGTGATATTCATGAATCGGCGTTTCAACAATCGCATCTACCGGACACGCTTCTTCGCAAAAACCACAAAATATACATTTGGTCAAATCAATATCATAGCGGGTTGTCCGCCGGGTACCATCATCGCGCTCATGAATATCGATGGTAATTGCCAAGGCTGGACAGACTGCTTCACACAATTTACAGCCGATACAACGCTCTTCACCATTGGGATAACGGCGTAAAGCGTGTAATGCACGAAACCGTGGTGATAACGGTGTTTTTTCTTCCGGATAAAAAATAGTCGGCTTAGGTTTTAACATTACCCGCCAAGTAACCGCCATCCCTTTGAGGAGTTCGGTCAAGAAAAAGGTCTTAAAAAATTTCTTCATTGATTAACCCCTTAGTGCCAAATATTAAGTGGGGATACCATCCACGCACCAACCACAAAAATCCATACCAACGTAATTGGCAAGAATATTTTCCAACCCAAACGCATAATTTGATCATAGCGGTAGCGCGGAAAAGTTGCCCGATACCAGATAAAGCCAAAAATCAAAATTAGGACTTTTACCACCAGCCATGCCATTGATGGAGTACCCAAAATCCCCCAGGTCGTAGGAAATGGCGATAACCAGCCGCCTAGGAACATAATGGTTGCCAAAGCTGAAATCAACACCATGCTAGCATACTCGGCCAACATGAATAAGGCAAACGGCGTTCCGGAATATTCAACGTGGAAGCCAGCGACGATTTCCGACTCACCTTCACAGACATCAAATGGCGCGCGATTAGTTTCAGCCACCCCGGAAATCAGGTAAACCAAAAACATCGGAAATAACGGCAACCAATTCCACGACAGCAACGAACCATTCATTTTGCCAATCGCCTGTGCGTTAACAATATCAATAAAGTTCAAGCTGCCGCTAACCATCAGCACACCAAGAATGGCAAAACCCATTGCCAATTCATAAGAAATCATTTGTGCGGTTGCGCGGATACCACCCAAGAATGAATATTTGGAATTGCCTGACCAACCAGCCAAAATAATTCCATAAATTCCCAACGAAGCAATCGCGGTAACATACATTACCCCGGCATTAACATTGGTAAAATATAAAGTTGGATTAAACGGAATCACCGCCCAAGTAACCAGGGCACACATTAAAATAATCAATGGTGATAAATAAAATACCCCTTTGGAAACCTTGGTCGGAATGATAATTTCTTTAAATACGAACTTCAGCAAATCGGCAAATGGTTGAAATAAGCCAAACGGTCCGACCCGATTAGCACCAATCCGCGCATGCATAAAACCCAAAATCCGCCGCTCAGCCAAAGTAATGTAGGCAATAACCAAAGTCAACGGCACGATCAACGCGACA
Source organism: uncultured Neisseria sp. (assembly GCA_964488065.1). Classification (GTDB taxonomy): domain Bacteria; phylum Pseudomonadota; class Gammaproteobacteria; order Burkholderiales; family UBA11063; genus Aquella. The sequence continues at coordinate 19,461 of CAZATM010000035.1, forward strand.
GCCTTTAATAAATGCCACACTGCATAGCCAAGATCTTGACCTAAATAATGTTGAATAAATTCCATCATATACCCCGCTTAGAGAACGACTTCAATTGCATCACTGCTACCGGCAAAAGCCAAGGTTTCAGTATGCTTATTTAACCAGACCACACTTGGTGCCAATTTATCATCCTGCTGCAATGCAAATTTTTTATTGGCATGGGTTTGGCGAACCGCCACTTCGCTGCCGCTAACTAAACCAAGTTTACTATAAACTTCAGCCGATACCGCAAATAACGGCGCAGTGGCCAATTTAGTTTGCTGCAATGAAACGCTCCGGCGCACGATGCTATCGGTTGCATAGACATTATGCACCCCCAAGCGAACCAATCCAGTTAATTCCGGTTTGGTAATTGCCAGTGAATCAAAGGCAATCTGATTATTAAGATATTCAGCTGGGTTTGCCAAATTAGCAAGTTCAGCGCGAACATCTTCAATACTGTCATATTCAAAACCTTCCAGCCCCAGTTTATTGGCTAAAACCCGGATAACTTTCCAACCCGGTTTTGAATCACCCAACGGTTTAGTAACTCCGTTGAATTTTTGCCAGGTTCCTGCCATATTGACATAAGAACCAGCCGTTTCACTAAATGGGGTTATCGGTAAAATCACATCGGCATATTGCAACATATCTTCATTGGTATAAGCACTCAAAACCACTACTGTTTCAGCTTTATTCAAGCTGGCTAATGCCTGTTGCGAACTATAGGCATCGTGTTCCAATTCGGTATTCAATAACACATACGCCTTACGGGTATTTTCGAGCATTGCCCGCGCGTTCAAGCCTTTGGTTTGATAGCCGTTAAATCCGGCCTTATAGGGAATAAAGCCCACCAGATTGGCGCCAACTTCATTACCCAATGCCGGCAAAACACCACTAACACCATCACAGACCCGCGCGATTTCATTGGCGATAATTCGTAATTCGGCATAATTTGCCAGGCTTTTGGCGATCCGTCCCAATACCACATGACCTTTTGCCGCCACCAGACTTTGCGCGATTTTTTGCGTCTTTTCATCAATCGCCACCGTCGCTAAATCAACGCTAGTAGCTTTGCCGGTTAACTGACAAGCCGCTTTTAAAACTTGCCCCAAGGCATAAGCAAATGCCCGTGGATCAAGCGTAATCTGAGTGGCAACTTTAGCCAAAACATTTTCTTCAGTCGCGTTAACTAAATGTAACTCGCTGCCGTTCTTAGCGGCTTGGCGCAAGCGTTGCATCAATAATGGTTGTTCCTGGCGCAATAAGCTGCCAACTACCAATATTGCTTTATTATTAACAAAATCGCTGACACTAGAACCAAGATATGGTACGCCTAGCAGTTTGCTATCACCAGCAAAATCTTGTTGATCAAGGCGAGTGTCTAAATTATTGACACCCAAAGCCCGCATCATTTTTTGTAAAATATGCAATTCTTCGCTAGTGGAAATCGCAGATGCCAATACTCCGATCGCATCGCTGCCATGATCCATTTTGACACCATTGATACTCTTAGCCGCGTAAGTCAATGCCGTGTCCCAATCAACTTCAATCCATTTACCATCCTGTTTCACTTTCGGGGTGGTAATCCGTTCTTCATGGTAGAGACCCTCGTAGCTAAAACGATCGCGATCTGACAACCAACACTCATTTAGCGCTTCATTTTCTAACGGCAATACCCGTACCACTTTATGGTATTTATCGACATGTACCTGAATATTGCTACCCAAAGCATCATGTGGTGTAATTGATTTACGACGTGAAAGTTCCCACGAACGGGCAGTATCCCTAAACGGTTTGCTGGTTAAAGCACCGACCGGACAAATATCAATGATATTGCCGGAAAGTTCGCTATCGACGGTTTTACCGATAAACGGCATTACTTCGACATGATTATTGCGATAGCTCATGCCCAATTCTTGATAACCGGCAATTTCATCGCTAAAGCGCACACAACGTGAGCAGTGGATACAGCGCGTCATCACCGTGCGTACCAAAGGACCTAAATCTTTATTGCTTACTGCGCGCTTGCTTTCCTGAAAGCGGCTGGCACCTTTGCCATAGCCTACTGCCAAATCCTGTAACTGACATTCGCCACCCTGATCACAAATTGGGCAATCCAAGGGGTGATTAATCAATAAAAATTCCATCGCACCTTGTTGGGCTTCAACTGCCAGCTTGGAGCAGGTATGAACTTTCATTCCTGCAGCAATTGGCGTGGCACAAGCTGCCGCCGGACCACGGGCTTTTTCGACTTCTACCAGACACATCCGGCAGTTAGCGGCGATCGATAGTTTTTTGTGGTAACAAAAATGTGGTATATATTTACCCTCTTTGAGCGCTACTTCCAGAATTGACTGCCCGGGCTCACCGTTTACGGTTTTACCATCTAATTCAAATTCTATCATCATTTTTTCCTGTTTTATATATTTATACCATGCTCGAAGTATTTGGTTTCTGAACGCGAAGTATTGATAAAAAGGCGAGGACGTGTACACCAAAGTACATGACGAGTCTTTTTTTCAATACGACAAAGTTCAGGAGCCAAAGACAATGAGCATACTAGCACCACTTATGGGTGACTAAGCATTTCTTATGCTCAATATGATATTCAAACTCATGCCGGAAATGCTGGGTAAAACTCCGCACCGGGAAAACTGCCGCATCCGCTAGTGCACAAATTGTCCGTCCTGCCATTTGATTGCCGATACTATCCAGCAGCTCCAAATCACCCGGACGACCTTGACCGTTCTCAATCCGATGAATAATCTGATATAACCAGCCGGTTCCCTCACGACACGGCGTACATTGTCCGCAGCTTTCTTCGTGATAGAAATATGCCAAGCGTTCAAGGGCTTTCACCATGCAGACATCTTCATCCATTACGATTACCGCACCGGAACCAAGCATCGATCCGGCTTTGGCAATTGAATCGTAATCCATGGTACATGCCATCATGATATCGGCCGGCAATACCGGTGAAGAAGAGCCACCCGGAATAACGGCTTTCAATTTTTTGCCATTGCGCATGCCACCAGCCATTTCCAGTAATTTACTAAATGGCGTGCCTAATGGAATTTCGTAATTCCCAGGTCGTTCAACGTGTCCGGAAATCGAAAATAATTTGGTTCCCCCATTATTGGGAATCCCTTTATCCATAAAGGTTTGCCCACCATCACGCAAGATGAACGGCACCGAAGCTAATGATTCAGTATTATTAATGGTCGTTGGTTTACTATAAAGTCCTTTACCGGCCGGAAATGGTGGTTTAAAGCGCGGTTGCCCCTTGCGTCCTTCGACGGAATTCAGTAGCGCAGTTTCATCGCCACAAATGTAAGCTCCGTAGCCATGATGGGCATACGGGGTAAAAGCAAAACCGGAATCTAAAATATTATCACCAATCAAATTTGCAGCTTTTGCTTCAGCAAGAGCTTCTTCAAACCGTTGATAAAGTTCAAATATTTCTCCATGAATGTAATTATAGCCCGCCGAAGCACCAATTGAGTAACCAGCAATGATCATACCCTCAATCACTGAATGTGGATTGTAACGCAAGATATCGCGATCTTTAAAGGTTCCTGGTTCACCTTCGTCGGAATTACACATGATATATTTTTGCCCCGGCGCTGTACGTGGCATAAAACTCCACTTCAAGCCAGTCGGAAAACCAGCCCCACCGCGTCCGCGTAAACCCGAAGTTTTCATTTCTTCAATTACTTGCTCGGGGGTAATTTTTTCAGACAAAATCCGTTTGAGAGCTTGATAACCGCCGCGCTTAACATATTCAGTCAGGCGCCAGCAATCCGGGTCACTGGTATCTAGACCTTGAAAAATTACACCACTATGATAAATTGCCATAAATACTCCAAAATAAGATAAATATTTTAATAAATACCCGAATTACCCATTTTACCAATTTACCTAAAAATGATAATTTACGCCCAAAATTAAATCATTATTGGTCACTGTCGCAACATTCGTCGGCATTTGTCCTCGAATTTGGTTTCCATTTGAGTGATAATTTAAATTTAGTGGGAATAACACTCCGTAACCAATATAATCAATATCCAACGAAATATGTTTAAATATATAAAAGGAACCACCTAAACCTATAACAGAGGTAAAGCCATCTGTCATTGGACTGCCGACATAATCTGTCATAGTTGCTTCTTCCCATGCAATACCACCACGTATTTTTAAGTTAAACCAATCAGTGAATGGATATAAAAACAAAGCATTCGCAGAAACTATATTTTGTGAACCTAAAAAAGTCCTATTCCCGGCGTCCTGTGCCACAGGTGTATAAATCTGATTATTTGACCATAAATAATTCACCTCAGATGCCAAATAATCATTAAATTGATAGCCAAAATTAGTGAATAAACCCGTTGAATTTCCTACTTGAGTACCTGGGTTAGAAATAACCCCCTGCGAAAAATACGGACTCCAGTAGGTTTTATAAATATTTTCTGAGGTTGTTTGATTTAAAGCAACTCCAGACCCAATATAAAACCCATCTTGTGCGGAACTATATTGAGTATGGAGTACTAACACGGATAAAATACAACTTACCCAGAAAGTTTTAAATTTCACAAGCTTACACTAGCTCCGCTAATTTTTTATCAATCGATTCTTTATCCATAAAGCTGCACATTTTATGATTATTCACCAGCATAACCGGCGCATCGCCACAGGCGCCCATACATTCGCCTTCTTGAATGGTATATTTACCGTCGATGGTGGTTTCACCACATTTAATACCCAATTTATGTTCCAGATATTCAAGGGTATTAACTCCGCCACGCAGTGCACACGGTAAATTGGTGCAGACGGTTAGCTTATATTTACCAACTGGTTTAAGGTTATACATGCTATAGAACGTAGCAACTTCCATTACTTGGGTCGCTGGGATTTGCAAATAACCCGCCACAAATTCAATGGTATCGGTTGACAACCAACCTAATTCCGTCTGGGCAATCCGTAATGCCGACATGGTGGCACTGCGGCGCTTGTCAGCGGGATATTTTGCCAATTCAACATCTATTTGTTTTAAAGCTTGCTGTGACAGCATTATCTATCCACCTCCCCAAATACAATATCCTGTGTTCCAATAATGGCTACCACATCGGCAATCATATGCCCGCGACTCATCTCGTCCAGTGCCGCCAAATGGGCATAACCCGGTGCTTTAATCTTCAAACGATACGGTTTATTGGCACCATCAGCCACCAGATAAATCCCAAACTCACCTTTAGGATGTTCAACCGCCTGATAGACTTCACCCTCCGGCACCCGCATTCCCTCGGTAAATAATTTGAAATGATGGATTAATTCCTCCATCCCGTATTTCATCTTATCACGACTTGGCGGCGCTACTTTGTGATCATCAATAATCACCGGACCCGGATTATCTTTCAACCAGGCAACGCATTGCTTGATAATGCGGTTAGATTCACGCATTTCGGCAATCCGCACCAAATAACGATCGTAACAATCGCCACCTTTACCCACTGGAATATCAAAATCCATCTGTGCATAAACATCATAGGGCTGTTTCTTACGCAAATCCCACGCAACGCCGGAACCACGCAACATCGGACCACTGAAACCAAGATTCAATGCCCGCTCTTCACTAACCACCCCAATATTGACCGTCCGTTGTTTCCAGATGCGGTTATCAGTCAACAAGGTTTCGTATTCATCAACGCAGCCATCAAAGCGTTTGGCAAAATCTTCAATAAATTCCAATAAACTGCCTTGCCGATTGGCATTAAAACGATTCAAGCGTTTTTTGGTTTTAATTGCAGATTCCAAATATTGCGGCATTTGTTCTGGTAAATCACGGTAAACGCCACCCGGACGGAAATACGCCGCATGCATCCGCGCACCGGAAACTGCCTCATAGCAATCCATCAAATCTTCCCGTTCACGGAAAGCATACAAAAATACCGCCATTGCGCCGATGTCCAAAGCATGGGCACCAATCCACATTAAGTGATTGAGAATCCGCGTAATTTCGGCAAACATCACCCGAATATACTGAGCGCGAATCGGCGCTTCAATGCCAAGTAAGCGTTCGACCGCGATACAATAGGCATGTTCATTACACATCATTGAGACATAATCCAGCCGATCCATATATGGCAACGCCTGAATAAAAGTTTTATGTTCGGCTAATTTTTCAGTTCCGCGATGCAACAATCCGATATGCGGATCGGCACGTTGGATTACTTCACCATCAAGTTCCAATACTAAACGCAATACACCATGAGCCGACGGATGTTGTGGTCCGAAGTTCAGGGTGTAGTTTTTAATTTCTGCCACCATAGTGCTCCTCACGAATAATACGCGGTGTAATTTCACGTGGTTCAATAGTAACCGGCTGATAAATCACCCGTTTTTGTTCTTCATCATAACGCATTTCCATATAACCTGATAATGGGAAGTCTTTTCTAAACGGATGACCAATGAAACCATAATCAGTTAAAATCCGCCGTAAATCCGGATGTCCTTCAAAGATAATCCCGTACATATCAAAAGCTTCACGCTCAAACCAATTAACAGAGCTCCAAATATCAATTACAGACGGCACCACCGGAAATTCATTATCAGTGGCAAAACATTTAACCCGTACTCGCCAGTTATGCTTTATTGACAACAAATGGTACACCACCGCAAAACGCAGAGCTTCATCAGGTTTCTCCTGATTACCGTAGGTTAGGTAATCCACCCCGCAAACGTCCTGACATTGCGCAAAAGCCAAACGTTCGTCATTGGCAAGCTTGGTCATTAGTTCAATTAATTTAGCTGGCGTAACTTCGAGAGTTAGCTCTTGGTCTTTAAATTTATACAGATTATGGTAAACACCACCAACCACTTCGTTTAAAGTATTTTCTAATCGTTGTAATTTAGTCATCAGGCACTCTTTCTTGCAATGGTCGATTCACGACGAATTTTATTTTGCAATTGAATGATACTGTAAAGTAATGCTTCCGCCGCTGGTGGGCAACCCGGTACATAAATATCAACCGGCACAATCCGGTCACAGCCACGCACTACTGAATATGAATAATGGTAATAACCACCGCCATTGGCACATGAGCCCATTGAGATAACCCAACGCGGTTCCGGCATTTGATCATAAACCTTACGTAAAGCCGGTGCCATCTTATTACATAAAGTTCCGGCAACAATCATCACATCCGATTGCCGCGGCGATGGACGGAATACCGCACCGAAACGGTCTAAATCATAGCGCGCAGCACCGATATGCATCATTTCTACGGCACAGCAGGCTAGGCCAAAAGTCATCGGCCACAGTGAACCAGTACGCGCCCAGTTAATTAACTTGTCAGCGGTTGTGGTTACAAAACCTTCTTTTAATATCCCTTCTATTCCCACTCTAAGGCTCCTTTTTTCCAGACATAAACAAATCCGGCAATCAAAATTGTCAAAAAGACTGCCATTAAGATAAATCCATACATTCCCAATGCTTTAAATACCAAGGCCCATGGAAACAAGAAAGCAATCTCCAAATCAAACAAAATAAACAAAATCGCGATCAAATAATAACGAACATCAAATTTGACCCGCGCATCTTCAAATGCCTCAAAACCACATTCGTAAGGAGAGTTTTTTTGTTGATCCGGACGTTTGGGTGCCAAAACACCGCCGGCGATCCGCATTACCAGCCCCATTAGCACGGCCAGTATTAAAAAGAATATTATCGGAAAATAGAGACTTGCCACCATAGAAAATCACCTTTCATCATTTAAACCACAACTACGCACACTACAGATAATAAAACATTCATTGGTCAATCAACCAACAAAATCAAGGTTAACCTGTAACCTTGATTAGCGAACCACACAATGGTGCCGACGATGGGACTCGAACCCACACAGCCTACGGCCACTACCACCTCAAGATAGCGTGTATACCAATTTCACCACGTCGGCAGAATTAAATTATGCTTATTCCGGAATTTGATTCTTGGCTGGAGCACTGGAGACTGGAGAGCTAGCTACAGAACCAGCAACTGGTTGACTCGCGATCGCCTTACCATTCATGTCAGCCATAACCCCCAAATCACCAACCTTACCTTTGCTTGACAACAACACCAAACCAAGAGTAACCACAAAAAACACGGTTGCACAAATTGCAGTTGTGCGACTCAAAAAATTTGCCGAACCACTGGCACCAAATAACGATGACGAACCACCGGAACCAAAAGTAGCTCCAGCATCAGCACCTTTACCTTGCTGCAATAAAACCAGCACAATAATCGTCAAAGCAGAAACAATCTGCACAATCCATAAAATTGTTTTAAGAATTTCCATAATACTCACATTAAATATTTAATTAGGCGCTATTTTCAGCAAAGATAACGCAAAAAACGGAAAAATAGTTAGAGTTTTTCACAAATCGCAGTAAAATCATCAACTTTCAATGATGCTCCACCAACCAAAACTCCATCAACCCCCGGTAAATTAATAATTTCACCAGCATTCTGACTATTAACACTTCCGCCGTACAAAAGAGTGATTTTAACATATGGGAAGCGCTTTTGCATATAGCGCTGAATAAAATTAGCCATTTCGCTAATCTCATCCAAGGTTGGTATTTTACCGGTGCCAATCGACCAGCATGGTTCATAGGCAATAATCATATCGTGCATTTGCTCAATATCCTCTAAGCCCGAGAGCTGCAGTTCAACAAATTGAAGATAGCTGCCATCCTCACGCGCCGAAAGCGGTTCACCAACACATAAAACCGGAATTAAATTACTGTCAAACGCATTGCGCACCTTATGAATCAAAATTGCGCCATTTTCTCCCATCAGCGTTCGCCGTTCAGAATGACCGATAATTACATAATCTACGCCGGCATCTTTTAACATCGTACCATTAATTTTACCGGTATAGGCACCGCAATTGCGATAGTGACTAAGATCTTGCGCCGCGATTTTAATTTTGGAATTTGCCAGCAGCATTTGCTTGGCCCAGACGATGTATAAATATGGCAACGCCAAAATAACATTAGCTTTGTTGGTTGCCGGTAGATTGGCATAATAACTCAAATCGGTATTGATTTTACTCAATTCGCCATTCATTTTCCAATTGGCTAGAATTAACTTATCCATTGCTCCATATCCATTTACGAATAATTGGCGTGATTTTATCACAGTTTATTCAGATTAAAACATTGTCCGTAGTAATATTTATCTATCAACAATCTACCTTTTCGAGAATAATACTATATAATACCAACTTCTAATATCTCATCTGATGTTACGTAGGTATCTATACTTAAACTCTAAGTTATTGAGTTTGACGATTTTGCGCGCTGATTGCCAGTATAAAATCAGCGAGCCATAAGAAAAAATCAATAACTTAGCGTTAAAGTCTTTGTTAAACGTAACATCAGATCTTATTTACAGGTAAGGCCTCAACAAACTATATGCAAAATAATATTTTCTTTGAAATGTTTCCGTTAATCGCTTTTTTCGCGGTTTATTATTTTACCAAAAATATTTTCATTGCCACTTTGGTGTGCATCATTGCCAGCTGGCTGCAGATAATTTTATATAAAGTTGTCTATAAAAAAGTCACCAAAAACACCTGGATTAGTACACTGTTGATTACTGTTTTTGGTGGGTTAACTATTGCACTGCACAATAAAACCTTCGTCATGCTAAAGCCCACAGTGCTATACTGGATATTTGGGGTATCACTGTTTATTTCTGCCAAAATGGGGCGTAATCTCATCAAATCATTGCTCCATGAGCAAATTTCGCTAAAAGACAATGTTTGGCAGCAACTTAACCTATTATGGGTAGTGCTCTTTTTTATCATGGGTATTCTGAATTTGTACATTGCCTTTCATTTCAACGAATATCTGTGGGTTAAATTCAAAGTATTCGGCGGATTTGCTTTCATGCTTGGCGGAATAATTATCAGCGGTTTATTTATTCACTTAAAAAAAGGAAAGATTAATGGATAATAGTAGATTGAATCCTGAATTTCAAAAACTAGAGGTTGATTACCTCTATCACTTGGGATTAGATTCAGGAATGGATTTGCCAAAAGAATTTGGGGACATAAAGTATGTGGTTTTTACCCGCTCGTTTTCAAATGCCGATTATTTCGCCAATCAGTTTGCCGAACAATTTTATGGCTTGAACAACCTACACATTCAGTGTAAAACCATTGCTAAAGATGAACGTTATCACATCTATAAAATTGCCAACACCTTAATCGTTTCCCACGGAGTCGGATTTCCATCAATGCTAATTTGCTTGAACGAAGTGGTAAAATTAATGTGGCATGCCAAAGTATCAGATTTTAAATTTTTGCGCTTAAGTCCTGGCGGTGGTGTAAATGTTGCCGATAATAGCGTGATTGTCGCGACCGAAGCCCTTAATCAACAATTTCAACCAAAATGGTCAAATATTGAATTTGGTGATTATTACGACTACCCAACCCCACTTTCGGCTGAAATAGCCAACGCTCTATTGGATGCTAATCCAAATATGAAATTATTAAGTGGAAAAGTTATGGCCAGCTCGTGTTTCTATAATGGACAGGCACGACTTAATGGCGCTATTGCCGTTAGCTACGATAAACAACAACGCGATGATTATTTGAATCGCGCCTACCAAGCAGGTATTCGCGGGATTGATATGGAATCGTCATGTTTTGCTGCCTTTTGCAATGAGCTACAAATCCCCGGTGGGATTGTAATTGCCGCGCTTGCCGATCGCTTAAAAGATAATGACAGCGAGCCATCGCTAATGGTTGATAGCGATAAGTTATCACCAGCTTTACATAAAGCCGGACAAGTAATTATCAATTATATTCTCAAAAACGCCTAAGGTAGCAGCACTATGAAAATAAATCCATTATTAACCACCAAAACAGAAGATTTTTTATACCTGTTTAATTTACCGATCAATGAACAGACATTAGAGCAATTCCGCGGGATTCGTTATGTAGTAATGCAAGGCAGCAGTAAACGTGCGGCAGTTCTAGCCAAGAAACTCGCAACCAAAGTACTAAAAATTGACGGGCGCTTTTTTGAACCGATAAATTTGGTCAACACCAGTAACTTCGCGGTGTACCGGATTGGTAATATCTTATCGGTTTCCCATGGAATGGGCAACGTAACTATTGATGCCTTACTTCATGCTATTACTAAATTGCTATTTTTTGCCGGTAATCATGAATTAGAATATATTCGCGTGGGAACTTCCGGAGGAATCGGTGTTGAACCCGGTACGGTGGTAGTAACTAAAAATGCCTTTATGCCTAATCTTGAACCATACTACACCACTTATGAACTGGATCAGCGCATTGATACACCAACAGCATTAGATGGCGCATTGGTTGAGCGAATTTTAGCAGCCCAACCGCAAGGACTGCACTTCAATATTTTAAGCGGCAACAGTGTTGCTGCCGATGATTTCTATCTTGGTCAATGCCGCTACGATGGTGCGATGCGTACCCGTCAGGATCGCACTTTCCGGGATGGTTTTTTTAAACGAGTACATGAATTGGGTATCTGTAATTTTGAAATGGAATCAACCGCGTTGGCAGCATTCTGCCATCAGGCACAAATTCCAGCAACCATGATCGCGGTAACCTTGGTTAACCGGTTTGAGGGTGATCAGATTAGCGCTACCGCGGAACAATTGGCAGAATATTCCGACCGCTCGCAATCAGTAGTAATCAACTATCTATTAAGCCGTAAGGATTTAGTTTAGGTGTTAAACTTTACCCTAACTGACTTGCGTTATTTAACCGCTTTGGCCGAGGAAAAACACTTTGCCAAAGCGGCAGCTCGTTCATTTGTCTCACAGCCAACATTGTCAATTGCCATTAAAAAGCTCGAAGACAACCTTAATATAATAATCTTTGAACGCGAAAAACATCAAGTTGTGGTAACACCACTCGGTGAACAAATAATTCAGCAGGCATACCAAATCTTAAATGAAGCCAACGAATTATTGGCAATTGCTGAAAGCGGACAAAATCCATATCTCCAACCATTGCGGGTCGGCGCAATTTTCACTATTGGTCCGTATATCTTTCCGGAATTGGTACAAAAACTAATTACTGATGATAGTCCACTACGGCTGGCGCTTGAAGAAAACTACACTCAAGTGTTAACCGATAAATTATTGGCACGGGAACTTGATGTAATAATTTTGGCGACCGAAGTTAATCACCCGGAAATTGAACAAGAGGTAATCGCTAAAGATTTATTGGATGTTATTTGTGCCAAAAGCAATCCCTTGGCAGCGCAAAAGAAACTAAAAGCTGAGGACTTGGTCGATGAAACCTTCATTTTGCTGGGACAGGGTAACTGTTTCCGCGATCAGGTATTGCAGGTGTGTCCACAATACAATCCCGGCAATAATCAATTTGCTAATTTAATTACCACCAGTTCGCTGGAAACCGTTAAATATATGGTAGAAATGAATCTCGGCATCAGTATGCTGCCCAAAGTGGCTCAAAATCAACTCCCCAAAGCGCTGGTTGTGCGACCACTAAGCCATGACAAACACGTACCTTTTCGTGAAATATCGCTGGCCTATCGCAAAAATTTTCAGCGTAAGAACTTGGTGGATTTGATCAAAGAACGGCTAATCATTCAACTGGCGACTGCTACTAACTGACGTACTACGTTGGGTATCAGTAACCGGCGGAGTCAGCTCAAGCGGGTGGCGAAAGCCGCCACTCATTAGCTTATACCCCAAGGAACTGATTAACTGGTAGGCTGAATCCAGTTTTAACTGGTAGCGCTCAACCAACTCCAGCGTTTCTAATTGGTCGCTATAACTATGCTCGCAGCTTTCTTTTAACTCAGCTAATTCATTTTGGGCGACCACTATTGGACTCAGTAATTGATTTAGTTGACTTACCGCAATTTTGTTTTCGCTTAATGAGTTAATCGTCTGCCAACCATCAATAATCAGGCGATCAAGCTTTTCTTTCTCAACTAGCGCCAAAGCATTGCGATAACTATGGCGAAAGATAAAATATTCATAAAACTGGCAGATACAGACACCAGTTAAAACGCACATCCCGCGATTTGCCACATAAATTATTTCATTATTGAAAAACAAGTTCATATAATCAAAGTTGATGCATAGCATGATTGACACTAGCATGATAAAATAAGTATATTCATGCAACGCCGCAAAGGCCACACCATAAATCAAAACCAGACAGATAATCACCAACAAATTATAGTTATAATGCAGAATAAACCAAATTATTACGCTCAATAGCAGCCCGGCAATCGTTCCCAACACCCGTTGCTTGGCCTTATTAATCGTCAACCCGGGACGAAAGGGTCCAATAATGGCAATCACCGAAATCGGAATCCATAGCCCATCTTCCCACTGGCTATACTGGTAAATAAATAGCCCGGTCGCCAGCATGATAATCACATGGACAATCCGCAGATGAATCAATTGATCGCGGCTTAGCATAATTTATTCCAGTTATAATTTAAGCGCCGGAAATAATCATAATGCCAGTCTAATTGCGGAAAAAATTCCACTTCGCGCTGAAAGCTAAATTCCTGATGCTGCAAAATCGCGGTTTTAAACGCGCTAAAATCCACTTGCAGCTGCACTAGCTCGGCTGGGTCCGGATTATTTTCGCAAAATTCAGGGAGAAAATAGTGGTAATAGCTTAGCCACAGACTGATGGTCGCCGCCTCACGTAAATAACTTTTACCGCGCAATAATTCAAGCGTATTGTGACCGACTTCGAGATGACGGAACAACTGCTGGCGAATTGTCAGCGAGGTATCGCCGGCAATAATTTGTTCAATTGCTTCAATGCTGCGCAACAGGCTGCTAAACCAGATATTGTGATAGAGCCGCGGAAATAATTTATGCGCCCAAAACACGAAAAAAGAAAATTCGAGAATAAATAACACTTCGTTGAGAATCACATAGTAATTACCGGTATTAATCCCCTCTTGTCCCATTACGCCAAGCATTATTACCACGCTGACAATCGGATATAACTGCGGCGCTTTTTTGAGCGCCATATATAAGATATATGCCCAACCACACACCGCGACCACAAACCAACCGCGCAAATAAACCGTTGCCGAAAATAGCACAATGGTCAGGCACATCAAAATTATATAGCCGAGATAAACATTATCCTTTTTATCCAGCGTATTGATGGTTGGCATTTCGATAATTAGCGCACCGGCTCCGGCAATTAACATCATTAATGGTGATAATAATGGTTGGGTCAGCATATTAACCACGAATACCACGATCGCAATTACCACGATTTTTAATGACATCAACCGCGAATACCAGTATGGATCATAACGATCCAGCCAACTGCTTAATTTAAAGAGAAACATGGTTATGAACAACCAGCCTAATTGCCGCGAATATAGACATAGGCGCTCATTCCCGGCATCAGGCGATATTTACCATCGGCATCCAGTACTTTGATTTGCACCGGCAAACGTTGCGGTAAATTCAGCCAGTGATTCATGCCAAACACCAGTTGGGTTTCTTTAAGTGGAATAATATGCTGGCGATCAACCGACCAGTTATCCGACATGACTACCCCATGAAAAACCTTGCGTCCCAGATAGGTTCGCGGAAAAATCAATACCTTATCCCCGGCATGCACATTCGCCAGATCGGTTTCATTGAAATTTGCCTGAATGTAGGTTGCCGAAGTATCGACATAATTAAATAACGGCTCATGCGCTAAGGCTGGAGTTCCCACCGCACTAAACATATTCTGGATATAACCATCGCTTTGCGCGCGCACCACGGTATCTTCCAAATCCATTGCGGCTTTTTCCTCAGCAGCCTTGAGGGTACGAATCCCCACTACCGCCTGCTTCAACGCCGTTTCTTCCAGCGCTACGTGTTCTTTTAGCGAAGCCACCACATTTTCCTGTGACTTGATAGTATATGCCAACACTTTCAGCTCCATTTCCGGTACCGCTTTACTGACACTTTTATCGCTTTTTTGGGTATATTCGTAGTTCATGCGATCTAACTGCGCCTGTGCCGCATTCAAATCAAGCTTGGTCGCAGCAATTCGCTTACGGATAACCTCCAGCCCGACTACCGCCTGATCATATTGCGCTTTAACTCCACTATACTCCAACTGATAAGTTTCCGGTTTAATTAGCAAAATTGGATCGCCTTTATGGAGTTTTTGCCCGTTTTCGACATAAATTTTGGCAACGTGACCGGTAACATTCGCCGCAACCGGGGTCATATTTTCCACTACAAACGCTTGATCGGTAACCGTTAGCCAGTAGGTTGAAAAATACCCCAGCGCTATAATTCCGCCGGCGGCAAAAATAATCGTGGCAAAGTTAAATTTACGAGCTTTTTTCTTCTGTGATTGCATTTAGCTATTTTCCTGATTAAAGTCTGTATATAAATTATTGAATGCTCAAGGTATTTGAATGTTGAACGCGACGGATGTGTAAAAATGTGCTGCCATGTTAGTTGTACACAAGAAGCTTTTTTTAGCGGACAACAAAGTTCAACGCTCAAAGACGAAGAGTATTACTGTGATTCATTATATTGATAACCACCACCCAAGGACTGGTAAAGCGTTACCAGCGAAACCATTTGCTGTAATTTGGTTTCGGTCATGATTATCGACAGCAAATTCTGTTCTATTCGCGCCCCCAATACCAAGGTATATGGTTCCAGTCCGCGGGCAGCCAGTGCCTGATGCAAGTCAACCGCACTTTCAAGACTTTGGTAAGCATTATTGTCGCTAACCATCTTGCGGTTGTAGCCGTTATTAGCGGCTAAGGCATTATCCACCTCATGCAGGGCGCTATTAACCACTTTTTTGTAGTTAGCCAATGCGCCTTTAAAGACTGCACTGGAAGTATCAATGGCGCCAAACACCCCCGGCGCAATAATCCAGTTGGCATAAGCCGCTCCATAATTCTGGGTATTGGTATTATTAATATTAACTCCCGGAATCGGGTTATTAAACGCTTGCGTTCCCGAACCCTGGGCATAGAAATAATTCAGATTTACCCCCGGCAGCAATGCGCTGGAACTAACACTAATTCCTTCATTGGCGGCTTTTAATTGCCACTCGGCGGCAATGACATCCGGTCGGGCAGCCAGCACCGACACCGGCAGATTACCGGGAATGATCTGCAAGGGATTAATGGCGGCAAACTTACGTCCGGCAACTGCGCTGCCCGGGGTTTCATTAATCAAATAACGTAAGGCATTTTGGGCAGCAATCAAATTTTTCTGCACCAATTCAATCTGTCCGGCGACCAATTGCTGCTTACTTAGCAATTCATCCAATACAATATCATTACCCATTCCGCGTTGATTCATTGCCCGGGTGATGGTAATCAACTCATTCAAATTTTGATTAAGCTGTTTAAATTGATCCAATATCTGCAATTGTGCCAAATAAACAAAATAGGCATTACTCACCTGCCCGATTACTGCCAGCCGGACACTCAAAACCGCATTTTTAGCCGCTTCGACATTATAACCTGCTTGCTTTTGCAGGGTGTAATTGGTAAATACATTCAAGGTATATTGTGGAATCAGGGCAAAAAAAGCCCCGCTATTGCCAACGACCCCCAGATTACCAATTGGCGTCAGTGAATTTTGCGAATTACCACCGATAGCCCCGCCAATGATATTCATGGTTGGCAGCCAATTGAGTTTTACCGTCGTCAATTGCCCTTGCGCAGCTTCCAGATTAGCCTTGGCGGCTTCAATAGTCAGATTATTGTTTAAACCACTCTCAATATATTGGTTGAGTACCGGATCATTGAATTTTTGCCACCACGCCAGATATGGCAGGCTTTCGCTGATAGATTCAACATTGGAATTTTGCGCTGACCATTTAGCCGGAACATTGGTGTCCGGTTTATGATAGTCAGGAGAAAAGTAGCTGCAGCCAATTAGCCAGAGCGCCCCTAGTGATGGAATTATTTTACGCATGTAAGATACAGTTTTATTAATATAGGTACTGATTTTAACATGGTGAATTTATGGGATTTGATTTAATTTGCGATACTGCCAAAAAACATAAATACTTTATAACATACACATGTGGCTAAACTAATTATTAAAGGCTAAAACTCTATCTTTTCTATTATAAAGAAAATCCCCATAAGAAAGCAAAATAATTTTTGCAAGGGTTATTACCCAGATACTTCGCATAAAAGGTTCTAGGTAATTTCAATTTTAAACATATTGTTAATTCTATTTTGAATCTCTTCGTTTTGTTTATTTTCTTCCAACCATTCTTCAACGCTTGAACAAATATCCTCACAGAAGGTTCGAACATTTAAGTATAAAAACCTATTCCCTTGCTCTGTAGATGTACAGCAATGGAGATAATTATACAGAACATCGTTAAAGCGAAATTCATGTAAAACCTTTCGTTTATTTTGATTTATTATGCTATCAGTACCATTATGCAATAAAGAACACCTCAATGCATAACAATCCTCTCCTGATAAAAATTCATGATTATCTTTATGTCCTAAACTATGTACATAATGTTTGGGCTTCACATAGTAATCAAACCAATCAATATATCGTTTGGAACTCGACTTCCCTGGGTATTTATCAGGGAGTGTTAGCGCTAGGGCTAGCGCCGCATAAGGATTACTATTATTGTATGCTTGCCTTACTGCACCAATTAACTCTTTCAAAATTTATCCTCCAATAATTCCACAACAAATTAAAGCTCAACTGTAATTTTATCATATAAAAAGTCTCCTGCAAAAACACAACAACAATTTTCTTTCTTTATCCTACTGTGTAACTTAAACATTAATAAAAACAATAGCTCTCTCAGGCAATCACAGTTGAAATACATCACGTCATATTAATAGCTATTATCTATCAAAACCATATTTTTTATTAATTGGATTTATTAAAGCCAATCACTTAAAATAACTCCTGTAAGCAAAACAACTTAACTTTAAAAAAGGAATCATCATGTTAAAAGTAGGAACTCAATTTCCAGATTTTCAATTAACTGCCGTTAGCGGTACAACACCCGATAGTTTTCAGGATGTAACTTTGGCAACTTACGGCAAGCAATGGAAAATCGTATTTTTCTGGCCAAAAGACTTTACGTTCGTGTGTCCAACTGAGATTGCCGGATTTGGTAAACTTGAAGGCGACTTCAAAGATCGCGATGCAGTATTAATCGGTGCATCAACCGATAGCGATTTTGTCCACGCGGCCTGGCGCGGTAGTCACAATGATTTAAAACCGTTAACTTTCCCATGGTTGGCGGATATCAAAAAAGAATTATCAACTGCCTTGGGAATATTAAATGAAGACGCTGGCGTTGCCAACCGCGCAACATTTATCGTTGATCCGGATAATATTATTCGCTACGTAGAAATGACCGATATGAGCGTTGGACGCAACCCAAGCGAAACTTTACGGATTTTAGATGCCTTGCAAACTGACGAATTATGCCCGTGCAACTGGCATAAAGGCGATGCCACTTTATAAACGAAGATTGAAGATTGATGACAGAGGGCAGAATAAAACCCTCTGTTTGAAATAACAAGGAGAATACCATGAATTTTGAAACCATTTTAAATTCCATCCCGGATTATGCCAAAGATATCAAGTTAAACCTCAGCTCATTGCTAAATAATCATAGTGGCTTGACTGAGGTACAATTTGCCGGCAGTATCTTGGTAGCAACAATTGCCACCAAAAACACAATTTTGTCGAAACATGTCCATCAGGCGTTGGGCGATGCCTTACAAGCTGAAGAAATTAATGCTGCCCACGCCGCGGCAACCATTATGGCGATGACCAATATTTACTATCGTTTTCAGGATTTGGTCAGTGATCCGAGTTATGCCACCATGCCGGCGGGCCTGCGGATGAACATCCTGCGTTCACCGGGTGTGCCGCAGATTGATTTTGAAATGTGGTCGTTGGTCGCCTCTGTTATCAATGGCTGTCATAAATGCGTAACCGCGCATGAACAACAAATAGTTAAGCACGGCATTGCCAAAGAAACCGTGCAGTTGCTGGCTAAAATTGCCGCCGTTATCCATGCACTAGCCAGCGTCCAATTGATTGAAGCCAGTAAATAACATTATCCTAAAAATAATGGTATAATCCAGCCATCTTCAATCAGGTTCAAAATCTCAGTAATCTGGGATGATGAATCAGTTTGAGACAGTATAATTTCATGAAGGAGAATTATCATGTTAAAACAACAATTTTTTAATATCCACGATGGTTTAAATGAAGAACAACGGGTAAAAATCGCCAATGGTTTGGCGGAGCTACTGGCGGATAGTTATAGCCTGTATCTAAAAACTCATAATTTCCACTGGAATGTAACCGGTCCAATGTTTAATACCTTGCACCTGATGTTTGAAACTCATTACAATGAATTGGCATTGGCGGTTGATTTGATTGCCGAGCGGATTCGCGCCTTAGGCTTCATAGCCCCAGGAAGTTATTCTGAATTTGGCAAATTAAGCAAAGTTAAAGAACATTCCGGTGACACCGAAGCGACCCAAATGATCCGTTTTCTGATTGAAGCACATGAAGTAGTAATTCAAACGGCCCGGGCAATTTTACCGGCTGCCGATGAAGCTAACGATCAAGTAACGATGGATTTATTGACCCAGCGTCTACAAATTCATGAAAAAACCGTCTGGATGTTGCGTAGCCTGATTCAATAGCAATTCAGTCACGATAAAAAACCCGTCAAAAAATTGGCGGGTTTTTTGCATTGATTGCTTAGAGTAAAATTTATTCAAATTTTCCAACTGCCGGAGTTAGTTGTTGTAATTGGCGAATAACCGCTGAATTTTGCTTATCCCACTGCTGTAGTTGAGCTTTCGTTACTTTGCCATATTTGCGCTCGCCATAAATCAAATTAATCAGATTCCCGGATTTTTTATCGGTATAAATCTTGTGAATACTTCGTTCAGTAACCCGGCTACTGGCGGTTTTAGTCAAATTAGCCGTCGCGGCAGTTTGTTTACCACTAACTGCGACTGAACCATCGCCGGAAGTCAATACAGCGGTTTGATACTCCACCAAATAGACCAATCCGTTGCTACTAACCACCGGTGATTCGACACTAGTACCAGTTTTGTTTTTAACCACATCATATAGTGCCCATGCAAATTCAGTTGGATTCATAGTTTTATCACCTTTGAAAACTTGAACCGTAATCATGTTTTTCCATGAATCAAAACTTTGTCCAGCCGGAAGATACTCGCTAGATAGCGCAACTGCCTGCCCATTATCGTCATAAATTGGATTAGCATCTGCAAAATCATAATTTCGTTGCATAAATACCAACGTTCCGCTTTCCTGCATTACAATTTGATCGGACTCTATCGGAGGAAGCGTTGCTGCAAACAGCGGGCTGGCAACTATCAAACTTAAACCCGCCAACACCAATAATTTTCTTAACCATTGTAACATAATCATATTTCTCCCAAAAATCGCCTAGTAGCAACCGGTTATTATCCACAAAAAATCCACCTTAAAGAATAGATATCTTAACACAATTATTTCGCGCGACCCCCGATAAAAATTTATATTCCTCATATATATTTTGGCTAATAAAAAATCCGCTGCGAAGAGCGGATATTTCATAGACCAGTTGATTTATTGCTGGATATTGGCATTGATGTTTTGCATAAAAGCATCGTCAATTTTACCACTGAGATATTCAAGCTGTACCTCCGCCATCAAATACTGATAGCGTGCCTGCTGATAATTTTTAAACGCCTGATAATAATCTTTTTGGGCACTGACTAAATCGACACTGTTACGAATTCCGACCTGATAGCCCAATTGATCCGAATCTAGTTTAGTTTTGGCGGATAATAGCGCGGCTTTTTGCGCCTTGACGATGCTAACGCCATTTTGCACCTGCCAGAAACTATTGCGGGTATTCTGATCGGTAGTCCGGCTAACCGACGTTTGTTGCTGGCGTGACGCTTCGTAATTGTCCATAGCTTGGCGCACCTGAGCATTGATACCACCCCCGGCAAGAATTGGAATACTTACCTGGAATCCGGCATAACCGGTTCCATAACTGGATAATGGCGTACCGGGAATACTAGTAATATATTGCTGTTGCTGTGCTGACATATTGGTTGAATCCAAGCCACCGGTATCCTGATACTGATATTGAGCATTAAACGTCAAGGTTGGATAATGTCCACCCCGGGAAATACTAATATCTTCCCGCGCCATTGCCACTTGCTTATCGGCAACCTGAATGTTTAAATTACCACTTTCGGCAATTTTTGCCCACGCCTGCTCGCTATTGGGTTCCGGCAACTGTAAATGGATTTGATCTTGCAGGGGTTGAATTTGCTCCGGGTCGCAACCAGTTAAACGGTAAAAAACGTTTTTCTTATTGATTACGTCATTTTTATCCTGAATTTCCTGTGCTACCGCCGCATCGTAACCAGCTTGGGCATCATTAACATCGGCAATGGTTACCGAGCCAACCTCGAAAGCACTTTTGGCTTGCGTCATCTGTTTATATAGGGCATCGCGGGTTTTTTGAGTTGCTAGTAAAGTATCTTCGGCATATAAGACATCAAAGTAAGCCTTGGAAACGCTTTGCATCAAATCCATCCGCGCATTGCGTAACTGTAGTTCTGATAATTGCGCCGAAAATTTACCTTTGGTGTATTTGCTGAATTTGCTAAAATCAACAATCACTTGGGTAAATTGTCCACCATAAGTCGGCTGATGATAATAGGCTTGAATCCCACCCTGATTGAAGTAATTTTCATTGTACTGTCCAGTGGCGCTAATCTGCGGCAATAAGGCGGCGCGCGCAATATTCGGAGCCTCCGCACCGGCTTCATTATTAGCAATTGCTTTAAGATAGTCAGCATTAAAGCTCAGCGCTTTGAGATAAGCCTGATATAAATCAAGAGCGGGAACACAAGAAATCCCACTGCAGAAAATTAAACATATTATTTTACGCATCATAACCCGTAATTTTAACCTGTTAAACGCTTAGCTCACAAATTGTTTATAACACCACATTCACTTTTATTCACAGATACACTCACAATATTTATTTATGCGTTTGATTTGTGTCTATCATTCAAGTGTTATGAAGATAAGCGTTTATAATTCACTTAAACACCAACCAGACTCTAAAAATATTATATTGTCGGTAATATCAGTTAGATAATAAAAAACCTTATCTGATTAACCATAATAGGTTAAAATTTGAACTGTTATCTTTTTTAGTACGACCATGAAAGAATCAACTTACAATCTTTTACTCTCAGTTGGCGCAAAACTTTTTGCCACCAAAGGCTATCATCAAACCTCAACCCGGGAGATTTCTGCGATAGCCGGTACCAATAACGCCGCGATTGCCTATAATTTTGGCAACAAAGCCGGATTATACCATGCAATCATCGAATGCGTTCTGGCGGAAATTCCAGAAACCCAACTTGATTGGGATGAAATCGTCGAACTTTCCTGTCGCGACAAATTATATGCGCTATTTCAATGGCTGCCGATTCCAACCAGCGGCAATGAATTACTAACTAATGCCTTTCGGCTGATTCTACTGGAACGCATTCAGCCTAGTGGTGTTTGCGATAATTTATTGCTCGAACGCATCATGCCGCGCTTCTCAATTGTAACCCAATTAGTCGCTCACGAACTGGGTCTTAGCGAAGTTGATTATGATGCCAAAATCCTTAGCCTCGCAATTTTATCAATGCGCAGTTATTTCAGTTTATCACCGGAAATTGTTACCGCACTATTGCCAAGCTTACTGGAAGATGAGGCTCATGCCGATTATCTAATGCACCGTCTGGCGGATTTTGCCAGTTCAATGATTACTCAGGAAAAACTTCGTCGAGGGCAGCACGAGCTTGCGGCTGCAAAGTAAATTGTGGTTGCAGTGGACGAATAAAATGGCAGATAAACCAGAGTAAACAACCGCCACTAAAACCACCGAGAATACCGGAAAGGATCCCCAAGCTCAGCCGATGAGCAGGATAGGGAATCCATAATCCGGTAATCGGGCAAACAATTGCCTCATAACAGCCAAATATCAGCGTCAATTTAACAATATCCCACCAGGCAAAACTAAATACCAAACGTTGCTCAGCGGTATGAAGGCGAATTGCCAGTTTGCTAAACTGCAATAAGCCACGATAAATTAGCAAAGTTACCCCAACACTGATAAATGCCGAAGCAAAGCCAACCCGATAATCATCCCAACCGCGATGAAACAGCCAATCCTGAACCGCAAACATTACCATTTCCAAAATCCCGGCTAAAATGGCAATAATCCAGCCACCACTAACTTGCTGCGCGGCAATTCCAAATAATTCCAGCGAATGTTTAACCATTAATTTTTGCAAAAATTTTATTAGCAGCCAAATTACGATAAAAGCCACCAAAAAGCCCATGATGCTCATATAATAGATATTTTTTACCGCAAAATCATTGCTAACTGCCACCAATGGCACCGTTGAAGTTTCCAAAAGCATAAAAAATATTAGCCATTTGCGCCCAAAATACACCGGAATAGTTAAATTTTGTTTCATTAGCTTTCCCGCCGTAATTTACGTTTTCTGGCAATCAGGCTGTAAATTACCGGAACAATAATCAAAGTTAATAAAGTTGAAGTGGTCATCCCGCCGATAATCGCATATGCCATCGGTTTGCGAACCTCGGCACCTTCGCCGTTACTAAGCGCTACCGGCAGCATCCCGAAGATCATCGCCAGCGAAGTCATCAAAATTGGTCGTAAGCGAATTTTTCCGGCCGCCACAATTGCTTCAAGCAATTCGACACCCTCGGCTAATTGCTGATTGATGAAGTCCACCAGCAAAATCCCGTTTTTGGTTGCCAGCCCCATCAACATAATAATCCCAATAATTGAAAACATATTCAGCGTGCTGTTAAACAGCAATAAGGCAATAAACACACCGACAAAAGACAGCGGCAACGCCACCATAATTACCAACGGTTGAATAAAGCTCTTGAATTGAGCGGTTAAAATCATATAAATAAATGCCACCCCGACCAACAGCGCCTCCACCGCATACATGAATGATTGCACCATATCTTCGCTGTCCCCGCTTTGGGTAATGCTATAACCGCTTGGCAAATTATAGTTTTTAATCAGTTGCTGAATCTGGCTGAAAACCCGTTGATTATCATTACTCAGAATATTACCGGTGACAGTAACGTTACGCTGCAAGTTTACCCGGTCAATTTCACGCGGTGAAAACCCGGTAGTTACACCGGTAATGGTTGCCAATGATACCATCATCGGCATATTATTTTTGGTCGGGTCCAACGCAGCACCCGGAACTTGCAATAATCCCAGCACATCGGTATTACGCTCATCTTCGGGAATCTGAACCACCACATTATAATTTTCGCCGTTTTTAGGATCTTCCCAGGTTGAAATCTTATTACCGGCAAAAAGGGTTGCCAAAGTCGCACCGACATCGGATAAATTGATGCCCAAATTGGCCGCTTCATCGCGATGAACCGCAATATTGAATGCCGGATCGGCGTTTTGATAGGTAGTTTGCACATCAACAGTATCTTTAATTTTACTGATTTTTGCCGCCAAATCTTCTGAAATCCGCTTAAGCACAATGATATTATCGCCTTTGATATCAACATTAATTGGTTTTTGATCGCCCCCTGGAGAACCTAAGGGCATAATATTCTGAATTTCAATGCCGCCGACTCGTTCCAGAATTTCACGGGTTTTTTGCATTTCGTCATTTAGAGTAATCGTGCGAAATAATTTATTTCCGGTATCGACATATAAGGTAGCATTATTACTGCCATCGCCGAAATTTTTATTGACCCCACCGGTAATTGAAGTAATCTGTGGAATTTCGCGCTGCAAAATTTTACTCACTTGATTAACTTTTTGCTCAGTATAAAACACATTGGAACCAACTGCGGTTTTAAAGGTAACCGTATATTTGCCTTTGTCGGCTTGCGGAATAAATTCACCGCCAATAAAGGGCACCAGCACAAAACTGCCAACCATAATTCCACCGGCAATTAGCAATGTTGTCTTGCGATAGTTCAAAGACAGACGGATAAATTTTTCATAAAATTCCGTCAAGTTATTAAACTGCCGCTCAAACCAGTCCAAAAACTTACCTAATCGCGAGCGTGCCAAATAACCACCGCCAATCGGTTCGTGCCAGATGCTGGATAACATCGGATCAAGTGTAAAACTCACCAACAGAGAAATTACTACCGCTACCGTTACCGTGATTCCAAACTGGAAAAAGAATTTTCCGATAATCCCCTGCATAAAACCAACCGGTAAAAAGACTGCCACCACCGTCATGGTTGTTGCCAATACCGCTAAACCAATTTCATTGGTGCCATCCATTGCAGCCTGAAAATGGCTCTTCCCTAAATGCAAATGGCGGACAATATTTTCACGCACTACTATCGCATCATCAATCAACAATCCAATTGACAATGACAATGCCATTAGCGACATCATATTCAGGGTAAAGCCGCATACCCAAATTGCAAACAGCGTACCAATCAAGGCAATCGGCAAGGTTAAACCGGTAATTACCGTTGAACGCCACGATTTAAGAAACATGAACACAATCAATACCGTCAGTAGCGCCCCCTCAATCAATGTTTGCCCGACATCGGAAAGCGATTGTTTGATCGACTGTGATTGATCATAACTAATTCGCAATGTCATTCCCGCAGGTTTAATGGTATTTAGTTCCTGTAGAACCTTATAAACCCCCGTCGAAACATCAACCACATTGGCTTTATCTGCCGGTCGGATATCCAAACCAACCGCACGCTTACCATCAACCAGCGTCAAACTAGTATATTCATCATGTCCATCTTCGACTTCTGCAACATCCCCAACTTTAATCGGTACATTATTCCGGTACGCCACCACCACCGCGGCAAAATCGGCTGGAGTTTGCAATTTACCGTTTAAACGAACATTAATCCGCTTGTCCTTGGTTTGGACATCTCCCGCCGGATAATTGTTATTGGCACTTTGAATGGCGGTAACCAGATTGGTAATTGATAACCCCAATGATTGCAACTTATACGGCTCAACATTAATCCGGATTTGCCGATCAACACCACCGACTAACTTAACATCACCGACTCCGGGAACGGTCTGGAGTTTCTTTTTGGCAACCTGATTGACCCACTCGGCAACATCCCGCAGCGACATATTATCGGCACCAATCACCAGCGACATCATCGGCAACGACTGCATATCAACCCTTGATACCAGCGGGTTATCAATGTCCTTGCGAAACCCTGCCGCAACCGTCGAAACTTTGTCGCGGACATCCTGCACCGCCACATCCGGGTTAATATTGAGATTGAATTCCACTACTACTGTCGATGAACCTTCAAAGGAATAAGAGCGAATAGTTTTTACCCCATTGAGGGTATTTAACGCTTCCTCCAATGGTTTAGAAATATCAGTTTCAATAACTTCCGGTGACGCTCCCTTGTAGTTGGTGGTCACCACCGCAATTGGAAATTTGATATCCGGAAACTCTTCAACCGAGATACCCTTTAATGCTACCAAACCCAATAGCACCAGCGTCAACATCAGCACGGTTGCAAAGTAGGGATTTTTAAGTGAAATTCGCGTTAGCCACATTTTATTTTAATTTATTCCTAAAAGCTAAATTTGTTTGCTACTGTTCAAAAAACAGGTAATTGCTGGGTTAATTATGAAACTAACCATTTCAAAAAGGCAATAAACCATGCCCACCATGACGGATAATTGGCTTGAACCGGTGCCGGACTTGGGCTTGGTGATGGGCTAGGCTCTGCGCTCGCCGTCGCTGCGGGGGTCGGCGACGGTGCAGCGGAAGCCGCAGGACTCGGTGTTACTTCTGGACTTGGCGTAGGAAGTGCTGCCACGCCCTCACAGGGAATAATTGCTGTTGGCACCACCAATGCATTATTTGGCGCATATTTAGCCAAAGAACTATCAACCACCAATGAATTTCCGCCACTTAAAGAAGGCACCAACATCACTACCCCATTTAAATGAACACCATTAAATACTGCACAGACATTGCCGCCACTACCGACAATAATCTGACCAACATCATTATCACTAATCGCTGATTCCAGCTCCAGTTGCGAATTATTATCAGGAAATGTTCCGTGCTGAGTCTGATAGTCATAGACATCACTCAGTGTTTTTTGGGCAAAAATTACGCCAGCAGAAAAGCGTGCCCGTTGCAAATAATCCTGATATGCCGGAATTGCAAACGCAGCTAAAATAGCAATAATTGCCAACGCGATTAATAATTCCACCAGCGAAAATCCCCACGTGAGCGTATGACTTATCCTAATTTTATAAAAATTCCGCTGAACCATGTAATTCAACAATTTTAACAATTTACTGCGCAATCTATGTTCCACGCAAAAAATCATCAATCAAGCGATTGGCAATTGAATAAGCTGTCGATGGCCGTCCGGGAATCTTATCAGCGGTAAAAAATCCGGCGGCGCGCATTTCATTGGTATCTAAATTTATCTCGCCACTCGCATATTCGGCAGTAAATGCCACCATTAATGAATGCGGAAATGGCCAATATTGCGAGCCGAAATAGCGAATATTTTTAACCGTAATTCCAACTTCTTCCAAGACCTCACGTGCCACAGTTTGTTCCAATGATTCGCCAACTTCACAAAAACCCGCCAACACACTCCATTGCTCGGCGGCGAAATGATTGGCCTGCGCCAGTAAGATCTCATCTCCGCGGGTCACGCGAACGATCATTGCCGGACTAATAGTTGGATAAATCTCACGCTTACACTTACCACAAAAAAGCCAACTATGTCCGGTCTGAATGTGCAATGGCGTGCCACAACTGCTGCAAAACCGTGTCTGTTGTTGGTAATAAAGCAGTTGCTCAGCATGAACGATTTGTTCAATTTGTTCGGAGGGAAACACCGTCAGTACAGTGCGTAATGGAACCAACTCCAGCAGCTCGTGCGCGACAAGCGCATTAGCATCGTTAATTGCCGCCAGCAACTCAACTCTTGCGGATAGCCGTGGATAGGTCTGGTAATCAATCCCGCTAATATCACCAGCCTGCGGCAATTCCCAGCCTAGTCCACTGCGTTTTAACAGCAAATTTTTACCGCAAAAGAGCAAATACATGGTTATGGGCGCAATAAATCGTTGATCGACGTTTTGCTGCGGGTCTTGGCATCAACCCGTTTAACGATAATCGCGGCATAGGTTGAATGGCTGCCATCGGCGCTCGGTAAATTACCGGAAACTACCACCGAATACGCCGGCACCCGTCCATAATAAATTTCACCGGTCGCGCGGTCATAAATCCGTGTGGATTGTCCGATAAATACCCCCATGCTGATTACCGAACCTTCTTCGACAATCACACCTTCAACGACTTCCGAGCGCGCACCAACAAAACAATTATCTTCAATAATCGTTGGATTGGCCTGTAATGGTTCAAGTACCCCGCCAATTCCTACTCCACCGGACAAATGGACATTTTTACCAATTTGTGCACACGAACCAACCGTCACCCAAGTATCAACCATCGTGCCTTCATCAACATACGCGCCGATATTGACATAACTAGGCATCAAAATTGCGTTTTTAGCAATAAACGAACCTTTGCGCGCCAAAGCTCCCGGCACCGCGCGAAACCCACCGGCAGCAAAATCCTCGCTACTATAATCGCTGAATTTCAACGGCACTTTGTCGTAGAATTTAGTAAAACCAGCTTCAACCACTTGATTATTATTCAAGCGGAATGAGAGTAAAACCGCTTTTTTTAGCCATTGATGGGTAATCCATACACCATTAACTTTTTCGGCGACGCGCATTTTACCACTATCCAGTAGATTAATTGCCTCATCGATTGCCTGACGCAATATATTATCCTGTAAATCCAATTCCGGTAGCCGTGCAAATGCTGTTTCAATAATATTCTGTAATTGCTGCATGATAATTCCTTAAAATAAATGCTAAATTATACTAGAAACCACTAGCTAAATGTAGGATTAACCGCTATTATAGTAAACGTTGCTAAATTGATTTTTGTAGATAGCGGTCAGGACAAATTATAGTAGTCATTAATCGCCAATTGTTCCAAAAATTCACGGTCATGGCTGATAATCAACATTGCCCCCGGATAATCACGTAAAACCGAAATAATATGATTACGGGTAGTTAAATCAATGTTGTTGCTAATTTCATCGATAATCAATAGCTTGGGTCGGCGTAGCGCTATCAACGCCAATGATAACCGAGCTTTTTCACCACCAGAAAGGATTGCGCCGGTCTTGCTGACTTCCTCATTCTTGCGAAATAAAAAGCGATTAAGAAACGCCCGCAATTCCGCTGAAGTTAAATCCGGATTGGCGCGGCTAGCCATTTCCAGCACCGTAGCATTATACTCAATACTGCTATAATGCTGATCCAAATAACTAACCTCACCTAATGGCGGTAGCAGCCACTCCCCGGCAATCCAGAGTTGCGGATCACGGATAATGGCCCGCAATAAGCTGGTTTTACCGCTGCCATTATCACCACATAATGCCACACGACTATTTCCGGATAAATTAAGGTTGATATTAGTCAAGGAAAAATCACCAGCCAGATAGCCACAACGACCATCAACAATAGTAACTACCGCATTTGTCGAGGAAAAGCCAACCAAGCCAAAAGAATAACTTAATTCCTCCGGCTGCCATAAATTGTCCAGTTGCTGCTGGATATCCTGGCGAACAGATTTGATTTTGGCTGAATTTTTTCCGGCAGTGGTTTCAGCCCGCCGGGCTTTGGCACCTGAAGTTATCGTTGGCCATTTTCGCTCGCTAATATGCTTCTCACCCTGCAAACGGCTATTTTTTGCCCGCTGCTGCTCCTTCATCAACGACTGATGCTGCTGTTTTTGTTGTGTTTTCAATGTATCAATCTGCCGGTAGAGTTTGTCGCGCTGCCGTTCCAGTTGGCAACAATAATCGCTATAATTGCCGTTAAATACCGTCACCTTACCATCATGGACATGCCATAAACAATCCACATAATTATTAAGTAGTTCCGGATCATGACTGACTATCAGCATGGTTGCCGGATTATGGCGCAATAGTTTAAATAATGCGCGGCGGTTATCACCATCCAGATGGTTGGTCGGCTCATCCAGTAGCAATAATTCGGGAAAGTTGGCCAATGCCTGCGATAGCGCATTATTGAAACGCTCGCCACCGCTAAAGCTCTCATGAGCAATCAATTGCGGAACGTAACCAAGGGTTATGCCATCCGCCAGATTAATCGCCGGATTTACGGTGAATTGTGCCTGATAAAGTGCACTAAGCAATGATGACTTGCCGCTGCCATTATCGCCGATTATCCCAATTTTGCTCCCCGGATAAATTGTCACACTAAAATCAGCAATTAAAACCCGACCGGTCACTGACAGTTCAAAATTAGTTATTTCGATGGGTAAATGCATAGAAACTACCTCCTACAGAAGGTTTGTCAGATAACAATCACTGATTTTATCCGGTTTCTACCATGCAAAGGAAATTGGCTATCCAGAAAAACAATCAATCAATAGATGTTCACCGGACAGACATGGTAAAACGGCAG
>CAZATM010000036.1:0-6602 GCA_964488065.1 uncultured Neisseria sp.
TGGCATTATTTCTGACAATCTTAAACAGCTGGCATTATTCGGTTCACTCATCAAATATGAACTATAAATTTCTGCATTGCATTTTGCAGTTGAGGGTTTGCTTTTCTTCTTCATCCAAGTTCCAAGGCGTTTTCGTAATATCAATCATAATATCATATCCGTTGTCAATGCGTAAGTTCTAAATTATTGGTTAATATTCCGTTCTCTGTCGATTTTAGAGCTTGCTTTTAATTTTTCGTCAAAACTTTACGCCGATAAATGGTTATTATTTCAAAAAATGCATGGTTAACCACACCGCGGCTGCAATGATTACAAACGAAAAAACATTTTTCAATATTCCGCCGCCAACCGCACCATTACCGGTCATACTGCCACCCGATTTTTTCCATTCGCTAATTCCGTTTTTTAAAATGTAGATATTTTTAAACGGCGCAGTAACCAATTTGGACTCATTCATGCGGGTTCGCGTTCCGGATAAACAATGAAAAACAATACTGTCTTTATTCTTGATTTCGGCAAACCGTCCGCGCTCAAACTCGCCCAGCGGCAGATTAATCGCATTCGGAATATGTCCGGAATTAAACTCACCGCTACCACGAACATCACAAATTGTCAGTTCCGGCTTTTTTAACAGCAATGATTTTAACTCTTCGGCATTAATATAGTGAACTTTTGACATCGTTACTCCTCGTTACAAAATAGTTTTTTTAAGTTCAGCAGCAAAACCACTACCAAATCATTATTGATAGAATAGTACAAAGTTTGCCCAACCCGCTTTACTTTTACCAATTCAGCAGCGCGCAAAATTGCCAAATGCTGCGAAAAAGCCGACTGGCTGAGATGGGATAAATCAACCAACTCGGAAACACATTTTTCGCCGGCTGACAAATTGCATAAAATTAGCATTCGTTCTGGGTGATCAATGAGTTTCAGCATGGCACTGACTTTTTGCGCCATCTCATGATTAAAACCAATCGGTGAATGAATGTCGGTCATGAATTATGCTCCTTGGTCTGATCATCATCGCGGGTTTTCATAATCCCCAGCATTTTCATGATAAATTTCTCATAAAATGGTTCGCTGACACCGTGTTTGACTTTGTACGTATAATATTTTTCAAAGGCTACTTTAGCATAATGGACTAATTTTCCTTCATAAAACCAATCGTATTGGCGCGGTTTGAATTGCGGGATCGCGATAAAAGCTGTTCCGCCATCGCCAAAATCGGCAAAGCACACCGTGTTTAAAGTTGCCTGCGTATGCTGCGGCTGACCATTAAGTACGGCGGTTAAATTGCTGGCAATCGCGGTTACCATTGATTCAATCATGTATCCGGTTTTGGGTGCACCGGTTGGGACTATGGTCGCTTCAACTGGTGGAATCGCTACGCACACACCCAAAGCATAGATATTGGGATATTTAGGATTGGCTTGGTGCTTATCGGTAAGGATGAAGCCGCGGGGATTCACTAATCCCTCAATTCCGGCAAAAGCATCAATTCCTTTAAATGCCGGCAAAATCATGTTAAACGAGCTGTTAATGATATGTTGTTGCTTGATACTGCCATCGGGATTATATTCATCAACCAATACGTGAGTAGCTTCAATTTTAGTAATCTTCGCATTACAAATCCACTTAATCTGCCGCCGTCTAAACTCTTCTTCAAGTAATTTAGCAGATTCGCCAACCCCGCCTAATCCTAAATGCCCAAGATACGGTTCGGAAGTAACAAAAGTCAATGGCACCTGCTCCCGCAAGCCATGGTTTTTTAAATCAGTATCCATAATCAGCGCCGTTTCATAAGCGGGGCCAAAGCACGATGCGCCTTGGGCGGCTCCCACCACCGCTGGTCCCGGGTTAGCAAGTAATTTTTGCCACCCCGCCGCCGCTTTTGTTGCATGCTCTGCCGTACATACCGAATGACTGTATAATTCCGGCCCCATACCTTCAATTTCATCAAATGCCAATTTAGGACCAGTAGCAATTATTAAATAGTCATAGCTTAATTCGTTATCATCAAATAATATCAAACGATTTTCCTGCGGCTGCAATTTTTTAACGCCGGTACAGATAAATTTTACACCGGTTTTTTCAATATAATCGGTAACGGTAAATTCAACCTCCTGCCGTGAGCGCCAGTTAACCATCAACCACGGGTTGGAGGGAACAAAATTAAACTTATCACCCCGTGATATTAATATAATTTCATGCTCACTGCCTAATGCCTCTTTCAGCTCATAGGCCATCGGAATTCCGCCAATTCCGGCACCGATAATAACAATGCGTGCCATGATAACTACTCCTCACAAATTAATTTCTGTTGCAGAAACCAGCAAAGTTTCTGCTCCTGACAATATTGTATTAGATTTTGCTAAAATAATGTTGACAATTATATTAGATTTCACTAAAATACATCTTTAGAGAAGTTTTGTCCTTTGCTAAACTAATTTTTATAAGGTTGCCACAACATGAAAAGCTTCTGGTTTGAACACCGTACCATCGTTGCTTATGCCGTCAGTTTGCTGGCATTAGCCGAGATTGTCGATCTGACGATAGTTGCGGTGGCTATTCCCAATATCATGGGTTCATTGGGGGCAAATTTAAGTGAAATTTCACTGACGATGACTAGCTATATTGTCGCTGCTGCGGTCTGTATTCCGCTTACCGGGTTGGTCACCAATAAATTTGGCATGAAAAAAGTCACCTTGATTTCAACCACCGTTTTTGGGATTGCTTCGGTCTTATGTGGGATGTCAACTTCGCTAACCCAAATGATTATTTTTCGCCTGATTCAGGGCGTGGGCGGTGCATTTTTACCGGCAGTTGCCCAATCCTATATTTCACAAAACTTCACTGCTCAGGAACAACCCAAAATCATGATGGTCTATAGTCTTAGCGTGGTAATGGGACCAGTCATTGGTCCCATTTTTGGCGGTGCCTTAGCCGAAAACATGAGCTGGCGGTGGGTGTTTTACGTCAATGTGCCAATTTGTCTGGCAGCTTTTACCTTGATTTTAATGTATATGAAACAGGAAACCCTTGAAAAAGTCAATATTGATTATATCAGCTTTGCTTTCATGGCAATTGGCGTAGCAGCATTTGAGTATTTTATTGATGAAGGTAATACTAATAATTGGTTTGACTCGATGGAAATGGTGATTATCTTGACTATTGCCATCGTCTTGCTAACCTTCTTCGTCTGGCGCGGCTTATTGGGCAAATCGGTAATTAATTTCAAAATTTTTGGCTATAAAAATCTGATGTTGGCTAGTGCAATGATATTTTTATTCTTTTTGATGGTAAATGCTTCAATGGCATATTTTCCAACTATGTTGCAACAAAGTTACGGCTATCCGGTTGATACCGCCGGCTATGTTACCGCCCCACGGGGGATTGCGGCTTTTCTTTCTGCTCCAC
The DNA here is from genome assembly GCA_964488065.1 of uncultured Neisseria sp. GTDB lineage: Bacteria > Pseudomonadota > Gammaproteobacteria > Burkholderiales > UBA11063 > Aquella. The sequence continues at coordinate 3,418 of CAZATM010000036.1, forward strand.
TACTGATGTTTTTGATGCAAAAATTTGATGGTCGTAAAATTATTTTCTGGGGATTGTTGGTATTTGCCGCCTCATGTTTCATGCTGGCATCTTATGCACCAACCGTCAGCATGGGGCTGGTAATTGTAACAGTAGCAATCCAGGGCGCCGGAATGATGTCGGTATTTGTGCCAACCATGCAGATGGTGTTTATTGATGTACCGGAATCTTTACACAATGATGCTGCCGGAATTTTCAATTTCTTCCGCAATATTGCCAGCTCAATCGGAACTTCGTTATCGGCAACGATCGTTTCGCACCAAATGCAAACTACTTGGCATGACATGGGTAATCATGTCAGCTATTATTCGCGAGGCTTTATGTGGTGGCAGCAAAATTTACCGACAACTGAGCAAATGAAAGTGGCGATTGCGCAAATGCAGATCATGAAACAAGGTGCCTTGGTTAGTTATCTGGATTCGTTCTATGTATTTGGTTTTTTGCTGTTAGGAATTATTTGGTTACCTTTTATGCTAAAGAAACCGCCGAAAGGAGCTTCTATGGGTGGCATGCACTAGAAAGCTGAACTAATTAATTATCTGAATCAATTTTAATAAATTATATTGTATAGGGAAATTATTATCATGAATAAACATCTCATTGGCGGGATTGCTCTAGTGGCGGTGGCGGTAGGCGGCGTTTATGGCTATTATCATTATAGCGAGGTATATCCTTCCACTGATAATGCCTATGTTAATGCCAATTTAATTAATATGGCGCCAAAAGTTGGCGGCTATATCCATAAAGTGTATGTCGAAAACAATCAATTGGTGCATCAGGGTGATTTATTGGTGGATATTAATCCGATTGATTACAAACTGCAACTAACTAAATCTCAACAAGATATGGAATTAGCCACCCAGCAAGCTAGAAACCTTGAGCAACAAATTACCGCGGCTAAAGCCAATCAGACCAAAGCATTGGCAGATTATAAATTTGCCGCGCAAATGGCGACGCGCTACAATGGATTATATCTGCAACACTCCGGATCTCAGCAAGATGCCGAACGTTATAAAAATCAGGAAACCCAAGCCAAACAGACACTCGAGCAGGCTAATATCGCATTGGAACAAAGCAAAATTCAATATCAAACCGCACAAACTCAAATCGCGATTGCCAAAACCAATGTTCAGAATGCTGCCAATAATACTGGTTATACCGAATTACGCGTACCAGTGGATGGCTACGTTACCAATCTTAACCTGCAAACTGGCGAATTGGTGCAAGCGGGTCAAAGAATCTTTGGTTTGGTCGACAACAGCAAATGGTGGATTGATGTCAACTATAAAGAAACCCAGTTGAAACGAATTAAGCCTGGGCAGAGTGCAACGATTGAACTGGATATGTATGATCACAAATACACTGGTACGGTGCAAAGTCTGAGCTATGCCAGCGGTAACACCTTCTCGCTGCTTCCTGCGGAGAATGCAACCGGCAATTGGGTCAAGGTTACGCAACGCTTCACCGTGCGGGTAAAAGTCAATAATAATCCGGCTTATCCGTTGCGGGTTGGTGCCAGCAGCAAAGTAACCATTAATACTGCAGATTAGAGGATTACCATCATGAATAACAAATTAGCCATTACCTTACTGGCAGCGGGAGTTTTTCTTTCCGGCTGCGGGCTTTTAGGACCAAGCTACCAACAACCTCAGCTAAATGCGCCAGTGAATTGGGCCCATGCGCCAACAGCGATTACGCCGACTGAAAGTGTTGCCGCCATGGCATGGTGGAAAAAATTCAATGATCCGCAATTAAATCAATTGATTAAAAGCGCATTAACCAACAATAATAATTTACAAATCGCGATTGGCAATTCGCTACAAGCCAAAGCCGCATTAAGCAAAATCCAGATGGGCTGGGTACCGACTATGTCACTAGGCGCCATTGGCTTTACCGGACAGGCATTTAATCCCGGTTACAGCAATACCAGCGGCAATTCCATGCTCAATGGCGGGAATTTGAATAATCCACAAAATTTTGATGGCTACGCGGCAGGGTTTATCCCCAGCTACAGCCTGAATATCTTTAGCCAGATTAAACAACAGGAACTGGCTAAATTAAATGTTAAATTGCAACAACAAGCAATAAATGCCACTCGTTTAACAATTGTCAGTCAGGTCAGTGTCAGTTATTTCAACTTACTGGGCTTAACTGAACAGTTGCGGTTGCAGCAGCAGTTATTACATGATGCACAGGAATTGCGCCGGTATAATCAGATTCAATACAATTCCGGCAGCGTTGCCGAAACCAATCTGGTCGCATTGGATCAATATATCAACGACATTCAAGCCAAATTACCACAGCTTAAAAATTCGCTGACTCAAGTCGAAAATGCACTGCAAATTTTAACCAATAATAATCCCGGTCAAATTAAACTGCAGAGTACTTTTGCCGCGATTAAAGATCAACAGATAATCCCTGCCAATTTACCATCCCAAGTCCTTAAGGAACGCCCGGATGTTGCAATTGCCGAATATCAGTTGCAAATTGCCAATGCCAATATCGGCGCGGTAACAGCGCAGTTTTTCCCAACAATCAATCTTACCGGAATGCTGGGGCAAGGATCGCTCCAATTAAGTAATTTGTTAAATGCCGGTGGCAATTTCTGGGCGGCACAAGTGGGCGCAGCAATGCCGCTATTAAATCTCGGGCTTTATACCGACATTGATAAAGCCAAGGGCGGTTATTATTCGGCATACTATAACTATATTCAAACCGTGCGCAATGCTTTTGCCCAAACTGATAATGCCCTAACAGCTTATGGCAATTGGCAACAGGTAAGCAACCATCAAAATCAGGCACTGACAAATGCTAAGCGCTTGCTGACACTGGCACAAAACCAATATCGCATGGGTGCCAGCGCATATTCCGATACTTTAGGCTATCAACTAAATGTTGATTATGCGTTAGCAAATCTCAATCAGACCAAAATTGAACAGCTAAATGCGCTGGTAAGTGTGTATCAGGCGCTTGGCGGCGGATCTTTGGCAGAAAGCCAGCTAACCACGGTAAAAAAATTCGGCGATAGTCATGACATCTAGTACAATGGTGGCTAATTTTAAGCCACCATTTTTTTAGCAGAGGAATCCTGTTTATGAATAAACCCATTCTATTTATTATCCCCGGAGCCTGTTCACTTGGATCAC
>CAZATM010000037.1:0-8898 GCA_964488065.1 uncultured Neisseria sp.
TGATGTTACCGGGCTGGCACTAGTGCTTTGTGCCGAATTTCCACTATTACAAGCAGCTACCGCTAATGCCGCTGCCAGAGTTGTTATTATGACGCGTTTTTTCATGATAGAGTTCCTTACAAATTGGCTTTTTATATTCGGGTTAAATGAGCTAGCTATGACGAAATATTACGGCATCTCGTACTCTCTTCTCAATACAAAAATTGGCATATATTTATATGCCAATTCTTGTATTTACTGTTTAGATCCAGGTGTAGCTATGTAAAATATTTCATTAGAATTTATTTACCCAATCCATTCCATCAATAATAACTGCAACCAAAATACTGCAATTATTACACTGTTTTAATTAGATTAAATAACCATAAAATCATTGCATAATTTGGTTACCGGTATTATTTAATTTGAACCACTATTTTCCTCCAATAAAAATTCAGCTAACACAAAAATTATTTTTGCCACGCCAATTGCAAGGATTTTTAGCGGTGTGCATTTAAACAACACCAACCTATTTTTTAGTGTGTAACTGAAGAAAATAATTTGACAAGCATGTTACATCAGTGGTTTTTCACAATAAAATGTTACACTTTTTGTCAATACTTCAAGGGCTAAAATTACTCAAACCCAAAAAGCAATTGCTAAACAACTCTACGTAAAAACATTATTAAAACAAATGAGTTACTGCTATAATCGTGATAACCCAGCGATAGAATAATGTGACACACACATTCACATCTTAGCTAGAACAATCATTAGTTGTGCTCAATTTCAATTATTTATCAAGACGCTGTGCAAAATAATTTACTATGGAGAGACCTATGCTGCAATCATTACACCAAATTTTGCTGTCTATAATTCCGGTAGCCTTTGTCATTTTTCTTGGCTGGTTGGCGGGGTTTAAGAAAATCGTTGACAATAAACACAGTCATAGTCTGGCAACCTATGTCATGAGTTTTAGTTTCCCATGCGGTTTATTTGTGTTAACTGCAACCAGCAAGCCTGAAGATTTGCTCAATGGCTCCTTTGTCATTGCATTTTGGCTTGGGCTGATGGGCATGTATCTAATTAGTTTTCTAATTTATCGATTTATTTTAAGATATCAAAACTCAACCAGCGCCCAAGGAGCATTTGTTTGCTCATTTCCGGATATGGCATTTATGGGAATACCAATTTTTACATCGTTATTGGGAAAACAAGCGCTTTTATCAATCGCTATTGGCAACATTTGCACTAGTTTAATCATGATTCCAATCGTGACGATTTTATTGAGCGGCAAAGACAATCATCAAACCAGCATTGCCATGATTATTATCAAGGTATTAAAAAAAACCGCTGGTTTTTGCACCGATTCTCGGAACGATTTATTCACTATGTGGTTTACATTTACCGGAAATTGCCAAAGACTCTCTGGGCTTAATCGGATCAACCACTTCAGGTGTTTCATTATTTGCGCTGGGTTTAATCATGTCAAGCTTTGCCATTAAATTTAGCCGCTTGGTAGTAATCAATTTATTTCTCAAAAATATCCTTCATCCATTAATCATGCTGCTACTGGTAATAGTTTTTAGTGTTAAGGGAATTTTTGCCAAGGAAGCTATATTACTGTGCGCGATGCCAACTGCAACGATGACGACGATGTTTGCCCTAAAATACGATACGTTAACCGTGGAAAGTACCAGTAGCGCAATTTTGGGGACAATCTTATCTCTCTTAACCCTAACTGTCTTCATGGTTGGTCTTGGCTTTTAAATCTATGCTCGTCAGACTCGGCAATATTAACGATAGTTGATGAACAAATTTGCGATAAATCAAGTGATTTAAGCTGATATTACACAACTATGTGATAAAATTATTGTTTATCTTAATGATTATCATAATAAAAGGAGCCGCCACCAATGTATTATTTGCGTGACTTTGTAACCAAGGAAACGGTTAACCCGACCAATATGGTCTTTACTGGGGAAACCACACCCTGGGAAGTGGTCATGGATCTCGAAGAAATCAAAAGTAAAATCAATCTTGATTATTTTCGCCAATCACCGCCGAATTTATTGAAATATCTGCCATTATTGCCAATTGAAAAACAAACCGAATTTGTTACCCTGCGTGAAAGCGTTACCCCACTAGTAAAAAGTCGTAAACTCGGCAAAGAGATGGGCGTTCAGTTATTATTGAAACTGGAAGGAAAAAATCCAACCGGTTCGTTTAAGGATCGTGGAACAGCGGTGGAAATTTCGGTTGCTAAAGAAAAGGGCGCGAAAGCGATTATCCTTGCTTCAACCGGAAACATGGCAGCATCTTGTGCTTGTTACGCTGCCGCAGCCGGAATCCCATGCTTTATTTTGGTCCCTGAAGGTGTGCCGCCGGGTAAATTATCTCAAGTATTGGCATTTGGCGGTCATATCGTCCAAGTTAAAGGTACTTATAATGATGCTGCTGATCTTGCCTATAAAATTGCCGTGGAAATGGGCTTTTATTTGGCTGGAGATTATGCTTTCCGTCTGGAAGGAGCTAAAAGCGGAGCGTTTGAAGTAATTGATCAGATGTTATTTCAGGTGCCAGATTATATAGTTGTACCAATTGGTTGCGGAACCAATATCGGTGGCTATTATAAAGGATTTATGGATTATTATAAATTGGGCTTGATTGATCGGCTGCCGAAATTTATTGGGGTTCAGGCCACCGGCGCGCAAGCCGTCGTAAACAGTTTTGAAGAAAACCGCAGCGATATTCAGGTATTGCCGAGTATTAATACTTTGGCTTCAGCAATTGCGGTATCCAATCCGATTGATGGCTTAAAAGCACTCGAAGCAATTAATAACACCGGTGGTTTTGCAGTCTCAGTAACCGACAATGAAATCTTAGAAGCCCAGCACCGGATGGCAAAAGCCGATGGTGTGTTTGCCGAAAGTTCAGCTTCGGCAACGGTTGCCGGCGTACAGAAACTCATCAATCGCGGCAAAATCGAGGCCAATGCTAAAATTTTGTGTATTTTAACCGGTGATGGCTTAAAAGACCCGCAAGTGGTATTAAAAGCCGCGATTAAACCACCAACCATTTATCCGAAAACCGGTGAATTTTTTGATTTATATCAAAATGGTTTCTTTGACGGCAAGAGTATGGTCTTTGTTGAAAAATCAGATATTTTATTCAAGACTGAGCCAACTAAAGAACAAATCGCCACTGAAATTAAAAAATTATTTGCTGCCGATTACGGTGAAGATTATCTAAATAAAATTCACCTATCGTTAGCCAAAATGATCCACAAAGGTAAAGAAATCACCATCGCCGATTTACAGGACAGCATCCAAAGCGTGCTGGAATCGCCGGTACATAAAAAACCAGCAGTATTCTCGGTAGTTGATTTCTCAGTTAAAACCGAGATGGATAAACCAGCAATAGCCTCGGTTAAAGTCAATATTGCTGGTGCCGAATTTACCGCTGACGGTGAAGGAACCGGTCCGGTTGATGCGATAATCAAAGCCTTAACCCATGCCTGCAAAGAAACTTTAACCTTTAAACTGACCGATTATAAAGTAGAGATTCGCGGACAGGGAACTGAAGCCAACGTTTATGTTGAAATGAAGTTACAAAAAGGTTCCAGCAACTCACTGGGAAGTGGAACATCACCGGATATTATTCAGGCCTCAATTGAAGCCTTTACCGAAGCCTACAACGGATTTTAATTAACAATAGGAACTAGTTATGACCAATAAACTAAATAAATATAGCGACATTATCACCGGCGACATTTCACAGGGTGCGTCACAGGCAATGTTATATGCAACTGGAATGACCGATGCCGATATGCCAAAACCACAAATCGGGATTGGTAGCGTGTGGTATGAAGGTAATCCCTGCAATATGCATCTGCTAACTTTAGCTGAAGAAGTAAAAAAAGGTGTGGTTGCTTCCGAAATGGTCGGAATGCGTTTTAATACTGTCGGGGTTAGTGATGGAATCTCGATGGGAACCGATGGTATGCGTTATTCGCTGCAATCACGCGAAATCATTGCCGATTCAATGGAAACTATCATGGGCGCCCAATGGTATGACGGAATGATTACCCTACCCGGTTGTGATAAAAACATGCCCGGTTGTGCCATGGCCATGATTCGCTTAAACCGTCCGAGCATTATGATTTATGGTGGAACTATTAAAGCCGGCGAATACAATGGTAAATTGCTGGATGTGGTTTCGGCTTTCCAAGCCTATGGTGAATATTTAGCCGGCAAGATTAGCGAAGAAGAGCGCCAAGGAATTGTCAAACACGCTTGCCCAGGCGCGGGGGCCTGTGGCGGAATGTACACTGCCAATACCATGGCCTGCGCAATTGAAGCCTTGGGGCTGTCATTACCTTATAGTTCCTCAATTTCAGCGACGCATCCGGCAAAAATGGCAGAATGTTACAGTGCGGGTGCCGCGCTGAAAAATCTCCTGGAAAAAGACATTAAACCTAGCGACATTTTATCCAAAAAATCCTTTGAAAATGCCTTTGCTTTGGTAACAATACTGGGTGGTTCAACCAATGCTGTTCTACATTTAATCGCAATGGCGCGAACTGCTAAAATTGATTTCACGCTGGAAGATATTCAAAAAATCACAGATAAAACTCCGATGCTGGCGGATTTCAAACCCAGCGGTAAATACGTGATGGCCGATTTGCATGCCTTGGGCGGAACTCCGGCAGTAATGAAATTTATGCTTAAACACGGTATGCTTCATGGTGATTGCCTAACCGTTACCGGTAAAACAATTGCCGAGAATCTAAAAGACTTAGCGGATTTACCGGCTGATCAGGATTTGTTACAACCACTGGATAAACCGATCAAAGCCGATGGGCATATCCAGATTTTATTTGGTAACTTGGCATCCGAAGGATCTGTCGCAAAAATCACCGGTAAAGAAGGTCTGGTTTTCCGCGGAACCGCACGTTGCTTTGACACCGAAGATGATTTGATCCATGCCCTGGAAAACAAAAAAATCCAAAAAGGTGACGTACTGGTAATTCGCTATCAAGGACCTAAGGGTGGTCCGGGAATGCCGGAAATGTTGAAACCAACCTCGGCGATTATGGGTGCCGGATTGGGTAAGGACGTTGCCTTAATTACCGATGGACGGTTCTCTGGTGGCTCGCATGGTTTCATTATTGGTCATATTACACCGGAAGCACAAGTTGGCGGCAACATCGCCTTGGTGCACGACGGTGATATTATTGCGATTGATGCCTCGAAACGCACGATTAATGTCGAAATTAGTGATGCAGAATTAACTGAACGCCGTAAAGCATGGGTTGCGCCAGCCTATCGTGCGACATCTGGAACACTATACAAATTTATCAAAAATGTTCAATCTGCCAGCCTTGGCTGTGTAACTGATGAATAAAAAAATGGGGCTATAATAAGCCCCATTTTTTCATAGCTACACTTAATGAATGGCAATTCCGCCCGGAAGATTTAACACTCCGGTTGGTAAAGCAATAGTATTGCAACTTGCCGCATCAATCCCTGAACCGTTAACACTGCATTGGGTATAATTACCGCCAAGTGGTGGAAGTCCGGCATCATTCGCGTGATTAACCATATAGACATACGACCCACTGAAGGCAATTCCCACTGGAATCATTAACGCACCGGGGCTAACTGGGGTTACCGTATTGCAACTAGTTGGATCAATCAGACCATTAGTAACACTACATTGAGTATAGCTATCTTCCGGTTGGTTGCTAAACCCGTTGGTAAAATAGGCAAAATTTCCATTAAAAGCAATTTCATAAGGACCACGTAATGCGCCCGCTCCAACCGGCGTAATATTGGTACAACTACCTGAATCGATGCCGGAAGCCGTTACATTACACTGGGTATAACTATCATCACCGCCATTGACAATATAGGCATAAGTACCGCTAAAACCAATACTGCGTGGTACATTTAGCGCGCCGCCACCGCTTGGAGTTACAGTGTTACAACTGGCGATTTGCAGCACACCACTACTATCAACTGAGCATTGGGTATAGCTATTACCATCAACATTGGCAATATAGCCGTAATTACCATAAAATGTAATTCCGCCCGGCACATTTAATGCACCGGCTCCGGTTGGCGTTATAGTATTGCAGGTTGCCGATTCAATGCCCAACGCACCAACCGCACATTGTGTATAACTATTACCGCCGCCATTGTTAATATAGGCATAATTTCCAATAAAAGCTATTCCAGTAGGAACATTTAACGCACCACTCCCGCTCGGGGTGATGTTGGTACAGCTAGCCGACTCAATTATGCCATCCCGGGTAACCGCGCATTGGGTATAATTATTGCTTTCATTATTGGTAATATAGGCGTATTGCCAGACAGTAGTGAAATTAAATATGGTATCATTTACTGCATTTCCCGCTAAATCGGTAATACTGCTGTTTACCGTCACATAATAATGAGTACGGTTGGTCAGATTGGTGCGCGGAGTTAGATAATAATCGCGCTGATTACCGCTGGGATTAGTAATATCTGCAGTAACTATTAAACCACCGGAACTTTCAGCATGCAACGTTAAACTAGAACTACTAACATTTTGCACCGACTCGCTAAATTGCAGATGAATAACTGTTGACACCGGTATTCCAGTTGAATTGTTTTGCGGATTTAGCATGACCGCCTGCGGCGCAATAAAATCTCCGGTAGTAAAATTAAATACCGTGGTTGCCAGTTGATTGGGTGGAGTTGCCGTATCACTAATAACACTTTCCACTACCAAATAATAAATCGTACTGCCAGCTAGCGATTCTGCTAAGTTTAAAGTATAAAGATTACCAGTACCAGCAGTAACTCCACTAATAGTCACCGGATTGCCATTGGCAGAGCCGACATGTAATGATATATTTTGCGGATTAACCCCAGTTACCGACTCGCTAAATAGCAGGCTGATAGCTGGCGTTAGAGACACGCCGGTTGAATTATTTTGTGGAGTAAGCAGAGTTACCTGTGGTGCAATAAAATCACCGGTAGTAAAATTAAATACCGAGGTTGCCAGTCGATTGGGCGGATTTGCCATATCACAGATAACACTTTCCACTACTAAATAATAAGTCGTGCTACTTGCCAATGATTCAGCCAGATTTAAGGTATAAAGGTTATTACCCGCGCCAGTAGTAATTCCACTGATAGTCACCGGATTACCATTAATAGAATTAGCATGTAATGATACATTTTGCGGGTTAACTCCGGTTACCGATTCGCTAAATAGCAGGCTGATAGCTGGCGTTAGGGACACGCCGCTACTGCCACTTATTGGCGTTTGCAAACTAACACTAGGGACAACATCATCGCCGGTAGTAAAACCAAATTGTCCATTTACCGTGATACTCACCGCGGTCTTAGTGTTCTGTACGGTAATGTAATACTGCGTGTTTTCACTTAGACGATTAATCGGCGAAAAACTAAAAGTCAGATTGTCGCTGGTCGTTGGCGAAGTGATGGCCACGAACTCGCTGCCATTCTGAGTCTTGCTTAGTTCACTAGTTAACGGACTTGTTGACAGCAAAACTGTCGTGGTATTGACAGTAGTCGGATCCATCAGCGCCGTAAACTTGAGTTTAATCACCGGCGTAACCGATACATTTATCTGACCATTGCTAATCCCGCCACCATTAGGATCCAGATATACCATTTGTGTGGCGTTGGGGTCGGCACACTGACCACTGCCACTACAAGCAGTTAAAACCAGTATTGACAGCGCAATAATTAAATATGTTAAATATTTGTTTATCATTTTAATTTCCTATTATTTTGTAATTAAATGAAAATCGTTAGCTCATAATACAAGTAGAACATGAAAATATGTATCACGACTAGCATTACTAATTTCCTAAAGTTAAAAATTATATTGCACACCGCCGGTAACTACATTGGCAGTTCCGGTATAAGTGTTTTGGAATGGAACTAAAGCATAATCTTCAACCCGTAAATCAAAGTGCTGGCTTAATTTAAACGATGCGCCAATTCCGGCTAAACCTACTCCATAAGTACTACTCAACCCACTAGTACATAATACACAGTTACCGGCCGGAGCAGTGCCACTCCAATTGTTATTACCAATACCAACTCCCAATCGTCCGTATAATGAGAACATCTCGGTTAACGGTAGGGTTCCTTTTACCGCTACATCAAAAACATTCTCGGTAACAGTTGTTCCGAATTGGGAGCTTGGTAACAAGTTATAGCCAACTTCAATTGCCAGAGCCTGATTGAAATTATAACCGGCATTGATTGCGCCCGCCCATGAACCGGTCGGTAAATTGTAGAGTTTTGCAATCCCAGTGTTGACATTAATATACGCCGGACTAGCAGTATCACCCGCGGCAGTCGCTGACGCATTATCCGCATAGGCACTAACAGCCATACCTGCCAATAAACTAAGTAGTAGTTTTTTCATTTTTGACTCCTGATTGTGATTATTGTTTGCTAAATTGTGATTGATTATAAACAGCTTAGATTATAACTGCAAAGAGTGGTATTTGTATGTAGGCGAAATCGCCCACTCATTAAATATTTAACCCTAGTTACCGCATATTTATTAAACAAATACAAATCATTATCAAATAACAACAACGCAGCAACCATTGTTAAATGAGCATAAAGTGGCAAAAATTTACACCTTCCGCATGTTGTAATTTGCAACAAAAACTCCTAAAATAACTCCGGAGTACTCGTAATTTTTTACAACCATTTATAAAACTACTAAAAACTTCAACAAGATTCAATAAATAAAATCTTCACAACACCTGTAAATCAATGTGTAGATCTTTAAACAACTTATCTGGAATTTTTTTATGATATTTGAGAGCCCGTAATTTACTGATCAGTTGTTTTTGGTCTCTTACTTGAAATTTCTTGAATAGCT
>CAZATM010000038.1:0-4459 GCA_964488065.1 uncultured Neisseria sp.
TTCACCTTGATTATGATAATTTACATCTTTAGAAAGCCAGCGTCGCGAGACACGCGTGTCTGGAGCGAGTATTAACAAAGTGAAAATATATTTTCTCAGGAGTTAACTAATGACCGCAAACATCATCAGTTCATTAGAACAGGTAAAATCGGCTGCCGCCAATCTGGGGCAATTAAGCGCGCAATTGCGTAATCAGATTTTATTGAATCTGGCGCAGCGGATTGATGCTGCCAGCGCCGCAATTATTGCTGCCAATCAGCTTGATTTATTACAGATGGCAAAGTCTGATCCACGTTATGATCGCTTGCTGTTAACCCACGAGCGGATAACTGGAATCGCGCAAGATTTACGGAAAGTGGCGGGATTAGCCAGTCCATTGGGCAAAGTTATTGAGCAGCGGACATTGGCGAATGATCTTGAGTTGACTAAAATCAGCGTCCCATTGGGAGTAGTGGCAGTAATTTATGAAGCGCGTCCGAATGTTACCATCGATGTCTTTAGCCTTGGGTTTAAATCCGGTAATGCGGTAGTTTTGAAAGGTGGTAAAGAAGCAGAACATTCAAACCGGATTTTTGTTAGTCTGATTCAGGACACTCTGACTGAATATAAATTAAGTCCGGATGTGGTATTTTTAATGCCGCCCCAGCGCGAAGCGGTCTATGATTTATTGAATGCGGTTGGTTTAATTGATGTTTGCATTCCGCGCGGCAGCCAGGGATTAATCAATTTTGTTCGTGAAAATGCCAGAATTCCGGTGATTGAAACCGGTGCGGGAATTGTTCATAATTATTTTGATCTCAGTGGTGATGTCGAGCTAGCGGCGAAGGTTATCAATAATGCCAAAACCCGGCGGGTTAGTGTCTGTAATGCTTTAGATACTTTATTGATTCATTCTCAGCGTCTTAATGATTTACCGCAATTGGTAAAGTTGCTGGCTGATAAGAAGGTGCTAATTTATGCCGATAAGGAAAGTTTTGCCGCTTTACAGGGACACTATCCGGCGAATTTATTGCAAGCAGCCAGTGATGAGGTCTATGGGCAGGAGTTTTTAGATTATAAACTGGCAATTAAAACGGTTAATGATGTCGATGAGGCACTGCGTCATATCCAGCGTTATAGCTCGGGGCACAGTGAAGCGGTTTTAGCTAGCGATATGGCGGTTGTCGAGAAATTTATCAATCAGGTTGATGCCGCGGTAGTTTATGTTAATGCTTCAACCGCCTTTACCGATGGCGGAGAATTTGGTTTGGGTGCCGAAATCGGGATAAGTACACAAAAACTCCATGCCCGCGGACCGATGGCATTAGCCGAATTGACTAGTTATAAATGGATTGTGCGTGGCAGCGGGCAAGTTCGTTAGATCATATCAATTTACATATTAATCTATTTTTATTTGGCTGTGTTTTCTGGCATAAATCAAGCCAATTGCAGCAATGACAATTATTCCCAATAAGTAATAACTCGGCGTGGTATAAGCATTGCTGCCGGATTTGATGGCACTGCTGATGATAATTGGCGCCAAGCCGCCAAAGAGCGTGAAGCCGAGGTTATAACTCATGGCAACTCCGGTTAAGCGGATTTTAGTTGGGAATAAGCTGCTGACTAATAATGGGATGATCATTGCCGCGATGCCTTCTAAAATACAAAGAATTGCCACGCCCAATGTAATAAAACCGTGACTAATTAGCCAATAACTCAACGGTACCAGAATTATTGAAGATAGTAGTAGATTACGACAAATTTTAGCTGGCGGGGTATAGTTGGCAATCTTTCCGGCGTAAAAAATCGCCAGCAAATTTAGTCCCATAACCACCGGCATTAATTTACTGATTCGTTGATTATCAACCCCTAAAATCTGGTGGAGATAGGTCGGCATAAATATTATCGCAGTAACCACTAATCCCGACATAATCGCAGTCATTAGCATCCCAGAAATAGTGGTAATAAAATGATGCTTAAACAGATACAGCAGCGGAAATTCGGGTTTGTCGTGAATCCGGTTGAATTCGGCAGTTTCCTGCAAGGTTTTACGAATTTTATAGCTGATAATACATAGTGCACCACCAAAGATAAATGGAATTCGCCAGCCAAAAGCGGTTAATTGCTGCGGGTTGTAAATGAGATTCAGCAATTGATTGATAAACATTCCCAGTAATAATCCGGCATTGACTCCGACCATCGTTAGCCCAAATCCGCTGCCGCGTTTGCTTGGCATAGTTTCGCTGATATAGACATAGGTACTTGGCAGCTCGCCACCCAAGGCAATGCCCTGCAATAACCGCAGCAGCAGTAAACCAATCGGCGCCGCAATTCCAATGGTGTCATAGGTTGGCAGCACGCCAATTCCCAACGAAGAAGCACCCATCAGAATAATGGTAATTATCAATACTTTTTTACGCCCGTGCTCATCCCCGACATGGCTAAATAGGATTCCACCAAATGGGCGGGCAATATACCCCAACACAAAGACGACATAGCTTTCAATGATCGTTAATAGTGCATTTTGTGCAGGGAAAAATTGGTGGGCAAAATAAACCGAAAAGATTCCATAAATAATAAAATCGTAAAATTCGAGCATTCCGCCCAGCGCGGCGAGGCTGACGATTTTTCGTTCTTGGCGATTCAGTTTGAAGTTTGCAGACATTATTTTTTCCAAAAATATTTAGTTGACTAGAATTATTGGACATAATTGTAGCAAATTTTAGTGATTAGCAAATTCTTTTCCGAATTAGCGCTCTACTAGTGCATGTTATAATTCCGTCTCCAACTGGTATTTGTAGTTCGTTGTTACCGAGAAGAGCATTTCGATGGTAATTATTTTAATTGATGTTACGCCCGCTCCGATATTTTAGCGCTAAATTTTTTGTCATACGTAACGTTAAATTTTAAAGTAAATTATATGTCAATTCCACAACTAATTCTATCGCCGATGGCGGGTATTACCGATGCCCCAACCCGATTTATTACCATTCAAAATGGTGCCGATGCGGCAATCTCAGAGATGATTACCAGTCAGTCACAGTTTTGGGATAGTGATAAAAGTCGGTGGCGGTTTAAAAATGCAACTAGTGAAGCGACGAGTGTGATTCAAATTGCCGGTGCTGATCCGCAGAGTGTTGCTAGTGCCGCAGCCTATGTGGCAGAACAAGGAGCCAGTGCAGTTGAAATCAATATGGGGTGTCCGGCAAAAAAAGTCTGCAATGTTTTAGCTGGTTCGGCACTTCTTAGGGATGAAGCATTAGTTGAAGCCATTATCTCTGCTGCGGTAGCGGCGGTGAAGATTCCGGTTTATTTAAAAACTCGCTTGGGGTGGAGTGAGGAAGATAAAAACATCGCCAATATTGCCGCAATTGCCGAATATAACGGGATTCAACGCTTGGCCATTCATGGCCGCACCCGCGAACAATTTTATAAGGGGACGGCGAGTTACCAACTCATTCGTCAAGTCAAACGGCAGGTAGCAATTCCGGTTTATGCCAATGGCGATATTACGACTCCAGAGAAAGCTAGCGATGTTCTTGACTATACGGCTTGTGATGGCTTATATATTGGGAGAGGCGCACTGGGGCAGCCGTGGTTATTCCAGCAAATTCGTGAGTATTTAACTAACGGTAGCTATGCGCCCAAAATTGAACGTTGCGAATTAAAGGCAATTATTTTTCAGCATATTGAATTAATTCATCAACACTATGGTGAATATATGGGGGTGCGGATTGCCCGTAAACATTTAAAATGGTATTTACAGGCCAATGCTGCGGTTTTTACCAGCGATTTTAATGTGTTTGCCAACATATTGACCGCGGTTGAACAATTGGATTTTATCAATCGCTTATAATTTATGTGATTCAGAAGGATAAGATTATTTTCAGGCGCAATTTTATGAACAGTTAAAATATTCATTAAATTGTTTCTGACTCCCCACGGGATTGCGATAGTCAAAAAAATAATTGTTTTGCCATTTCTGAGTTTTAACTGCCTGTTTACTGGTTGGTTTATCCCATGGGGGATAAATTCTAAATCCTCTTTTGCCACCAGACTCGTTTAGATCTGCGAGGATATTCTTGGTACACATTGCTGCTGCAGGAAAAATGAAATAACCTAACTCCGAATCATTCTGTGCTGAAATTAAATAATAGTCTAGATGGTCATTGAGGCTAAAAGGTACAGTTATACTAGTATTATTTCTTTTCCAGACTGTGACAAATTGCCCAATTTTGCGAGGAGTAATTTTTGCGGATCTGTATATAAATTTCAGATTATTTATGTTAAATCGACAGGCATTATAACTCATGCTTTCATTTTCAATAATCAAATCTGAAATTTTAGCACCGAAATGTTGAGATAGTAAAAGTTGGAGGATGTTAAATTCGATATTGTCATCTAACATATTTAGTCTTTCCAATTCCACCATTTTAGCCGTTCTGGATCACGCCTTTGGTTGCTGGCATAATAGACGGCA
>CAZATM010000039.1:0-15347 GCA_964488065.1 uncultured Neisseria sp.
TAAATCGAATTACGGCTGGCATTGATTGATGCCGCCAAAGTTTTGCTGACCAGCTTTTCATATACTACCCGCTGTGGATCGTCACTTTCTAAGTGGCGAAGCGCATCCAGTGCATATTGCTGGATTAGTACCAGCGGGCGCACGATTTGCTCACGGAATTGGATTGATTTATGTTTAATTGGATCGCTGGCGATTAATTGATCATGGCCACTGATTATCAATAATAGATGCTGGCTAAGTTGCGCTTCACTATAAATTTTTTGCCAAAATTCACCAAAAATTTCATCCTGCTGTAGATGGCGACTGATTGAAAAATCAGTATGCGCCAAACTTTGCATGGCATTATCCAGTAGCCCTTTAAATAGCAATGACGACTGATACAACTGGCGCAACCGGGCAACATTCTTTGGATTTTCATCGAGCAATTTTTTCAGTGCACTGCCGATTCCATAGTAGCCCAGGATATTTTGCTTCATTTGCATCCATGCGCCGCCAAATGGAATTGCCCGCAGGTCTTCTAGTTGTAATTTGCTGGTGCTTTTGCGTTTTGCCGGACGGGAACCGATATTGGTTTCGGAGAGGTATTTCAGCGGAGTTATTTGTTCAAGATAGTCAATAAAACGCGGATGGTTGCGTAATTCCTGATATGCCAGATATGAATATTCTGCCAGTTGATCAATTACCGCGCTTGACTCGACGGTTAAGGTACTATTTTCCGAAGTCAGTAAACGTCCATTTAAACCGGCACTTAGCAGATGTTCCAGATTAAATTTTGCTGACGGAATTGTTCCAAAGTTAGCGGAAATCGTTTGTCCCTGAATGGTGAGCTGGATTTCATGATCGGCAATCTCCTGCGCCAAACTTTGATAGAATGAATAAGTTTCACCACCACCCCGTGACGGCGGTCCACCGCGTCCATCGAAAAATACCACATTAATACCATGGGCAGCCGCTAGAGTACTCAAACGTTTTTTGGCTTGAAAAATCGCCCAATTTGCCATCAGATAACCGCCATCTTTAGTTCCATCCGAGAAACCGAGCATAATCGTTTGACAGTCTGCTGCTAATGCCAGATTGCTGCGGTAGGCCGGAGTATTGAATAAGGTTTGCATAATCATTTCGGCATGAGCCAGATCATCAATGGTTTCAAATAACGGAATAATCTGAAGTTGCAGTTTTTTATCGCTGCAGCTATGATTGATTTGGCTAATTAACCACAGAATTTCCAGCACACTGCTTACCGAATTGGTGTTACTGATGATGTAACGCTCAATGGCTTGATGACCGTTGGTTTTTTGAATCATGGCGACAGTTTTGAGGGTTGAAATCAATTCCCAGGTTTCCGGCGAGGTCTTGGCCGAATCATTGCGCAGGATTGGTTTATTGAGGTTTGTTAATAGCAATTCGCAGCGGGCATTATCATCAAGCTGCAAGTAGTTGCTGCTGATTTCGCGGCAAGCAAAAATCTCGCTGATTGCCTGCCGATGAATGCTGCTGTCTTGGCGGATATCCAGCTTGGCAAAATGAAACCGGAATAATTTAACTTTGAGAATCAGATTACGCACTTCATTGACAAATAGCCCCAGATAATTTTTTTTCAGCAGTCTCACTACCGATTCTAATTCCTGAATCAGCAGATCGGGGGTTGAATAGCTATCCTGGCGGATGCAGGCAGCAATAGTCGTCAGTTTTTCCTGTACTTGCGGAAAAGTCAGACGATTTTTTAATTTCTGTAGGTCTTGATAGTATAAGCGGTGGAGGGCATTGCGTAATTTTGCCGCAACTTGCATGGTAACTTCGGCGGTAACAAATGGATTGCCATCGCGATCGCCACCGGGCCAAAAACCCAATTCCAGATTAACGGTGTGTGGCGATAGGTTATTTTGTATCAGCGGCAGGACGTTATAAAAAATATGCTCGAGATACCAGATGACACTGCCGGCTTCCTCTAATGGCGTTGGTTTTTTTGAATTGCCGAAACGAGTCATTCCCATCTGTAAAAATAGATTGTGAATTTCCTGAATATCATTTTTTTCAATTGCCGGAATCAGATTGGCAATAATCGCCAGAATCGAATTGGGATAAAATTGTGTCGGGTGAGCGGTTAGAACCAGCCGGGTTTTGTAGTTGTATAATAGGCTGCGTAATTGTTGTTCTAGCTGGGGTGGTTGTTCCTGTAGCTGTTGCAGCAAATAATTGATACTGCCTTTTCCCGCCATATCGCGAACACTGGCAAATGCGGCATCTTCCAGCGCATCAAATAGCACCACTTGGCGTTCGATAAATTGAATGAATTTGAATAATAAGCCATGGTGCCGTTCGCGGCTAACGGCAATCAATGCCAGAAAATCGCTGACAATCTGTGGTGCAGTTTTTCCGGCGCTTAACCATTCTTCCGCCATTTTGGCAAAAATCGGTAATCTGGCACCAGCCTGATCTGGGTCGGCAAACGGTAAGCCTAGAAACAAACCGTTAAAAATTTGGTATTTGAGTAAAACTTCCTGCTCATACATTTGCAATCTGTCGGTTAAAGAATCTGCTAGTTGTGCCATGCTAACTCCTGAGAAAATATATTTTTTATCCTGCAACTGCTGGTAGCGCGGGCAAAAATTCGCTGGTATTAATTTTATTTTAGGACGGTTGGATTTAAATGCAGATTATAGCAATTATTTCTGCAATAATTGTAGCTATTTATGTTATCCTTTAGCCTGTATTTGCTATAGTCAAACAGATTCACCAACTAAAAATGATAAATCTATTAGAATATAGTCTTTAGCTTCTTTTAATTAATGTCTAATCCAGAATTTAAGCTTGTATCTGAGTACGAATAATAAAATTTATGAACATCCTTCAATATCCCAATAGCCCTTTTATCCTGCATCAACCTTTTGCTCCTGCCGGAGATCAACCCACTGCCATTGACGGTTTAACCGATGGTTTGGCGGATGGTCTGCAATATCAAACCCTGCTCGGGGTTACCGGTAGCGGTAAAACCTACACCATGGCCAATATCATTGCGCGCACCGGACGCTCGGCGTTAATTATGGTACATAATAAAACACTGGCAGCGCAATTATATGCCGAATTTCGTGATTTTTTTCCCGAAAATGCAGTGGAATATTTTGTTTCTTATTATGATTATTACCAACCGGAAGCCTATGTTCCACATAAAGATTTATTTATTGAGAAAGACTCGGCAATCAATGAACATATTGAACAAATGCGCTTGTCGGCAACCAAATCGTTATTGGAACGCGATGATGTAATTATTGTTGCTACCGTTTCGGCAATTTACGGGATCGGGGACGAAGCAGCCTACCAAAAGATGATTCTCCATGTTAAAGAAGCCGAAAAAATGGAACAATCGGCAATCATTCGCCAGTTAGCCAGCATGCAGTATCAGCGTGCCGAAATGGAATTTAAGCGCGGAACTTTTCGTGTGCGCGGCGATACCATTGACGTATTCCCTGCCGAGTATTACGATAAGGCCGTACGAATTAGTTTATTTGACGATGAAATTGACGGAATATTTCTGTTTGATCCGCTCACCGGTAAGGTTGAACAACGCTTGAGCCGCTTTACGGTCTTCCCCTCTTCGCATTATGTCACACCGCGGGAAACGGTTATGGCGGCGTGCGAAAAAATTAAAGTTGAACTGGAAAAACGAATCAAAGAATATGAAGCCGCCGGTAAGACCATTGAAGCCTACCGGATTAAACAGCGGACTGAATTTGATCTGGAAATGCTCACTGAAATTGGTTTTTGTAAAGGGATTGAAAACTATTCGCGACATTTAACCGGCCGAGCTCCCGGTGAACCACCGCCAACCTTGATTGATTATTTACCGGCAAATAGCTTATTATTCATTGATGAATCGCATGTTACTATTTCGCAAATTGGCGGGATGTATAATGGCGATCGCGCCCGTAAACAGAATTTGGTTGATTACGGGTTCAGGCTACCTTCGGCGATGGATAATCGACCGCTACGGTTTGAGGAATTTGAAAGCCGGATGCCGCAGACGATAATGGTGTCGGCAACTCCCGGTAAATATGAAGAGGAACATCAGGATAATTTGGTTGAGCAGGTCGTTCGCCCAACCGGCTTATTGGACCCGATTATTGAAGTGCGCCCGGTGGAATTTCAGGTTGATGATTTATTAAAAGAGGTCAAACACTGCCGCGAAAAAGGACAGCGGGTGTTGGTGACAACTTTAACCAAGAAAATGTCGGAACGCTTGAGTGAATTTTATACTGAAAATGGGATTAAGGTTCGCTATTTACATTCAGATATTGATACCGTTGAACGGGTCGAGATTATTCGTGATTTGCGCTTGGGGGTGTTTGATGTCTTGGTCGGTGTCAACTTGCTGCGTGAGGGGCTGGATATGCCGGAAGTTAGTTTGGTGGCGGTGTTTGATGCCGATAAAGAAGGTTTTTTGCGCTCTGGGCGGTCATTAATTCAAACTATCGGACGGGCGGCGCGTAATAGTGAAGGACGGGCAATTTTTTATGCCGATAAAATAACGCCGGCAATGCAACTGGCGATTGATGAAACTGCGCGCCGGCGCGCAAAGCAGGAGGCACATAATCAGTTGCACTCAATTACCCCGCAAACGGTTATGAAACCGGTGAATGATATTATTGATGGGGTATATAAAGAGGCGATAGCCGACAAATTTGAAGTAAAACTGCCGGAACATTTAAGTGAAAAAGAATTAACCAAATTGATGAAACAGGTTGAGAAACGCATGAAAGATCATGCCATGAATCTCGAATACGAAGCAGCGGCAAAATGTCGGGATGAGCTTAAGGTATTACGCGATTTAATGTTTAAAAATTAACAATTGTTTGGACTACTTCGCAATAACGTTGTTGCAAGGCTCCTTATGTACTTTTATTGTACACGGCGTCACCTTGCGCCTAGTTTTTGCGTTGTACTCCAGCAATTATGGGTTATGTGTGAGCAGTTACAAAAGTCAAGTGAAAGGGTTGAAAATGAATAGTTTTATTATTGGTGTTGCAGGTGGCTCCGGATCGGGAAAATCAACCGTTACTGAGCATATTGTCAATGCGATCGGCAGCGAGCAGGTCGCGATTTTGATGCAGGACAATTATTATCGTGATCTTGGCCATTTAACTCCGGAGCAGCGGCGGAAGGTTAATTTTGACCATCCGGATGCCTTTGATTGGGAACTGATGCGTAAACAAGTTGATGATCTCGCCAACGGGCTACCAATTGAGATGCCAACCTATGATTTCACGATTGATACTCGCAGCGATAAAACCATCACGGTTTTGCCGGCACCAATTATCGTAATTGAGGGTTTATTTACATTACTGGATGCCGATATTCGCAGTCATATGAGCTTGCGGATTTTTGTTGATACCGCCGATGATATTCGCTTTATTCGCCGCTTGGAACGCGATATTAAAGAGCGTGGACGCTCGACTGAGTCGGTGATTAAGCAATATCTGGAATCAGTTCGTCCGATGCACCGCCAGTTTATTGAACCAACCAAACGTAATGCCCATATCATTATTCCGCACGGTGCCAATAAAGCCGCGTTGGAAATGATTGTCACGCGGATTCGGGCAGCGCTCAATAATGAGGAATTATCGGTGGCACAATATTTTGATGAGGTGTGACATGAAACCATTTATTATTGGTGTTGCCGGCGGCTCGGGATCCGGGAAATCAACGGTTACCGAACAGATTATCCATGCAGTTGGTGCGGAAAATGTTACGATCTTTATGCAGGACAACTATTACGTTGATCGTTCCAATTTGACTATGGAAGACCGCGATAAAATCAATTTTGACCATCCGGATGCGCTGGATTGGAAACTGATGGTTAAACAATTTGATGATTTGGCACATGGCGTACCGATTGAAATGCCGCAGTATGATTTTGCGACGCATACCCGCAAAACCGACAGTATTACCGTGGCACCGGCGCAGATTATGGTGGTTGAAGGAATTTTTGGTCTCTATGACGAAAAGATGTGCCGTCAGATGGCATTACGAATTTTTGTCGATACGGCAGGAGATATTCGCTTGATGCGCCGGCTGAAACGCGATATTAGCGAGCGTGGGCGGACAATTGACAGCGTGATTGAGCAGTATAGTAAATTTGTGCGTCCGATGTATAAGAAATTTGTTGAACCGACCCGACGTGAAGCGCACATTATTATTCCCCATGGCTCAAATAAAGCAGCGCTGGAAATGATTGTTTCGCGGATTCATTCGGTGATTAGCGGGCATCAGATTCGTTTGAGCGATGATATGTTTTTCGAGGAAGAATAACATTGCAAACTTATAAACATAAGCTGATTAAAAGCTCATTGCTTTCAATGTGTTAATTAAAGGGCTAATATAATTAATCCTTAGCTAGTATAAAGGAATAGCAAAAATTTATACTAACAATTATACTAATTAAGGGTTAGTTATAACAATCTCCGACAAGACTATTCAATTGTATATCCGGCAAGCGCAGAAAGAACCGGGTATTAAATTACGTCTTTATTATCAGTAGTATTACCATGGCGGTAATCGCCGGTATCCACAAACCGGCATAAATAAGTAGTACCGCAATGCCATATAATAATATTTCCATAACATAGTTGGATTGTACCATAATATCAATTGTAAATAGTATAACCGCATAACTAAAACAACTATTACCCCTTGACCGTACTAAATACAGATAATAAAAGCACTCCATAAAGTTATCATATTGATATAAAACTATAATATGTAATTATATAGGCTTATAGGCTAAAACCGCACACAAAATTTATTTACACAAAAACACAGAATTGAAGTGCTATAATACTCTGGTAACATCATTTGTTTAAGGGGGAAATAATGATGACTGATAAAATACCAGAAATTGTGTCCGAAACATTTGAAAAGCTACTTGACTTAGGACATAATGGCAATAAATTATTTACGGTTTGTCTTGGGTTAACATGGAAAGTTGAAGGAGAAAATCTAACGTTTACCAAGGGAATAGTTTATTCACCACCATCAATTGGCTATGTGTACGTAGCAGAAAAAGAAAATAAATCCCAAATTATATATATCGGTGAAACAGGGAAAGCATTTGGAAGATTTGAAATGGTTCAAAGTACAGAAGTAAACTTTGGAAATCGTGAGCGTATAACCAATAAAAGAATTAAATTTTCTATTTTGAAATTGCTTAATAATGAATTTACTGTCAAAGTATATTTTTTTATACCACGTTATACTGAGGTGGGTGATTTTTATATTACAATTCCAAGTACCCAAATAGAAACCAAATTATTAGGATTGTATAAAGAAAACCATCAAAATAAAGAAAATCATCAAAAAAAACCATTTATTAATAATTTTAGTCTACCAATTGAAGAGGATTATGAAACAAAATGGGAAAAAAAAGTTAATGAATTTATTGGAAGTGCAAAATGCTTAAAAACCTGAAAGAAAATTGGCTGATAGCTGTAATCAGCGGAGCGACTGGCTGCGTGATTACTTTGTTTTTGATATTTATCTGTCATGTGAAAACATGGGATTCTAACGCATGGAGTACTTTCTTTAATTTCTTTGTAGCAGTTAGTACAATTGCATTAGCTGTATTTGCTTGGATGGCTTATAGGTATGCTATTGATTCATATATCGAACAGCAAAATGCCAAAACTTTATGGGAAAAGAAATATAATCTTATCGTAGATGCAGTAAATGGCACTCTTTCATTTGTAATGAGTGCGAATGGAATATTTGACGGAAATAAACGCTTTTTTAATGAACATCCCAAAATACCCAAAGGGATGGAGAGTAGAATATCCATGAATTTTATGTTTTATTATACTGATACCAAGGCATTTAAGGGTGAAATAGATGAATTAAGAGATATTATCATGGAGAAGACAAAAAGATTTCCCGAGTTGAATTTGCTCGGAGTTTCTGAGGGTGATCTAAAAAATATTGGAGCATTGTTTCAACAACTTTTAGCTGGACTAAATCAATATCAGCAACAAACTGATGAATATTTAAAAATTTTACAATCCATCCATGATGCTGTAAAAAATGACCAAAGCATTGGTTATGAAAGCAACATTAAAATATTAAACGGCATTAATACAGATGCTTTTAAGATACCACAAATAGAAGAATCATATTCTGGATTAATGAAAATAGGTAGAGAGTTATTGAACATTCCATCTTGATAACTCACCCTGAGCATTCATAATATCGCAACGGGGGTTGCCACCTCAAATGCAAAGCGGAGCGGCTAATCGTAATTTTTAGCAGGTAATTTTGAAGATTATCTCATATAGATAGACATATTACTAACTGACCCGACCTGTGGAATTACCCGCCGGTTTGATATTGTTATCTTTTTTGCCTGCACTGCATGAATAGTTGCAAGACAAATATCTCGCCAGAATTAGCACGTGTTAAAATGCGCGATTATTCGCAAAGGAAAATTGACATGAACGGAAAGATGGAAATTGAGTTAAAACAGATTCAGGCGTGTACCATTATTGGTTGTTATCCCGATGAGCGAATTAATCGTCAAGAGCTCACGATTAATTTACGCTTGGGCTTGGATGAATGTGCTACTGTTGATGAGCTTGATTCAACGGTTGATTATGCGGCAATTGGTCAGGAGGTTAAATATTTGGCCGAAAACAGCCAATTTTTATTACTCGAAAGTCTGGCGCGGCATATAGTTAAAGAATTATTTGCCTGCCATGAGCTGATTCAGGAAATTACTATTACGTTAAGTAAGCCGCAGATTTTTCCGCTATTGGAACATCAAGTGTTTGTGAATTATTATCAGTGTCGGGACTATCCGGTAGCGATTGCCTTGGGTTCCAACCTCCATAACCCCCGCCAGCAATTAATAAGTGCTATCGAATTTTTAAGCGAAATTATTGATGAAATAGAGGTTGCACCAATCTATAAAACTTCACCGGCTGGGTTTAGTGAACAAGATGATTTTTATAATACTTGCATTATTGGTCGCACGACTTTAAAACCTCAGCAACTGTTGGTAGCGCTTAAAAAGATTGAAAAACGCTTAGGTAAAATTGAGCAGTTTACCAATGGTCCGCGGATTATTGATCTGGATATTATCTTTTTTGGTGAGCAGATTGTAGAACAATTGTTTTTGAAAATTCCCCATCCACGGATGGCGGAGCGTGATTTTGTATTGCGTCCGTTGGCAGATATTGCCGGTTCTTGGCAGCATCCGGTGTTTAAGTTGAGCGTGGTAGAGTTATTGGCACGGTTAAATATTGATCAACGTTATATTTTACAGCGGGTTGAGTGATGGAGTTTTATCGTCTGGTCGCAGCATCCCGTCAAGAGTTGCGGGCACAGTTGCGCAAATTGCCGCTGGCGAGTTTTCGTTATTCCAGTTGTTATCAGTTTGCTTCACGCTGGTATTTACTGGTTGCGGCGGATGAGTGCGGGTCTTTGCCGATGGCTAATGTGTCAAGTCATCCCTCAATAGTCGCGGCGGCAGCAAGCACGGCTGAAAATTTGCTGTGGGAGTGGGCTGGTGCCGAATTACGCCAGGATTTAAGCTGGCTTGAATATGAACAGCAAGCGGTAAGCAACGCGCATGGTTGTTATTTATGTTGTCATGACAACCAAATCTATCGTTCTTTTTTGCCGCTAAGTGAAATAATGTTGATTGTTAACCAGACGCCGGATTCGTTTTCCGATGGCGGTAGATTTTATCAGCAGACCGATAAGACCTTGGCCGAAATTGAATTGGCATTACAGGCGGGAGTTAGCGTAATTGACATTGGTGCCGAATCAACTCGTCCGGGCGCGGAAATTTTGACGGCAGATATTGAAATTGCCCGGTTAACACCCTTAATAACTGGTTTGGCAGAATTAAAAACCCGCTATATGTTTAAAATCAGTCTTGATAGTTATAAGGCGGCATCAATTGAGTATTTTTTGCCGCTGCTGGACATTGTCAATGATGTTTCCGGACGTCTGCCGGATGATTGTTTAGAGCAGATTGCGGCGGCGGGAAAAAGCTATGTTTTTATGCATAGTTTAACGATTCCAGCCGATCCACAGGTGACTTTGAGCCCTGAGTGTGATCCATGCCATGAAGTGCTGGAATGGGCAATTGCCAAACGGGATCAGCTCATTGCATTGGGATTTAAGGCTGAACAGTTGATTTGTGATCCGGGAATTGGATTTAATAAAACTACTAGCCAGTCATGGTATTTGCTGCGGCAGATTACCCAATTCCAGCAATTGGGGGTTGAGCTATTGGTCGGACATTCGCGGAAACGTTTTCTGAATAAAATTACCGCTAACGAATTTGCCGATCGTGATCGCGAAAGTGCTGCCATCAGTGTCTATTTGAGTGAACAGGGTGTTGATTATTTACGGGTTCATGACTATCGGGATTATTTAGCACAAGTCATGACGCAGAATCAGTTGCACACTAATCGCTGGGTAAGGGGGTAAGTTATGGTACAGGCGGTTTTGCCGTGTCGCGAAATAAGCGCAATTTTGATTGAACTAGCCAATCTAAATCCGCCCAAGTGTGAATTTAACTCCAATTCGGTTAAGCAGGCATTGCAGCTGCTTGGTAAGCCACAAGATAGTTATCCGGTAATTCATATTGCCGGTACCAATGGTAAAGGTTCTACCGCGGCATTTATCGAATCTGGATTACTGGCAGCGGGTTATCGGGTCGGTAAATATACCAGTCCGTACATTCTGGAGATTAATGAATGCATTCGATTAAATCAGCATAATATCAGCGATCGGGAATTGGCAGAAATTTATAGTGAGCTGAAACCGCAATTATTAGCACACCAAATTCTGCTCAGTTCATTTGAAATGCTGACGGTGATTATGCTGGTTTATTTTGCACGCAGTGAAATTGATTATCTGGTGCTCGAAACCGGCTTGGGTGGGCTGAATGATGCCACCAATGTGGTAAACAGCCAATTTAGCCTGATAACCAATATTAGTCTTGAACATACCCAATGGCTAGGAAATACCCTGAGCGAGATTGCGGCACATAAGGCGGGAATAATCAATGGCGGGCGTTGTCTTATTGCCGATGATACTCCTGAATTAATGGCTGCCGTGGCTAAACGTACCAGCAACTGGATGAATGTACTTGATAAATACCACTATCGTAGCCAGCTGAATTATCGCGATTTTACTACCCGTGTATGGTTTAAGCGAACTGATGATGCGGTGGTTAACTCGGTTGAACTGGGGTTATTTGGTCATTTTCAGGCGCGAAATTTTCTCTTAGCTTATGAAGTTTTGCAGGAAATCGGCGTTGCGCCGGAGGTGATTTTTGATTCGGCACGGATTACCCGCTGGCCGGGGCGGCTGCAGCGCTTGTCAAATTTTCCGCTTATTATTGCCGATGCGGCGCATAATGCCGGTGGTTGTGCCAATTTGGTGCAATCCGTGCAGGAGATGGTTGATCGATCGAATTGTGTGGTGTTGGCTTCAATCCTGGCGGATAAAGATGTGACCACCATGCTTGATTATTACGCGACACTGGGCGATAGCCTAGTTACCTGCAATTTGCCACAGCAGCCACGGGCACTACCGGCAATGGCTCTTGCCAAACTGGCGCAGGGTAAATTTAAGAATGTTTATATTCATAATTCGCCATTAACGGCGCTGCAATTTGCCAAACGTTTGGATAAAAAAATGATTATTGTCAGTGGTTCAACCTATTTATTGAAGTATTTTGTGACTGCGATTTAAGAAATGTTAGGTATGATAAAGACTTTAGCGCTAAGTTATTGGTTTTCCTCATGGTATGCTGATTTTACAGTGGCTTTTCAGCGCACAAAATAATCAAATTCAACAACTTAGTGCTAAAATATAGATACGCACGTAACATCAGTTAAGTAGCAGTGCGTAGAAACTTTGAGTAGCAAAGTGTTATGAAAGAAACAGAAATGTCTAATTACGATCCGCTGTTGGGCGCTAAAATTCAACAGTTATTGCGTGGGCACGGGTTGGAAAATCCACTGGATTTCGCGCAGATTGAACGCTGGGGTGATCCGTTGTTGCGTCAGCAACTAGAAGCTAAATTTGCCGGATTTATCGGGCTACTGGGATTGACTTCCGGAGTTGCTGAATCTAATAAAATCGCCGGGCGAATTGTGCAAATGTACGTAAATGAGCGTTTTAGTGGTCTGAATTATAATAATTTTCCTAAAATAACCTTGCTGGAAAATGAATTCAATTATCATGAACCGTTGATTGCCGGGAATATTCAATTTCAGACCACCTGCGAGCATCATTTGCTGAGTATTAATGGTTGTGCAGCGATTGCCTATCGACCACACAACACCATGATCGGATTAAGCAAATTTAATCAACTGGTCTATTTCTTCGCCAATAGACCGCAATTACAGGAACGCTTGACGGTTCAATTGTATATTACCCTGCAGGAATTACTACAAACGCCGGATGTCGCCGTGGTAATAAAAGCCCGCCATGACTGCATGAATATCAATGGCGTTATTAATGATCACACCTGGCATTTAACCACCCAGTTTGGTGGGTGTTTTAATGATGATGGCGCTTTTCAAACCCGCTTGATTAATAGTGTCAGTTGATTTTATTGATTCCGGCAACGGCGGTTGATGTCTTCCAGTACGCCGAGAAGCAAGCCACTAATTTCATCCAGACTTTCAGCTAAATTATACAATGGCGGCATGATATAAACCACATTACCGATATTGCGTAAGTAAATTGAATGATTTATTCCAATCTCATGCAGTGAAATTTGGTGCATGATTTCTGGTGCCAGTTCCATGGCGGCAATGGAACCAATTGCCCGTACTTCGCGGATAAATGCGAACTGCTGCTTAAATTGAGTAAAAATAGTGGCTAATTTAACTGAACTTTCCTGAATTTCTGCCAGCAGATTGGAATTTTGCACATAATCAAGATAATTGCCGGCAACCCGCGCTGCCAACGCATTACAGCTATGGGTGTGGGAATGGTAGAACGGTTTATCATATTGACGATAACAATCAGAAATAGTTTTATTAACCACTACCGCACTCATCGGAATACTTCCGGCGGTGAGATTTTTGGCAAAACAGACTAAATCCGGTTCAATGCCGATAATATCTTTACTTACCGAGAGCACGCCCAGCCGTCCAAGCCCAACCATTATTTCATCGGCGATAATATGCAGGTCAAATCTGCGGGCGGTAGCAGTTAATTTTGCGAAAAAATCCCGACTGATAATTTTCATTCCCGCCGCCCCCTGAACAATTGGTTCAAAGATTAGCGCGGTGGTGTGCGGTGCAATTGCCGAAAAATAGTTATCCCAATAGTCATAGTCAAACCGGCAATCATTCCATAATGGATCATCGCTGCCAGAGACATAGGGAATTGCCTCAATAAAATAGTTTTCGCTGAGCAGTTCACTAAAATTAGTGGTATAGTGTTTTAAGCCGCACACGCCAAGAGTGAAAATTGTTTCACCATGATAAGCTCCCGTGAGCGCGATAAATTTGGTGCGGTTGGCTTGTTTATTCAATACCCGGCACTCGTAGCTTAATTTCATGGCAATTTCGATGGCACTACTACCATCGCTGGCATAAACCACTTTATCCATGGTCGTGAAAATATTTACCAATTTGGCGGATAATTGCTCGATGGTTTCGTTCCAGGCTTGTGCCGGGATGTGATGTTCAAAATGCTTTAATTGTTCGATAATACTTGCTGCTACTAACGGATGGGCATGTCCCAGGGGCTTACACCACCAACTGGAAATTGCATCGAAAATTGCGCGGTTGTCAGCGGTAATTAATTTGCTGTTCGCGGCTTTGGTTATTTGAATGGCGTGGTGGCTATCGGGTTTGTCGGCAGGAAGCCAGGTGTATTTCAATTGCATGTAAAAATTTCCTTAAATTCATTGGTTGGTTGTAATTCAGCGCCGTAGTCAATTTGCGCCAGTAACGGCAGCGGGAGCTTATTTTGCAAATAGTGGATATTTTCCAGGTAATATTCCTGGGTTTTATCAACCTGATTGGCAATCCAGCCTACCAGCGGAAGACCCAGTTCACAGAGCGTCTTGAGCGTTAATTGAGCATGATTCAGGCAACCAAGTTTGATTCCAATAACGACAATTATAGGTGCTTTAAACTGCTGCAGTACCTCCAGATAAGTTTCATGGTCATTAAGTGGTACCATAACTCCACCAACCCCCTCAATGAAAACATAGCCATCATGAAGATAGTTCAACGAGGTGGTGATTTTCTCTACCACCAATTGTGCGCTTAAAGTTTGCTGATGGAGCTGTGCGGCGCGATGGCTTCGCGAAAATTTAGCGGATTGATTATTTCCGGTGGCAATTTTTGCTGGTTACAGCACATGAGCTGGTAGCTGTCGGAATTGATGTAGTTATTATCAACCATAATTTGCCCGCTAGAAAGTGGTTTTAAACCATTGGCGTTATGTCCTGAGCGGTTAAAATAGTCAATCAATTTACAGGTGGCATAGGTTTTTCCAATATCGGTATCGGTTCCGACCAGATGATAGATTTGTTTCATGGTTGTCCTTTCTGTGCGGTAATTAATAGATAACAATAAGTTAGCGGCAATCCTTTTATGGTGCGCTGTTTTTCATAGGCGGCGCTCAATTGGGCTAATTTCTGTTTGCCGCCCAAACCGGAAATAAAGTCGGCGCGCGGCATCGAAGTGCCGGTATTTTTGAAATGTCTCATCAATGAATAGATGTCGGAAAAATAAATGGTCTGCGACCAAGGATAAAATTTAAGCTCCCGCCAATGGGCATTACTGGTTAACATTTGCCGGTAATCGGCGTGGCTGGCAAAATTGAGGGTATGGTTTAAGTTATCTACTTGCTGCCAGGCATTGCGCAATTCGTGCAAACTGGGTTCGATTAATGTTGTTAGAATCAAATTACCATCAGTACATAAACAGCGCTGGATTTCAGCTAAAATGCGCGATTTATCTTCAATCCACTGCAGCATTAGATTGGAAATTACTATCTCAATACAGTTGTCTGCGATTGGTAAATTCGCAGCATCACCATTGATGGCGGGAGTATCTGCCGGGTTATTTTTAAGCATATTAATACTCAAATCAAATAAGACCATATTAGTGGGACTCGCTGATGATTGATGGCTAAAGGTACCGGGACCGCTCCCCAAATCCAGAATCTTTTTATCCGCAAAGGACAATTTGGCTAACTCATTCATAATTCTTGCCGCCGAATCGCGTTGGATCTGGGCATTGGTCAAATAACCCGGCGCACTAGTATTAAAATTATTTTGGATTAGTTGTCGACTGTTACGCATTTAAAAATTCCGT
>CAZATM010000040.1:0-18973 GCA_964488065.1 uncultured Neisseria sp.
CGATTTTAAAGTGGTGGATTTACGTGCAGTTGCCAAAGTTGCTCATGATAACGGGATTACCACCATAATTGATAATACCTGCCTTACGCCATTATTCCAAAAACCGCTGGAATTGGGAATTGATATTGTTGTGCATTCCTGTTCCAAATATATCGGTGGTCATGCTGATTTAATTGCTGGTGCGGTGATTACCTCGCGCAAATTAATGCAGCCGATTAATGATTATTGCTATAAACTTCATGGAGCAGTAGTATCGCCTCATGATGCAGCATTATTGCTGCGTGGTATCCGGACCTTGCCAACTCGAATTGAGGCTGGCTTGGAAACTACCGCGAAAGTCGTTGAATTTTTACAGAATCATCCACGGGTAATCAAGGTGAACCATCCTTTAGCATATAGCCAAGCCGATAAATTAACTTTTATGGCACAGGCGACGGGGTATACTTCGTTGTTAAGTTTTGAATTGGCTGCCAATTCTTTTACCGAAATCGGGCAGTTTATTGATAAACTGCGAACTTTTCATATTGGGGTTAGTTGGGGTGGCTATGAAAATCTGGTGGTAGCACCCAATCTTGGTAATGATTTCGCTGAAGTAATTGCCCGTGGCGAAAAACCGAATTTGATTCGATTAGCGCTGGGATTATTTAATCATGCCACTATTATTGCTGATTTAGAGCAGGCATTAATTAGCGGTTAATTTTTGTGTGATGTTACGCATACAATCTATATTTTAGCGCTAAGTTATTGAGTTTGACGATTTTGCACACTGATTATGACTGCAAAATCAGCGTGCCATGAGGGAAAACCAATAAACTTAGTGCTTAAACCTTTATCATGCGTAACATCGCTTTGTAATTATGAAATAGAGGGTTTTAATCAGTGAAGAATTATGTTATTACTGCGCTACCAGCATTTAAAGACAATTATATTTGGATAATTCATAATTCGGTTGCTGCGATTGTGGTTGACCCGGGAGAAAGTGCTCAGGTTAACCGTTTTCTGGTGGAGAATAATTTAAGTTTGCGGGCGATACTGCAGACTCATAACCATAGTGATCATTGCGGCGGTGTTGGTTTGCTCCGAAAAAAATATCCCGATGCCTTGCTGTACAATAATGAACAGCAAACCATGCAGGATGGCGAAATTATTGAACTTGATGGATTTCCACCAATCAAAATAATAACCACTCCGGGGCACACCACAGAACATGTGGTATTTCTGTTTGATCAGAAACATCTATTTTGTGGTGATACTTTATTTAGCATGGGCTGTGGGCGGGTGTTTACTGGAGACTATGCTGCGATGTATGACTCGCTTAATAAGATCAAAAAGTTAGCTCCGCAAGTTTTATGTTATCCGGCACATGAATATACCACCAATAATTTACGCTTTACCACTTCAATTGATAAAAATAGCGGCTATTATCAGGATTTGGCAAATTATATATTGATGCAGTTAACTACCACTAAAATGAGTTTGCCGACTACCGTTGAACAGGAGCTGAAATACAACCTGTTTTTACGTTGCCAAGATCCCGCCGTCTGGACAATGATTAGTGAAATAACTAAGCATCCAATTGCGAATGAGTTTGAGTGTTTTATTGCAATTCGTGAATTACGGAATGAGTTTTAATAATTATTTTTTAGGAGTTTTTATGCGGATTTTACATACCATGATTAGAGTCGGTAATTTGGATAGAAGTCTTGATTTTTATACCCGGGTGTTGGGGATGAAATTATTGCGTAAGCATGATTATCCGGAAGGTAAATTTACACTGGCTTTTGTTGGCTATGGTAATGAACAAGATAATGCCGTAATTGAACTAACCCATAATTGGGAAAGCTCAAGTTACGATTTAGGTAACGGTTATGGGCATATCGCTTTGGGTTGCGATGATATTTTTGCGACGTGTGCCAAAGTCAAGGAATTGGGCGGTAGTGTGATTCGTGAGCCGGCACCAATGAAACATGGCATTACTGTGATTGCATTTATCAGTGATCCGGATGGTTATAAAATTGAATTAATTGCCAAATAATTATTGATTTAATGTTGATTGAAATCACTTGGTTATAGAGTTTTATTGTGTGATTGTTTTTTTATATGAATTTATGCTAAGTAATAACATTTAACAATGAACTGTAGCATAAATTAAAATTTTGTATATATTTAATTATATCAGTTGCTTTTGTTGGTTGTGTATGTCCTGATGGTTGACTGGGTTTTTGTGCTGTGAAAAAAAACTTAAAATTGTGGTCAGGTTTTATAAAATTTATTATACAATACCAGCTGGTATCATAACTTTTTGCAGGTAATAAAAATGAAAATCTTAGCTACAAATGTCTATGTGGGGCCTAATATCTACGCCGGATTTCCGGTAATCCGTCACGTGATTGATATTGGTGTATTGGAACAATGGCCATCGGCGAAATTGGGCGAAGGTTTCATTAATAAGTTGTTGGATGCAATTCCATCATTGCATGAGCATCATTGCTCACACGGCGAAGAAGGCGGTCTAGTACGCCGGATGCGTGAAGACGAAGGAACTTGGATTGGTCACATCTGGGAACATGTTACTCTTGAAATCCAAATGTTGGCAGGTAATCAAGTTGGTTTTGGACGTACCCGTTCTAATGGTAAGCCAAATCAATATAATTTGGTGTTTGAATATAAACAGCGTGATGTTGGTTTACGTGCTTGTGAATTAGCCCGCGATTTATTGGTTTCAATTTTACCGGATGACGTAAAAGCTCTGGTTGGTCACAAGGTTCCAGAAGATTTTGATTTTGCCTATGAAAAAGTTCGCTTTATTCGTTTTGCCCAAAAAATGAATTTCGGACCAAGTACTCAATCAATTGTCGATGCTGCGGTAATTAAAAATATTCCGTATCTGCGTTTAAATGAAGCATCATTAATCCAATTGGGTTACGGTAAATATCAAAAACGAATTCAAGCGACAATTACTAGCGAAACTAAATTTATTTCGGTTGAATTAGCTTCCAACAAAAATGCTACGGCTAATTTATTGGATAGTTTGGGTTTGCCGGTTCCAAGACAGCGGATTATTCGTTCTGAGCGTGAAGTAGCCAGCGCGATTGATGCGGTTGGATTTCCATTGGTGGTAAAACCATTGGATGGTAATCATGGACGTGGTATTTCAATTAATTTGAAAACCGAAGAAGAAGTTATTGAAGCATTTAATGTGGCGAAAGAAGTCTCCCGCAATGTTATCGTTGAATCATTCCTTGAGGGTGAAGATCATCGGATGCTGGTAGTTAACGGTAAATTGGTGGCTGTTGCTAAACGGGTTCCGGGACATGTAGTTGGTGATGGTAAACATACGATTGCCGAATTGGTTGAAATCGTTAACCAAGACCCACGCCGTGGGGTTGGACATGAAAAAGTGTTGACCAAGCTGGA
This sequence comes from uncultured Neisseria sp., assembly GCA_964488065.1. Classification (GTDB taxonomy): domain Bacteria; phylum Pseudomonadota; class Gammaproteobacteria; order Burkholderiales; family UBA11063; genus Aquella. The sequence continues at coordinate 3,418 of CAZATM010000040.1, forward strand.
ATTAGATTACCAAGCAACCCAAATGATGGAGAAAAAAGGCTATACTGCCGAAACTATTTTGACTGATGGCGAAGTTTGTTACTTGCGGTCAACGGCCAATTTATCTACTGGCGGAACCTCAATTGATTTAACTGATAAAGTTCATCCGGATAATAAAGAAATGGCTGAACGGGCAATTAAAGCCGTAGGTCTGGATGTTGGTGGTGTTGATTTCTTGATTAATGATATTACTCAGTCATACCATGATGTTGGTGGCGGTATTTGTGAAGTGAATGCGGCACCGGGATTCCGGATGCACACGCATCCAACCGAAGGTACACCACGTGATGTTGCTGGCGCGGTAATTGATATGTTATTCCCTGAACCAGAAAAAGCGCGGATCCCAACCGTGGCAATTACTGGAACCAATGGTAAAACTACCACTTCACGGATGGTCGCGCATTTATGGAAACAAGCCGGTAAAGTAGTTGGTTTGACTACTACTGATGGAATTTACATTAACGGTAAATTAACGGTTAAGGGTGATACTACCGGACCAGTTTCAGCGCATATGGTATTGCAAGATCCAAATACTGAAATTGCGGTTTTAGAAACTGCTCGCGGTGGATTGTTACGTAGCGGTTTGGGTTATGAATTCTGTAATGTTGGTGTTTGTCTGAATGTAACTGCCGATCACGTTGATCCAAATAATCCGGAAAGTTTATCGGAATTAGCCAAAGTTAAACGGATTATTACCGATGCTGCTCGTGATACCGCAATTCTTAATGCTGATGATATCGAATGTTTGAAAATGGCGGCTACTACCGAAGCGGAAAATATTTTCTATGTAACCATGAACCCGCAACATAATTTGGTTCGTGAACATATCCGTTTGGGTGGTAAAGCGGTAATTATCGAAAAAGGTGTTAATGGCGACATGATCACCATCTTTGATAATCAAGTGCATGTGCCGGTATTATGGACACATCTGATTCCTGCTACTATGGAAGGTAAAGCCATCCACAACGTACAAAATGCAATGTTTGCAGTAGCGGTTGCTTATAGTATGGGCATGAATCTGGATGATATTCGCAATGGTTTAAGAACTTTTGTTAATAGTTACCATCAAACTCCGGGACGGATGAATTTCTATGATGAGCATCCATTTAAAGTGTTGTTGGATTATGGTCATAACCCAGCGGCAATCAATATGATTGGTAAATTTGTTGATCAAATGAATGTGAAAGGTCGTAAGACTGCTGTAATTACCTTCCCGGGTGACCGTGCTAACCAGTTGATTGAAGAAAGCGTTAAACTATTGCCGGCTCATTTTACGCATTTTATCTGTAAACAAGATGATAATCGTCGTGGTCGTGCCAATGCTGAGATTCCTGAATTAATCCGTGATTTATTAATCAAGTACGGTGTTGCGTCACAAAATATCGAGATTATTCTTGATGAGCAAGAAGCAGTTAATCACGCCTTGTCAAATGCAGCGGCTGGTGATTTCATTGTGGTCTTTGCTGATAAAGTTTCACGCTGTTGGAAACAAATCACTACTTTTAAATCTGATGATAATATTCATAATCCTGAACGAGTTGAACAAACTCGTGAGGATCACTTATTAGATCGGATTGAAATTGATTCATTAAGTGATGCTATTAGCCATGCAACTATTCGCTCTGACAAACGCGGGGTGATTATTGAGGTCGAAGAAGAACTGAATGACTAAACGTTAAAGACGATTTTCAATCAGTTTTAATACTTCGGGTGGTTAGTAACGCTTAATTCTAGCCACCCGTTATTTTTTATATTTATGCTACTGTTTGGTGGAGTTTTATCATGTTGACTAAAGATACCCTTGCTGTGCGGATATTGGCGGGAACCAATGTGTTTTTTTCTGACGTTGGCGCAATTGCCGAATTTCATACTAAAGACAGTCGTCTGGCTGAGTTTGCCAAAGATTACGAAGAAATGGTGCGTAAAATTCTTGATGATTTGGGCTGGGATGATGTCCCACTTCATGCCAAACTATTTAGTAATGGCATAGTTTTGGCGTTTCCAACTGAGTTTGATTTAACTTATGCCGGCTGCAAGATATTGAGTGTAGCTTTTGATTTAGTTCTGCCCAAGTATAATCAATTACCTCCATTGGATTTTGCCGAAGAATTGGATTATTTGGAATATGTTATTCGCCAAGAGCGTTATATGACCCTGCGCAATATTTATCGGGAATCCAAAGCTCGTGATCTTAATATGTACGTCAATGACAAAGTAATTACGATTGGTAGTGGTAAGGGAGCTTATACCGCGAATGTAGATGAAATCGGCTTTGATGATGTGCCGTGGGATGACATTAGTGAAATTCCCAGCGTAATGGTAACCGGAACCAATGGTAAAACTACTACTGTACGATTAACCAGTTTTATCTCGCAGCACGCCGGCAAAGTGGTGGGTTATTGTTCAACCGACTGGGTTATGATTAATGGCGAAGTGGTGTCAGAAGGTGATCTTTCTGGACCCAATGGTAATCGTACTGTGATGACCAATCCGACAGTTGAAGCTGCGGTGTTGGAAGTCGCCCGTGGTGGCATTGTCAAGCGTGGTTTAGCAACGTCACATGTCAATGGTGCAGTAGTAATGAATGTCTCCGAAGATCATTTGGGGGTAAATGGAATTGACACGGTCATGGATTTAGCTAAAGCTAAATTCACGGTTCAAAATGCCGTTCGTCCGCATGGGCATAATGTCATCAATTTAGATGATTTATTATCCCGTGAATTTGTTGATAAAGTTCCATGTGCGCGGGCATTTTTTAGTCAAAAAATGTCGCTGGATGAGCTCAAACCTTATCTAACGTTAGCAGATGATTATGTTTGTTATATTGAAAATGATAGTTTTGTTGTTTATCGTCACGGTGAAAAACATCTAATCGCCGGGGTAAATCAGGTCGATTTAACTTATAATGGTATTGCTAAACACAATATCGAAAATGTATTGGCGGCAATTTGTTTAAGTCTTGAACTTGGTCGGAGTTATGCCGAAATATCTGCTGGCTTGAAGGCTTTCAGAAATGATATTCACAACCATGGGCGTTTCAATATGTTTGAAATGAAAGGTCACCCCGGAACCAAGATATTTGTTGATTATGGGCATAATTTAGCCTCGGTTGACAATATGCTTAAGTTTGCCAGAAGTATTGCCAATGAACAGACGAAATTAACTGTCTTGCTTGGCTTTTCCGGTGACCGCAAATTTCTGGTTGATGCAGTTGCCAAGAGTGCAGTTGAACACAAAGTTGATAATGTGATTATTAAACTCTTTACCAGCCATTTGCGTGGTGCAGAAGTTGGTGAATTGGCGCAATTGATGCAGGAGCGCTTGATTAAAAGAGGATTTAATTCACAAAATATCATTGCCACAGTGGACTATGAAATTGAAGCATTGAAAATTATTTTAGCTAATATTGAGGATAATCATCTCTATATAATGCTTTGTCAAGATGAAGCTGCCGAAGTTATCCAGGCGATTAAAGAATTTAATAATCGGGCGTAATGCTGTGCCGGGTGATTCAAATTTTGGTAAAATAGATACCTGTAATAACCATAAACTAGGTGGTGCACTGATGAATGCTGATAAAAACGATACAAAAGGAAATAGTTAATGAGTATGGATCATAAAGGAGCCCGTGGCTTTATTATTCCAATTGGCGGAAGAGAAGAAAAAGATGTTAATCCTTGTATTTTAGAGCGTTTTGTTGAAGTTAGTGGTGGTAAAAATGCAGTGATATCTGTAATCCCCACGGCATCAAATTTGGAAGATACTGGTGATCGTTATGTAGAAATCTTTAAACGCTTGGGTGTGAAGAAGATTTACAACAATAATATTAGTAATCGAAACGAAGCAAATAATGAAATTTTTGTCAAACAGTTAAGTGAATCTACCGGGATTTTCATGACTGGTGGCAACCAATTGTTATTATCTACGATTTTGGGCGGTACTGTGATTGCCAAAATGATTCGTAAACGCAATAATGAGGGGATACCGGTTGCCGGAACCTCTGCTGGTGCGGCTTTTATTCCAGAACATATGATTGTTTCCGGCGAATCGGGTTTGATTCCACGTGTTGGTGGTGTTACCTTGGCTCCTGGTTTGGGTTTAACCAACCGCATTATGATTGACCAGCATTTTTCGCAGCGTAATCGACTTGGGCGCTTATTAACCGCACTATCCTATAATCCATATAAAACTGGTGTTGGTGTTGATGAAGACACTGCGGCGATCATTGATCATGACGGTATTATTGAAGCTTTGGGTAGTGGTGCACTTACCGTAATTGATATGTCAAAAGTTGAATTTTCTTCGGTGGCAAGTACCGCACCGGGAGAAGCTATTAGTTTGGTGGGCGTGAAAATTCATACCTTATTGAGTGGCGATAAATATAATACCAAAACGCACATTATTATTCCCCGTGGTGTTGCACAATGAAACGTGTAATCATTCACGGAGGTTGCGGTGCTCGCGAGGAACCAAATACACCCTTTGAAGCTTATCATGAACATTTGTTGCCAATAATTAAACAGGTTCAGGAGTATCTTGAAAAGTCCAATGATGCGATTAAAACCGCGTTGTTCGCGGCAGCGTTGCTTGAAGATGATCCGATTTTTAATGCCGGTACCGGTTCGCGGGTACAGCAAGACGGGCAGATTCGGATGTCAGCGTCATATATGGATAGTATTAGGAACAAGTTTGCCGGGGTAATTAATATTCAAAATGTTCGTTATCCGTCGCAAGTTGCGCATGCACTACACCATCAGCACCATAGCATCTTAAGCGGTGAATTTGCGGCTCGTTACGCCTATGAAAAATTACAGATGATGCCCTATAATCCAATGACCGAAAAACGCTGGCAGGAATATCTGGAACTTAAATCGGGATTGACTGGAACCATCGGGGTAGTGGTATTAGATGATAATGGGGTTATCTGTGCGATAACATCAACCGGTGGTGCGGGCTTTGAACATCCGGGACGGGTTGGTGATAGTCCGACGGTAGCCGGGAATTTTGCTTCATCAGCAATGGGTATTTCATGTACTGGAATTGGTGAAGAAATAATTAACCGCGCAGTGGCTGCGAAGGTACACACTCGAGTTTTGGATGGTATGCCGTTGGCAGCTGCGGTAAAGAAGTCAATTGCTGAAAGTGATGCGGGTGGTGATTATGTTGGGTTGATTGCAATTGATAAGGATGGCAATATTTCAACCGGTACTACCAAAATTGCCCAAGCGTTGTATGCTTATTTTGATGGTACTGAATATAAAACCTTTTTGGATGACCTTGCCCGCTAGGGTACGGTGCTGAAAGTGTTGATATAAACTTGTTTTTTTAATGGTGATGTGCTATAATTGCGCCATTATTAAGATAATAAATATAAGTGAGCCTTTTAAGGCTCACTTTTTTGTTAGGTAGAAAAAGTGAATTTACAACAAATATTGGAACAGACTGTCCCAGGCTTAGGTTTTGAGCTGGTTGACTACGAAATAAATCCGGCTAAAATAATCCGAGTGTTTATAGATAAAGAAGGTGGTGTAACGGTAGAAGATTGTGCTACGGTATCTAATCATTTAAGCCGAGTATTGGTAGTTGAAGAAGTTGATTATAACCGCTTGGAGATTTCCTCTCCAGGTTTAGAGCGTCCACTTAAGAAATTGGCTGATTATACGCGCTTTATCGGGCGGGTCGCCAAGATAAAAACCCATGAGCTTCATGACGGTGAAAAAGTATTTCAAGGACGAATAGCTCAGGTGAATGGTGAAATGATTGAGCTGGAGTTAGATAATGGTAGCGTATTTGCGGTTGAGTTTGCAGAGATTAGTCGCGGAAGATTAATCTATGAACCGCAAAAGAAAAAATAGTTTTAGAAAGATATGGTTTCATTAAAAAATTTATTATGAGGTTGTGAATGAGTAAAGAAGTACTAATGTTGGTTGATGTGTTGGCCAAAGAAAAAAATTTAGATAAAGAAGTTGTTTTTGATAGCTTGGAAAAAGCACTGGCTTTTGCTACCAAACGCAGCTTTGAGGGCGAGTTTCCGGAAATTGAGGTGTCTATTGATCGGCATAGCGGTAAATATCGTACGACTCGTAAATGGAATGTGGTTAGCGATATTGATTTTTATGATGATGATAAAGAGTTGTCATTATCCGACGTTGAAGCAGATCCGGCACGCTATGGAACTGGTTTGAAAATCGGGGATGTAGTTGAAGAAGAGTTGGAAAATGTTGATCTAGGTCGGGTTTCAGCACAAACTGCGCGTAATATTATTGCCCAGAAAATCAAAGATGCCGAACGAGACCAAGTGTTAAATGAATATCTTTCCCGAAATAACGGTATTATTGTTGGTAAAGTACGTAAATTTGAACGCGGTAATGCCGTTATTGATTGCGGTAAAGTTGAAGCTATTATCATGAAACCAGATTTGATTGCCAAAGAAGTTTTAAAACCTGGTGATGTGGTTAAAGGATTCTTTGATAAGGCGAATCCACAGGTGAAAAATGGGCGGTTAACGATTTCACGCACCAGCAATGGTTTCTTGGCTAAATTGCTGGAAAATAATGTGCCGGAAATCGCTAACGGACGGGTGGAGATTAAAGCCATTGCGCGTGATCCTGGTAATCGTGCTAAAGTGGCGGTATTTACCAGTGATGCACGGATTGATGCCAAAGGCGCTTGTATTGGTTTTCGCAATCAGCGGATTGATGGTGTAACCAAAGAATTATTTGGTGAGCGGGTTGATATTATTGAATATGATGAGAATTTGGCACAATTTGCGTTAAATTCACTGGCACCCGCTGAGATTGATAAAATTACCGTTGATGAAGAAAAACGCGTGATTGATGTGGTGGTTGAAGATGAAAAACTGGGTTCGGCAATTGGTCCGGATGGTATTAACGTGCGTTTGGCTAGTAAATTGATTAATTGTACTATCAATATTTACGGCAAAACAGAAGCCAAAGATCGTAAAACCCATGAACGTGCGGATTTAATCAATCAGTTTAATGAAGCCTTGGATGTTGATGATGAGATTTCCGAATTGTTGGTTGATAATGGTTTTTCCTCACTGGAAGAAGTTGCCTATGTCGCAGTAGCCGAATTACTTAATATTGAAGGCTTTGACGAAGATGTTGCCGCTGAGTTGCAGGAACGGGCGCGTAATAAGTTGTTATCTAAAACTATCCGCTTTAAAGATAAAATGGATAAACTTGCTGAAGATTTAGCGCATGTAGTTAAATTCTCACAGGATGTATTACTGCAATTGGTTGAACATCAAATCTATAGTATAGATGATTTTGCCGATTTGGCTGGTGATGAGCTAATGGACATTATTAGTGTCGATCTTGAAACCGCTAATAAATTAATATTAAAAGCCCGCGAAGTTTGCGGTTATTTTCAAGACTAAGGAGCTAGTATATGACAGTTAAAGAGTTTGCCCAGGAATTAAATATTTCACAAAGTGAGTTACTGGCTAAATTGGCGCAAGCCGGAATAAATAAAACCCAAGAAGACGAGTTGTCCAGTGAGGATAAGTCACGATTTTTGGAATTTTTAAGCGGAAATACTCAAACCAAACCGCGCAAATTATCATTGGGAAAGAAAAAAGATCCGATTGAGGGTATCGCCGCTACCGAAGAAGAAACTAAGGCTTCACCGGCTAAGGGAATTACCGTTGAAATAAAACGTAAAAAAGTAATCCATAAGGTTGCTGAACTTGGTCATGGCGATGCAGATACGGCTCACTCAGAGGTTGCGGTTGCCAAGGTTGATGCTGCGCCGGTAAGCGAAGCTCCACTGGCTGAGAATGTTTCATCTACAGAAAGCCTTTTGCAGCATGAAACAGTTGCGGTGATTAGGCCTGAAACGGTTCAAGCCACGGTGTCGTTGGGAACTCCAGCTAAAAAAGCTGAGGCCAGTGATGAAAATCTTCGCAAACCAAATAAACCACAAGCTCAGACTGCTAAACCGGTTAAAAAAACCAACAAAATGAAGGTGATTGGTAAGCAAGATTCCAGCATGGATGATGGTGTTTTGGATGGTGAGTTTAGTGATGTTGAAGCAGTTATTGAACATAGTGCCAATGTTGATGTGGTAGAAACCAAGCCACATATACCGCATGTTCATAAGCCATCGCGAAAACCGGAGCACAAATCTAAAGCGATTCATAAAATGCCGAAAGTGCAGGAATTCCAAAAACCGGTTAAAGCCCAGAGTTTGGAAATAGCGATTCCAGAGGCGATTACGGTTGCCGATTTGGCACATAAGATGTCAATCAAGGCATCAGAAGTGGTAAAAAAATTAATGACTATGGGAATGATGGTTACGATTAATCAATCGATTGATCAAGATACTGCGATGCTGATCGTTGAAGAGCTTGGGCATAAAGCAATCGCTGCCAAAGCCAATGATCCGGAAAGTTTCTTGGATGATGTGGTTGAGCATTCTGAAAGCGCCAAAGTTCATCGTGCACCGGTAGTTACCGTGATGGGGCATGTGGATCATGGTAAAACTTCATTGCTGGATTACATTCGTAAAGCTAAAGTTGCTGCCGGTGAAGCGGGTGGAATTACCCAACATATTGGTGCCTATCATGTTGAAACCGAAAATGGTATGGTAACCTTTCTGGATACCCCTGGACATGAGGCATTTACCGCTTTGCGTGCCCGTGGTGCGCAACTAACTGATATTGTAATTTTAGTGGTGGCTGCCGATGATGGTATTATGCCGCAGACGATAGAAGCGATTAATCACTCTAAATCCGCTGGTGTGCCAATTGTGGTTGCACTGAATAAAATGGATAAACAGGGAGCTAATCCAGATAAAATCAAACAAGAACTGACCGCACATGAAGTGGTTGCCGAAGATTGGGGTGGTGATGTTATGTGCATTCCGGTCTCTGCTAAAACCGGGATGGGAATTGACGAACTATTACAAGCGGTATTATTACAAGCCGAAGTGCTGGAATTAACCGCACAGATTGATTCACCGGCTAAAGCGGTAGTGATTGAATCTAAACTCGATAAAGGGCGTGGTTCAGTGGTTACGGTGTTAGTACAGGCTGGTACGTTGCATAAAGGCGATATAGTATTAGCTGGAACCTGTTACGGTCGGGTGCGGGCGATGTTGGATGAACGCGGTCGTCCGGTAGAAAGTGCTGGTCCGTCAATTCCGGTCGAAATTCTGGGGTTGGCAGATGTGCCTAGTGCCGGTGATGATTTAATTGTGGTCAAGGATGAGCGCAAGGCTCGCGAGATTGCTTCTTTCCGCGATGAGAAAATGAAGCAGGAACGCTTGATGAAACAGCAGGCAGCTAAGCTCGAAAACTTATTTGCCGCCAGCGGCTCGCAAGAGGTTAAAAACCTTAACATTATTATCAAATCCGATGTGCAAGGTTCATATGAGGCATTGACCCACTCATTGCAACGTTTGTCAAATGAAGAAGTGCAGGTGCAGGTGGTGCATGCGGCAGTTGGCGGAATTAATGAGTCGGATATTAATCTGGCAATTGCTTCCAATGCGATTGTTGTCGGGTTTAACACTCGTGCCGATAATAATGCCAAAAAATTAGCCGAAAATAATAATATTGAAATCCGTTATTACAACATTATTTATGAAATCATTGATGATGTTAAGGCTGCATTATCAGGTCTGTTATCTCCGGAACAGCGTGAAGTCATTACCGGTAATATTCAAATCCGTCAGGTATTCACATTTGGTAAGATGTCAATTGGTGGCTGTATGGTGTTGGATGGTATTGTTAAACGCAGTTCACGCATCCGGATTATTCGCGACAGCATGGTGGTTCATACCGGTGAATTGAGCGGTTTAAAACGTTTCAAAGATGATGTAAAAGAAGTTAAAGCCGGTTATGAGTGCGGATTATCGGTAAAAGATTATAACGATCTTAAAGAAGGTGATGTGGTTGAAGCCTTTGAAATAACCGAAGTAGAGCGGACTTTATAATGAAAAAAACCAATACTCGTGCAACGCGGATGGCTGATCAAATCCATAAGGATGTGATGGCCATCTTGCGCCATAAAGTTAAAGATCCGCGGATTAACTGGGTTACGGTAAATGATGTTGAAGTAGCCAATGATTATTCGCTGGCCAAGATTTACTATACGGTGCTTGAGAAATCACAGCAAGCACCAGTAGCTAAGGCGCTGGAAAGCGCCAAGGGTTTTATTCGCAGTGAGTTGTCTAAAGGTTTGACCACCTATACCGTGCCGCAGTTACGCTTTGTTTTTGATGAATCACTGGAACGCGGTAGTCATATTTTAAGCCTGATTAGTAAAGCGGCGGATGAATATAGCGATGAAAACGCCGAAGACGAAGGTGACGATGAAGAAAATCCGGCAAAAAATTGATGGTGTGCTGTTGCTGGATAAACCGCTAGGTATTTCCAGTAATGGAGCTATTCAAAGGGTTAAGCATATCCTTAATGCTGAAAAGGTTGGGCATACCGGGACACTGGATCCTGAAGCCAGCGGTTTGTTGCCGGTGTGTTTGGGCGAGGCGACCAAATTTGCTTCTTATCTTCTTGATGGCGATAAAGAATATCTGGCAACCGCACAATTAGGCGTAGTTACCGATAGTGGGGATAGTGAGGGCAATATTGTTGCCTGCAATCCGGTCGCGGTTGATTTAGCACAAATTGAGAGCGCTTTAGCGCACTATACTATCACGTACCTGCAAATTCCACCGATGTATTCGGCGCTAAAATATCAGGGTAAACCGCTCTATGAATATGCTCGTGCCGGAATTGAAATTGAACGACCGGGGCGGCAGGTTACCATTCACGAGCTGGAGTTGGTGGAATATAATCCACAGTTGCAACAATTGAAATTTAGAGCCCGCGTCAGTAAGGGCACGTATATCCGTACCCTTGCTGAAGACATCGGTAATTCTCTGGGTTGTGGAGCGTCATTGCTGGCATTGCGGCGTTTAAGCAGTAATGAGTTTCAGGTTGATAATGCCATTACTCTGGATGCGTTATCCGAGTTGACGAATAATCAGCAATCGTTACCATTATTGAGTACTTCAGTATTGGTGCGAAGTCTGACTAAATATCAGTTGGCTGCCGAGGACTATGAAATTATTAAATTTGGTAATATTTGTCGATTGGCGGATGTAGGTGATTTTACCGAGACTACTTCGGTAGCGTTATTTGCTGATAAGATGTTTCTTGGTGTTGCGGAACTTGATGTTGGCGCATCATTGCTTCGGCCACGGCGGTTAATTTCCGGGTTGAGTGGAATCAATCCATGGTTATAGATACACCACATTTACTTGAATTATCGCGTAAATGTGCACCACAGGTAGCGCCAACTACGATGGTGACGTTGATTCGTACCGAATCAAAGGGGAATCCGTTGGCATTAGGCTTAAATGGGGCACGCTTAAAGTTTCAGCCTAAATCTGAAAGTCAAGCAATTGCATGGGTGCGTTATCTAGATAAACATAATTACAATTATGATGTTGGATTGGGGCAGGTTAACAGCAATAATATTCGCAAATTTAAATTAAAGCCGGAACAATTGTTAAATCCGTGCTTAAATATCAAGGTTAGTGCCTATATTTTAACCCAGAATTATCTACAAGCTAAGAAATCGGTTAAAGACCCACAGGTCGCTTTGGGGCGGGCATTAAGTACTTACAATACCGGCAATCAATATAATGGCTATAATAACGGTTATATTCAGCGAGTTTTGCAAAATATTGTTGATTGATTTTTTATCGGTTAATAAATATATTTCGGGAGATTATTTATGAATAATTTATTTAAGTGGTGGGTTATTTTGTCGTGTTCATTCTTTACTGCTTCATGCAGTACTTTTTCCAGTACTCAGGAAATCAATAATCCGATGGATGGGACGGCACAAGGTGGTGATCCGGCGGTGTTTGAGCACCGTGACTAATTTTAGCTAGTGCGGATTTGATGATTGTGCTATGATAATGGGCACAAATTTGTGGGAGTAGCGATTATGACGGATAGCAAGTATATTGTTTTTGATATTGGCAATGTGGTATTGGAGTGGCAACCGGAGCATATTTTGCGAACGGTATTTGGAGTTCAGGATGTCGAAGAACTTTTACAGCAAACTTTTCTTTCTCCTGAGTGGAAAGCTTATGATCATGGAGTTATGACCACTAAGGAATTAAAAGAGCAGCTGGCGCTAAATTTACAGTGCTCCGTGATGGCAATTGAATCATTATTGCAAAGCGTGGTATTGGCATTACGTCCAATTCCCGAAGTTGTTGAATTGATCCAGCAGCTAAAACAACGAGGTTATACCTGTTATGCATTGTCGAATATGCCGGCAGATATTTTTAATCGGTTATTTGAAGAGCATAGTTTCTGGCATTTATTTGATGATATTATCATTTCCGGACAAATCAAAATGTCCAAACCAGAACCGGAAATATTTAAGTTTGTCCTTGATAAACACAATCTAAGCGCTGAACAATGTATCTTCTTGGATGATAGTAAGCCAAACGTTGAAACTGCCCGTCAATTGGGCTTTACCGCGATTAAAGTAATTAATCCCCAGCAGGCGATTGATGATTTAAGCGCGCTGTTAAACCTTAGCTAGTAAATAAATTATTGGAAAATGGTTTAAAAAATGAATTGAATGCCGGTTCTATATGAGCCGGCATTGTTTATGCTGTATATTCATAAATTACTTACAGACGCTGTTAACGGGAGCATTACGGGTAAATTTTTTCTCGGTGAATGTATATTTACTCTGAAATAAAGTAGGCAGAGTCGCTGTGGCTTCTTTATAATAAATTGTTTGATTACCATTTGAATCTACTTTGATTTTATCAATCAGTCGAATTACGACATGTATGTTTTGTGGAATGCCGTTGTTAAAGACAAACATACTGGCAACAGTACCATAAGCATTAGGGTGTAATGTATTGTTATCTATTTCTGTTCTATTGCCTAAGTTGCTTCTAAACAGGCTGGTTCCTAAACACCAGTTTTTATTATTTGGATTTTTGGCCGATGATGAAGTGTTTAATAACCAAGATAGTATAGCGCTTTCATTTTGATTATTTCCCATTAGTAGTCCTTTGATTTTTAAATTGCGAGCTTCAGCGCCTGACACAAGGTATTTATCCGCCAGTGAATTTAAATGTACAAATTTTGGATCCTGATAGGTGTTGGTGTGTGTATAATATTCTCCCGGTCTATTTAAAATTTTGTAACTGAATTTTCTCGTAGTGGTCATGTCATCATCGCCGTAAGCAACTTCAACTACCAAGATTTTATGGGCGTCGGCTACTTCATAGTGGTTTGGTGATGCATGACTAAAAACATCATTAATATATGGAACAAGCTGGTCAACGGTTTTAAAATTTTGTAAAATTCCCCATAACGTCATGCATTCGGCTGTACCGCCAACCGGTTGTATATAGCGACGATGATTGCGATCTTTTGGTAATAACGGATCTTCCTCCATTGCGGTAAGACCGGCTTCATTAATCCCCATTTTTACATTGTTATTTGCCATTTGTGCAAATACTTTGAAATTATTTCCATAGGTATTGTCATACCACAAGGCAAATTGCTTATTTGGAGCAAGAATTTCTACACTTTGGATGTCGTAATAATAGTCGCTATTTTTTGCAATTATCGTACCAGTTTTGCTAACAAGACCAAAAGAAGTACAGGCTGCGGCATTTTGTATGGATGCTGTTATTAAAATTAGTGCCAATGGTAATAATTTTTTCATTTTGTTCTGAATTAATACTTTCCAAGTGAAAATTATCAGCAATACTTTACCACAATGGTACAATCTGTGAATTAAATTTATCTATCTTCACTATGGGATAACGGAGCATTATGGAAATTTTTATTTTGGAATAATTTACTTTGATAGATGTAACTTTGACAGGGTGGCTAGCGGTAGAGAGTAAGATCAAAGGAAGGAATTAAAATAAATCATTTTAATCCCTTCCTTAAACAAAAAGAGTTCTTTGACAACTAATTATTAAGTTGACAGTATTTGTAATTTTTCTTGAAGTTGAGCAATAATTTTTTTAAATGGAACTGTTGGCAATAACAAAACCATTATCCATACTGTCATAATAGTAATGATGACTCTCATTTTTGCACACCATTCAAATATGCAACTGAACTTGATTCACTTTTTGGTGTTACGTAAATATTAACAGATTTAGGGTATTCATTAGCTGTGCCATTGGTGCCATCTAATACCCAGCCAGCAATCCCCGCCGCAGGAATAAGTGTTAGCGGAATATTCCAAAGATTTGTTGTATTATACTGAGACGGGACACTACCAGAACCTACTACATTGTGATTTTTATCATAGCAAATTACCGCTAATGGTCTGCTATCCCGTCTAATCTCAACACTTTCCCCTAATGGAACCATCCATGATCCTCGACCATTTTGAACAGTACAAATTATATTTGCACTGGCACTGTTGCTATCTGATGCGATTTTTACAGATTGCGTTTCTGTGCTAAATAATGAGGCACAACCAGTCATTAAAAATCCTACAGATAATAACATTAATGGTTTTTTAAAATTTTTTGTCATTTATAAATCCCCTGCTTGATTAAATTAAAGAGAACCATATTCTATAACACGATTGCAATAATGTCAAGTTTAAAATTAATATAATTAAACATAAAATTAAAAATATTAAATTTAATATTAATTATATTGATATATATTTCATAAATAGCTAATCAATTTCTATTTATGTTATAATAATTCTGTTTAAAAATTACTTAAGTTAAATTAGTATTTATCCATGAATAAAATTATCACCAAGTGTCCTTCTTGTAACTCCAAAGAGTTAAGTGTTGTAAAAATTGAGTGTAATTCCTGTAAGACTAAATTTGAGGGTAGTTTTGCTATTCCAAAGTTGCTTCAGCTAAATGATGAAGATATTGTGTTTATACTAGATTTTGTTAAATGTTCTGGAAGTCTCAAAGAAATGAGTAAAATGCATAATGTATCATATCCGACTTTTAGAAATCGCTTAAATCAGATTATTGAAAAGATTCAAAAATTAACTGACTCGCAACCGCTAAGCAATGATAAAATTTTAACCATGTTGGAAAACCGCGAAATTACTGCGGTCGAAGCGGCTTTATTATTAAAAGACATAAAGTATGCCCGATAAATCAACTGAAGTACGCTTAAAACATTTGCTTGATACTAAAGAGATCAAGCCGGAAGAATATAAGCTACTGATGAAATCCATTCCTAAACCTAGGTTATGGATTAAAATGTTTGAATTTTTGATGAATCCCTTTGAAAAAATATCATATACCAATAGTATTACTACAATCATATTAAGCATTTTATTAGCGGGTTACAGCTATTATTGTACTGACTTTATGCATTTAAACAAAAATACCGAAATCAACTTTTTGTCAATATTAGTTTTTCCAATCGTACTATGGTATAGCACTAGTATTATATTCTGGATTTTCAGCGTTGCTCTCGGCGGGATTAGATTACGTAATATTGATTTTATAGTGT
>CAZATM010000041.1:0-29738 GCA_964488065.1 uncultured Neisseria sp.
AAGTTTCACGGTATTTCTAAAAGTACATTTAACTTACATCTGAAAGAGTGTGAGTTTAGGTTCAATTATCGAAATGATAATCTCTATGCTATAATACTAAAATTGGTTAGAAATAATCCGCTTTGATTGTCTAGCCCCTTATTTAAATGAGATAAAAATACCTGTTGGAAAATTAAAACAATTATTAAAAACAAAAAATTAGTAGGATTTATAAGGAAGGTGATAAGATGGAAAAAAGAGAATTTTTATACGAGGGCAAAGCCAAACAAGTCTATGCCACCGACAATCCGGATTTGATTATTATTCGCTACAAAGATGATGCTACTGCGTTTAATAACCTCAAAAAAGGAACGATTGCCGATAAAGGGGTGATCAATAATCAGATTACCACCCGGATTTTTGAATTGTTGGCGGAAAATGCAATTCCGACTCATTTCAAGGAACGCTTGAATGATCGCGAGCAATTGTGCGATAAGGTAAAAATTATTCCGCTGGAAGTAATTACTCGCAATCTGATTGCCGGGTCGATGGCAAAACGACTGAATATTGTTGAAGGTACTAAACCATCCAATACCGTGTTTGAACTTAGTTACAAAAATGATGAATTAGGCGATCCGCTAATTAATGATCATCACGCCGTAGCAGTGGGTGCCGCCAGTTATGCCGAATTGGAGCAGATTTATGCGATGACTGCAAAAATCAATTCGGTACTGCAGCAATTTTTTGCTGAACGGGGATTGATTTTGGTAGATTTCAAGATCGAATTTGGCAAAAATTCGCGTGGTGAAATTATTCTTGCCGATGAAATCAGCCCGGATACCTGCCGGCTGTGGGATGCCAAGACCAATGAAAAACTTGATAAAGACCGTTTCCGCCGCGATTTAGGCAATGTGGAAGAAGCTTATCAGGAAGTTTTGCGCCGGTTGACTCAATGAATGGAGCCAAACAATTTTCCAGTGCAGAAAGCAAGCCGATAATCATCCACGATAAAATGGAAGAAGAGTGTGGTGTCTTTGCGCTATATGATAACCAGCCGATTGATAATATTGCCCAGTTAGCCTATTGCGGATTATTTGCCCTCCAACATCGCGGGCAGGAAAGTGCCGGAATGACGTTGGCTAATTTTGGACATCTGGAGACCATTAAAGGGATGGGGTTGGTCAGTGAAGTATTTGATCCGGAAACTCTCGGTCATAAAATCGGTAACGCGGTGATTGGTCATGTCCGCTATTCTACCAGCGGTAGTTCAACCATCAATAATGCCCAGCCGTTATTTGCCCAATCGTTTTTGGGGGCTTTGGCACTGGCGCATAATGGTAACCTGATTAATGCGAAATCATTGCGGCGGCAGTTAGAAGAGGATGGTGCAGTTTTTCAAAGCACCAGTGATAGCGAAGTGATTGTCAATCTGCTGGCAAAACGGGCGCGCTTGGGTCTGGTCGAAGCGCTGCGCGATACCTGCCAAACTATTCGCGGCGGCTTTGCGGTGGTGATGTTGGTTGGCAATAAATTAGTCGCGATTCGTGATCCGTTGGGGTTACGTCCGCTGTGTCTGGGCAAGATTCGCGGCAGCGAAACCCTGGTTCTCGCATCCGAAAGTTGTGCACTGGATATCGTCGGGGCGGATGTGGTTCGTGACATTAATCCCGGCGAATTGGTGATTATTGATGAAAATGGCCTGACATCGCAATATTATTGCGATCCGCAACCCCGGGCATCGTGTTCGTTCGAATATATCTATTTTTCGCGTCCGGATAGCATTGTTGATGGGCTGGATGTCTATCACGTCCGCCATAAAGCTGGTCAATGTCTGGCGGAACAAAAACCGGTGGTTGCCGATATCGTGGTTGGGGTTCCCGATTCGGGGATCGTTGCGGCAATGGGTTATTCCGAAAAGAGCGGAATTCCCTATGAAATGGGCTTGGTACGCAGTAAATATATGGGGCGGAGTTTTATTTTGCCGACCCAGGGCTTGCGCGAACAGGCGGTTAAACTCAAATTAAATCCGATGCGCCACGTGGTTAATGGTAAAAAAGTTGTGCTGGTTGATGATTCACTGGTACGCGGTACTACTGCCAAAAAACTGATTAAGCTGTTGCGCGAAGCTGGGGCTAGCGAAATTCATTTCCGCCTCGCCTCACCAATGGTACGCAGTGAGTGTTTTTTTGGGGTCGATATCAATAGCAAACAGGAATTAATCGCATCGCGAATGTCACTGGATGAAATTTGCCGCGAAATTGATGCCGATAGTCTGGATTTTCTGACCTTAAAAAATCAGCGGCGGATTCTTGGCGGTTGCGATTATTGCGAGGGTTGTTTTACCGCTCATTACCCATTGACTGACATTGAAATTGATAAGAAGGATAAATGCTGATGATAGATTATAAAAGTGCCGGAGTTGATAAGGAAGAGGGTTATAAAAGTGTGGGCTTAATCAAGGATATGGTTAAACGTACTTATAATAAAAATGTATTAACCGAATTGGGCAGTTTTGGCGCACTTTATGAACTGGGTAAATATACTAATCCGGTATTGGTGTCTGGAACCGATGGCGTCGGAACCAAGCTCAAAATCGCCTTTGAATTGGGGCGCTACGATACGATTGGAATCGATTGCGTGGCGATGTGCGTTAATGATATTCTCTGTCATGGTGCCAAGCCGTTGTTTTTTCTCGATTACCTGGCGTGTGGAAAACTGGATGCCGAAGTTGCCGCGCAAATCGTTAGCGGCGTAACTGAAGGTTGCTTGCAATCCGGGGCGGCATTGGTCGGTGGTGAGACTGCTGAAATGCCGGGATTTTATCAGCCGGGCGAATATGATATTGCCGGATTTGCGGTGGGTGTGGTTGAAAAAGAACAGGTGATTACCGGTGATAAAATAAGTGCGGGCGATGTTATCATTGGTTTGCCTTCCAGCGGGGTACATAGCAATGGTTTTTCACTGGTACGCAAATTGATTACCAATTTCAGTGTTGATTTTAATGGCAAGCCGATTGGTGAAGAATTACTGACACCGACCAAAATTTATGTCAAACCAGTACTGGAACTGTTGGCGAAGTTTACGATTAAGGGGCTGGCGCATATTACCGGCGGCGGACTTTATGAGAATGTCCCGCGGATTATTCCGGATGGGCTATGTGCATCAATTGATACGGCACTTATTCCATCTTTGCCGATTTTTGAATTACTGGGTAGCCTTGGTGTTGCCAAAGAGGAGATGTTTGGCACTTTCAATATGGGCGTTGGTTTGGTGTTGGTAGTTAATTCTGCCGATGCACCAGCTATCGTTGAGCAACTGCAAGCTAATGGTGAAGCAGCGTTTATTCTTGGCGAAATTACTACTGCAAGTGAGAAAATATGTCTCAAATTGTAGTACTAGTTTCCGGGGGCGGCAGTAATTTACAGGCGCTGATTGATGCCATTGCAGCTGGGCAGATCAATGCTACCATTGCTGCAGTTATTGTCGATCGCGAGTGCTATGGTTTGGAACGCGCCCGGAATAATCACATTCCGGCATATCTTGTTGATCGTAAAATCCATAAAAATAACCTGTCTCCGGCAATTGCCGTACATATTCCTAGCGATTGTCAGCTGATTGTATTGGCGGGGTTTCTATCAATTTTGGATGAGAATTTTATCAATCATTATTCCGGTAAAATTATCAACATTCACCCATCATTGTTGCCGCGCCATGGCGGTGCCGGAATGTGGGGGATGAATGTTCATCGGGCGGTTTTGGCAGCCGGCGATACTCAATCCGGGTGCACAGTTCATTATGTAACCAGTGAAATTGATGGCGGAGCAATTGTAGCACAGACTTCGGTTGCCGTATTAGCAGATGACACCCCAGAAACGCTGCAAGCACGAGTGCTGGTTGAGGAACATAAATTATTGGTTACAGTAGTTAAACAGTTATGTGAGAAAGGTTTAGTATGTTAAAAAGAGCATTAATCAGTGTGTACGATAAGAGCGGAATTTTGGAATTTGCCGAATTTTTGTTAAAAAATGGCGTGGAATTGATTTCTACCGGTGGCACTTATAAACATCTCAAAGAAAATAATTTGCCGGTTATTGACATCAGCGAGGTAACTAATTTTCCGGAAATGCTTGATGGGCGGGTAAAAACCTTGCATCCGAATGTTCATGGCGGAATTTTGGCGATTCGTGATAATCCCGAACATATGGCAACGATAGCCAAGCACAATATTGAACCGATTGATCTGGTGGTGGTAAATTTATATCCGTTTTTTGATGAAGTGGTCAAAGATATTTCGTTTGAAGAAAAAGTTGAATTTATTGATATTGGTGGGCCAACCATGCTGCGTTCAGCCGCCAAAGCCTTCAAAGATGTGGTGGTTATCAGTGATGTCAAAGATTATGTGGCGGTAATGGATGAATTTAATGCCAATAGCGGCGAAATAAGCTTTGCTACCCGCCGCAAACTGTCCGGAAAAGTATTTAATTTAACTTCGGCCTACGATGCCGCCATCAGTCAATTTATGCTCGAAGAAGAGTTTCCGGAATATTTGAATATGTCGTATCGCAAGGTCAGCAATTTGCGTTATGGTGAAAATCCACACCAAAATGCGGCTTATTATGTTGCCACGACTCAACAAGGCACGTTAAAAGATTTTACTCAATTGCACGGTAAAGAGTTATCTTTCAATAATATTCGCGATATGGATTTGGCGTGGAAAGTTGTGAGTGAGTTTGATGGAATTGCGGCGTGTGGAGTGAAACACTCAACTCCGTGCGGGGTCGCATTGGGTTCCACAGTAATCAATGCCTATAATAAAATGTATGGCAGTGATCCGTTATCAATTTTTGGTGGGATAGTTGCGATCAATCATGAAGTTGATTTGGCTACCGCTCAGGAAATCAATAAAACGTTCCTTGAGATTGTTATGGCGCCAAGTTTTAGTGAAGCAGCGCTGGCGGAATTGCAAACCAAGAAAAATCTGCGGGTAATTAAAATGAATACCGTTAAACCACAGGGTAAACTGGAATATGTAACTGTTGATGGCGGGATCTTGGTGCAAGATTATGATAGTCATTTTGCCGGTGAGTTAAAAGTTGTTACCAATGCCAAACTTGATCCACAGGTGATTGATGATTTAGCTTTTGCCATGAAAGTGGTCAAGCATGTAAAATCCAACGCAATTGTGGTAGCAAAAGATGAAGTAGCGGTTGGAATTGGGGCTGGGCAGACTAATCGAATTTGGGCAACCTCGCAAGCGATTGAACGCTCCGGCGGCGGCGGTGTGCTGGCATCAGATGCGTTTTTCCCGTTTAGAGATTGTGTTGATGAGTGTGCCAAAGCGGGAATCAAGGCAATCATCCAACCCGGTGGTTCATTACGCGATCAAGAATCAATTGATGCTTGCAATGAGCACGGTATTGCGATGATTTTCAGCGGTATCCGCCATTTTAAACATTAGTATTGATAATTGATATTGTGTATGATGATCATCTAGAGATGAGTTACTAAGTTTTTGTCATGGCGTGCTGATTTTATATTCGTTTTTCAGCGCGCCAAATGATTAAACTCTCAACAATTAAGCATCTTTCCGGTATAACGTCGCCTAATAAGCATAGGAAACCATGGTTTGGAAATAGAAGAAATTCCCACCATCAACAAAATTACTTGGCGGAGAAATTGCATAATCACCTTCAATGTGAACGATTAGCCCCTTGGGTGCGCCATGGGGAACCCATTTGAAATCCACATCATATTCCTGCATCGGGTTAACCGTATCAAAGCGTTCATAGGCTAGTTCAATTTTTGATTTGCTATCCCAAGGAATCGGTAGAAATGTTACCGCAGCCCGATAAGCATTTCCTGCCCCTTGTTCAATCATCCCGGCACCAAGACCTGAAGTGTAAAGAGGATCGTTAACGATGGTAAAGGTATACGGTGAAATGAAACCGCCATTATAGAAAGAACCTTGCGGACCGAACATGGTATTATATGACAGTTCAGCATTTAACCAATCATCAAAACTATAGCCCAATTTTGCCCCAAATAGATAGCTGTTTACGCCACCATCCCCAACTAACTGTGGATTGGTGGTAGTCATTCCCAGGGTGTTTTGATTTCCAGCTTGAACTCCGATATTAAATTTGTTGATTGGGTTGACACGAAATTCATATTCCGAATCCGCATACAAGGTATTGGCATAGCCAGAGAATGAGTAGCCCCATAAGCCTAAATTATAATCATTGCTCGGGTGATAGGTCGCACCTAGTGCCACGCTACCATTAGTAGTGTAAGTCTCATAGAATACTTGGGGTTGCCCATTATAAGGTGAGCGGGTGGTAAAATTACCGTAACCTTGATTATACATCGTTTGCTGACCAAAGCTGGTTGAACCCATCGGTTCATAGCCATTAGTGGCAATTCCCGTCAAGCGCCAGTTATCAGTCATCTGATAATTAGCCAGCATTCCCTGAAAAGGTGCCGTAACCAGCATGGCATCATCATATGAATTCATCCATGGCGTAGTCAACATAATCCAGCCGGCATCAACCTGAACCTTGTCGGTCAATTGATATTCCAGATATAGCTGGGATGGCGTAACCACTTGAGAATTGGGCAACATATAGTAAGAAATATCGCCACTAAGGTAACGCATTCCCGGTTGTAGAAATGGATTTACTACTTCGAGTGTGCCACCAATGGCAAAGCCGCCAACATGACCAGATTGCATGAATAAGCTGCCGCCGTAGGCATAGTTATTATTCGGAACATTTAAAATCGCCCAGGTTGCACCGGTAAAAACATTATAGGTTCCGTTAGTAAAAAACTGCTCCCATAGACCTTTATTGCTAACATCGCTTTCGGTTACCATGTGGCGACCACCAGCCGTTAGCATGTGGTTATACGGATTCTGGATATAGTTATTCGGTGAAATGTACTCATCATGGTAGGCGGTATTAATACAAATTCCATTTTCATCGCGGGTACATTGGTTAATACTAAAATCATTACTCTCTGCGCTATTATATGCCAAGCGTTTTTCTTGTTTTAGTTGTTTGGTGCTTAAAGCCACCGGGCTTTCGCTTACGAAATTATCTGCCTGTGCCGATAGAATACAGCCGGATAAAATGAGAGTTGTGATTATTCGGAATAACATCTTATAAAATACCTACAATAATGATTGATTATGAGGCGGTATTTTAACATCCGTTGATTTATAATTAAGTTTACGATTATTGAATTGTGGCTAATTGTTGAAAAATACTGCAATGCTGATATTCGTTCTAGTGATTTACTGAAACGAGTTTATCTGTTAATTTATTGAAAATGTTTAATTAAATTTTGATGGTGATAGTTTTTTATGCTGTTGTTGTAAAATGCCGCAATTTTTAAATGTTGTGGGGTATTTGTTATTCCGGCTAATTATGATTATTTAGTAATTAAAATAGCATGAGTTAGTTACTTTAGTGTAAAATAACGCTCTTAATTTTTTAATTCGCACATCCGTGGTCTAAGGGTGTGATTATCTTTGGGTAATCATCTAAATCCATGGATGGAGGTATAACCCTTTATTAATAGGAAAATAAATATGTCAGTTTCAATTAAAGAAATGTTGGAAGCTGGTGTTCATTTCGGACATCAAACTAAATTCTGGAATCCAAAAATGAAGCCTTACATTTTTGGCGCGCGCAATAAAATTCATGTGATTAACTTGGATAAAACTGCGCCAATGTTTGAAGAAGCAATTAAGTTTGTTAAACAAACAGTTAAAAATAAAGGGTTCGTATTGTTCGTTGGTGCTAAATCACAAGCTAGTGAAATTATCGCCGAAGAAGCTAAACGTTGCGGTATGCCGTATGTTGACCACCGCTGGTTGGGTGGTATGCTTACCAATTTCGAAACTGTAAAAAAATCAATCAAAAAACTTGAAACCAAATCTGAATTATTGTCTCAAGCTGACAGTGGTTTATCTAAAAAAGAAGTTTTGGATTTGTCTCGCGATGTAGATAAGTTACAACGTTCGATTGGTGGTATCGCTGATATGAAAGGTCTGCCATCAGCATTATTCGTAATTGATACCGGTATGCACGCAATTGCCATTCAGGAAGCACAAAAATTGGGTATTCCTGTAGTAGGTGTGGTTGATACTAATAATGATCCATCTGGTGTTGATTACGTTATTCCTGGTAATGACGATTCTGCTCGTGCAATTCAATTATATGCTTCAACTATCGCCGATGCAATTATTGCGGCTAAAGATGAAGTTGTAGTTGATTTAGCCAATGCGGTTAAGGTTGAAATGGTTGAAGATGAAGTTAAAGAAGAAACTAAGACCGTTCGCCGGGTTAAAAAAACAGCTGAAGAAGACGCTGAATAATAACCTAAAGCCGTAACTTCAGTTACGGCTTATTTCAGATACCAATTAATGTTAGGAGTCAAAATGGCAAATATTACTGCTGCAATGGTGGCACAAGTACGTGAACTGACCGGTTTAGGAATGATGGAATGTAAAAAGGCGTTGGTTGAAGCCGAAGGCGATATCAAGAAAGCCGAAGAATTATTACGGATTAAATCCGGTAATAAAGCCTCAAAAATGGCAGGTCGTACTGCTGCTGAAGGTGTGATTGTAATCGCGATTGCCGATGATAAAAAATCCGGTGCGATTGTTGAAGTAAACTGTGAAACCGATTTTGTGGCTAAAGATGCCGGCTTTTTGAGCTTTGCTAATGCTATTGCTGCTGCGGTAGTGGCAAATCCAGCTGCGACTGTTGAGAATATTGCTGATGTAAAATTAGCTTCCGGCGAGAGCGTTGAAGAAGCACGTAAAGCGATTATTGCCAAATTAGGTGAAAATATGAGTGTTCGTCGCTTTGTTCGTTATTCAACGACTGGTGTTCTAGCATCATATTTGCACGGTTCAAAAATTGGGGTATTGGTTGATTTAGCCAATGGTGATGAAGTTTTGGGTAAAGATGTGGCAATGCACATTGCTGCCTCAAAACCAAAAGCCTTAAATGCGGCTGGCGTTGATCCTGAATTGATCGAAACTGAACGTCGTGTTGCTGGCGAACGCGCCCGTGAAGCAGGTAAACCTGCTGAAATGGTTGAAAAAATCGTTGAAGGTACTATCAATAAATTCTTGAAAGAAGTTACATTACTTAGCCAAGTGTTTATTAAAGCCGACGATGGTAAACAAACCGTTGAGCAATTATTGAAAGCTAATTCGGCAACTATCAATGGCTTCACCTTATATGTAGTGGGTGAAGGAATTGAGAAAAAAGTTGTTGATTATGCTGCGGAAGTAGCCGCTGCGGCTAAAATATAAGCGGAACCGCAAATTT
Organism: uncultured Neisseria sp.; assembly: GCA_964488065.1. Classification (GTDB taxonomy): domain Bacteria; phylum Pseudomonadota; class Gammaproteobacteria; order Burkholderiales; family UBA11063; genus Aquella. The sequence continues at coordinate 9,318 of CAZATM010000041.1, forward strand.
TTTGAAGAAATCCTCTGTACTTGCAGAGGGTTTTTTGTTATAATATTAGACTAATTATGACGGCTCACTCATATAGAGCTCTGTAATTGCCGGAATACAAAGCAAAAACTAGGCGCAAGGTGACGCCGTGTACAATAAAAGTACATAAGGAGCCTTGTAACGACGTTATTGCAAAGTAGTCCGAGCAATTACGACTAATTTAACAAATTATTGAGAGAATAACAATGGAAGATCCAATTATTTTTACTGAAAATGCTGTAACTAAAGTGCGTGAATTGATTGAAGAAGAGGGTAATCCGGATTTGAAATTACGGGTATTTATCAGTGGCGGCGGCTGCTCTGGATTTCAGTACGGTTTTACTTTTGATGAAGTTACCAACGAAGATGATTTTGTAATTGATAAATCCGGCGTCAAATTTTTAGTCGATACGATGTCTTACCAATATTTGGTTGGTGCGGAAATTGATTATGTTGACTCTTTTGAGGGTTCTCAATTTACCATTAAAAATCCGAATGCTACTACTACCTGTGGCTGCGGCTCTTCTTTTTCTGTCTAGAATCGCCGAGTAGATTGTGCGGCGGTGGTATTATTTAGTCAGCGTGCTGACTCTCTGTCCGCTAGGCGTTTTGGCGCTTAGCGCAGATGATTTTGTTCCGAGCTTTTTAAGCACCAGCAAGGCGAATGAGAGTGCCAATCTCAATCCGGAAACCGCGTTTTCATTACCGGAAAATAGTCGGGCGCGGATCGCTAATAGCGGCGATGATTGGTATTGTCAGCGTGGTAATGGTTCGTTTTGCGCTCATCAAAATGCGTCACAGGCAATTGCCAAAAAACTCAATGGTAGTGCTCCAGTTACTGCGCGGGCTAATCAGGGTGCTAATGAGCAATATTTTAATCCCAATAGCAATAATTATGACCAAAATGCGGTGGCAAATTTTAATATAACCAACGCCAATCAAACCGCGCTGCAGGGATATTCTCCCAAGTTGAATAATTATACAACGCAAGAGCAAATCAAACAGAATGTGGCAGTTCCAATTCAAACCGATAAAAATACTAATATCAGTGTCGGAACCAATCAGATAAATTTCAATATGTCATACTAGGGCGAAATAAGCGGTCAGCTCGTCTGGCTATATGATGTAAATAAGATATGCTGTTAAGTATGTTTATGATGCGGTCAGCCCGCGGTTATAAAACCAAGAGCGTATAAAGTTAGGAACGAATGTGAATTATTCTCTATATATAATGTTGGTTGTGGCGTACCTGCTTGGGTCGCTATCATTTGCAATTATCGTTTCCAAATTTATGAAAATGGATGATCCGCGAAGCTACGGTTCACATAACGCTGGCGCGACCAACGTTATGCGCAGCGGCAATAAGAAAGCGGCAGCATTTACTTTGTTGGGAGATCTGGTTAAAGGCCTGCTGGTTGTGCTGATTGCGCGCTTTTTAATGCGTGGCATCGAAGGTGGTGAGGCGATAGTTGGCATCTGTGGGATCTTAGTCGTAATCGGGCATATTTATCCGATTTTCTTTAAATTCAAAGGCGGTAAAGGTGTTGCCACGGCAATCGGGGTTTTGCTGGGGTTTAATCCGTGGTTGGCTCTACTGTTAGTTGCCACCTGGGTGGTGGTATTTAAAACTACCAAAATTTCCTCGCTAGCGGCAATTTTAGCCTGTTTACTGGCTCCAGTTTTTGCCTATGTTTTATTTGGCAATACCTCTTATTTTGGTGCGACCTTAATAATTTCAATATTTGTTATTTTTAAACATCGAAGCAATATAATGCGCTTGGTTAAGGGGCAAGAAAGCAATTTCAAGAAAGATGCTGCTAATGAAGATGACACCAATTAATTGGATTAGTTTATGAATTGCAAAAAATTAATTCTGCTAGTTAATCTGGGCGCACCGGAAACGCTGGCGCTTGGCTCAATCCGTCGCTTTTTGCGGCGGTTTCTCAGTGATAAACGGGTGGTGCCGTTGACCAGACTAATTTGGTATCCAATTTTATTTTTAATAATTTTACCGCTACGTTCCAAAAAATTATTGCACAAATATAGTCTTATTTGGCGGCAAGATGATAGTCATCCGTTAGTTTATTATACCCAGCAGCAAGCTAAATTGCTGGAACAACAGCTAGCATCGGCTGATGTTATTGTTGACTATGCTTTTTGCTATGGTTTACGACCGATCGCCGAACGCTTGGCAGTTCATGCGCCAGCTAAAATTGAGCATTTGACGGTTATTCCGCTATATCCGCAATATTCAAGCACCACCAGCGCCAGTGTCTTTGATCAATTGAGTGACTATTATAAAGCGGTAAAAGATATTCCCAATCTCAAAATTTGTCATGGTTTTGCCACGCATCCCGACTATCTTAATGCGATAGCCACGCAAATAAAGAATCATTGGCAACAACATGGTGTTGGTCAACATCTGTTGGTTAGTTTTCATTCGATTCCAGTTGCAGTTATTGACGATGGCGATTGTTATTTTGAAGAATGTCAGGCGAGTTTTGCTGGAATTAACGAGCATTTGCGGGATTATGGCGTTGCTAGTCAGATGGTTTTCCAATCTAAATTCGGTAAAGCGCAGTGGCTGGAGCCGGCAACTGACCGCGAGATTATTCGTTTGGCAAATTCGGGGGTTAAGATACTTGATGTTATTTGCCCGGGATTTGTTAGTGATTGTCTGGAAACCTTGGAGGAGGTGGCAATTAGCTACCGTGACTTATTCATTAAACATGGTGGGCAGGAATTGCGTTATATTCCCTGTCCAAATGATAGTAAAGAATTTATCAATGTTTTGGCGAAGCTAAGCAGTTAAAGGAGAATGCTATGTGTGGTATCGTTGGCGGAGTGGGCGAGCGGAATGTAGTAGCGGTAATTTTGGAGGGATTATCACGGTTGGAGTATCGTGGTTATGATTCGGTCGGAATTGCAATTGTTAATGCTGATGGTAATCTGGATCGCAGAAGAGTTACCGGAAGAGTTAAGCAGTTGGCGGAAGTTTGTTCCGAGAGCAAATTTAAAGGGCAAATTGGAATTGGGCATACCCGCTGGGCAACGCATGGCGGAGTTTCTGAAACCAATGCCCATCCACATTTCTCTCATGATTTGATTGGGGTAGTTCATAATGGAATTATCGAAAATTATGCCGAACTGAAGCAAGAACTGGAACAAATTGGTTATCATTTTGAATCACAAACTGATACCGAAGTAATTGTGCATTTGATTCATTCCTTATATATTAAAAACCAAAATTTATTGGAAGCGGTAAAAGAGGCGATTCCGCAGTTACATGGTGCTTATGCGATTGGTGTAATTAATAAAAATAATCCCAATGAACTAGTGTGCGCACGCTTGGGTTCGCCGTTGGTATTAGGGCTTGGAATTGAGGAGATGTATTTTGCGTCGGATATTTCAGCCTTGCTGCCGGTAACTCAAAAAGTGATTTATCTGGAAGAACATGATGTTGCTTTAATTAGTCGTAGTAGTTACCGAATTTGGGATAAGGATAATCTTGAAGTTGAACGAGGGGTTAATGTCAGCGAGTTATCAGCGTCAGCCAGCGAGTTAGGACAATATCGTCACTATATGCAAAAAGAAATTTTTGAACAGCCGCGGGCGGTTAGTGATACTCTACAATATTTGGGGCGCAATTTTGATCCGGCGATCTTTGGGGTAAATGCAGAACAAATATTCAGCCAAATTAATAAAGTCCAAATTATTGCCTGTGGTACCAGTTTTAATGCCGGAACAATTGCTAAATATTGGCTTGAAGAATTCGCCGGAATTGAATGTGCGGTTGAAATTGCCAGTGAATATCGTTATCGCAAAATGCCATCCAATCCCAATACGTTGGTTGTTAGTATTTCCCAATCCGGTGAGACTGCCGATACTTTGGCATCAGTCAAGTATGCCATTGAAATGGGAATGAATAAAACTCTCGCAATTTGCAATGTGGCTGAAAGTTCATTAGTGCGGCTATCGCAGTTATCGGTGCTGACTAAAGCCGGACCGGAAATTGGGGTTGCTTCAACCAAGGCCTTTACTACCCAACTCATTGTTTTGCTGTATCTGACTTTTACGTTGGCTAAAGTTCGTGGTAATTTATCGCCCGAGCAGGAGCAGGATGTAATTAATAGTATCAACAAATTGCCGCACTGGTTGGTTGAGGTATTAAATACCGAAGAACCGATTCGCCAGATTGCCCAAGAGTTTGAATATAAACATAACGCGCTATTTCTGGGGCGGCATACCATGGCACCAGTGGCAATGGAAGGCGCGTTAAAACTTAAGGAAATTTCGTATATTCATGCTGAAAGCTATGCTGCTGGTGAATTAAAACATGGACCATTGGCATTAATTGATAAAGATATGCCAGTGTTAGTTTCGATGCCATCGAATTTACTGGAAGATAAAGTCAAGTCTAATATTCAGGAAGTATTGGCACGTCAAGGTCAAGTCTATATTTTTAGCGATAACCCCGGCGAACTGGCTAATTTGTGTCACAGAGTTGTTGATATTCCCGTGACTGATGCACCGGAATATTTGTTACCGTTAATCTATACGGTGCCGCTGCAGTTGCTGGCATATCATACGGCAATTGCTAAGGGAACCGATGTTGATAAACCACGAAATCTAGCTAAATCGGTAACCGTCGAATAACTTAAAAAATATCCCGGAATAATTCCGGGATGTTTTTATTGGCAATAGTAATATTATCTATTGTGTTTGTGACTGTAAAATTGGTAAAATCCACATTAAACAGTAAGATAATTGATTATTAATCACGAAAGGTCTCTCAATGTCGCAAGCCCAAGAACAATTTGCTGACTCTTTGCAGCAGGAAATAAAAACCACTACCTGTTATATGTGTGCCTGTCGCTGTGGAATCAAGGTAACGCTGGTTGATGGTAAAGTCCGTTTTATTCAGGGAAATCATGAACATCCGTTAAATCAGGGGATATTGTGCGCCAAAGGTTCCGCTGGAATCATGAAACAATATTCACCGGCACGTTTGACCCAACCATTGTTGCGAAAAAAGGATGCTGCGCGTGGTAGCGGTGATTTTGAAGCGATTAGCTGGGATGAGGCATTTGCGATTTTGGAAGAACGGCTGGGTAATATCCGCAGAACAGATCCCAAACAATTGGCATTATTCACCGGACGCGATCAGATGCAGGCGTTAACCGGCTTATTTGCCCAGCAATTTGGCACGCCCAATTATGCGGCGCATGGCGGCTTTTGCTCAGTAAATATGGCTGCCGGGATGATTTACAGTATTGGCGGGTCTTTTTGGGAATTTGGCGGACCGGATCTCGAAGCTGCTAAATTACTGATCATGATTGGGACGGCGGAAGACCATCATTCCAACCCATTGAAGAAAGAGTTATCCAAATTTAAACGTCATGGCGGGCGGTTGGTATCGATAAATCCGGTTCGAAGTGGTTATGGCGCGATTGCCGATGAGTGGCTGCCGATAAAACCGGGTAGCGATGGGGCGCTATTGCTGGCGTTGATTCATCAATTAATTAAAATCGATGGCTTTGACCATGATTATATTATCCGCTACAGCAATGCTGCTAATTTGGTGACAATTGACGATAATAGTTCTCATGATGGGTTGTTACTGCGTTCTTCACGGCAAACCACCGGTAGCAATATGCTGTGGTGGGATACGGTTACTCAGCAGGAGGTTGCCAATCATCACGCGGGTTGTATTCCTGCTTTAAGCGGTCAATTTACTACTGCCGATGGGATTATGGTTAAACCGGTCTTTCAGTTGTTAAGCGAGCGGGTGGCGGATTGTACGCCAGAATGGGCGGAGCAACTAACCGGAATAGCTGCGGCAACCATTATTCGGCTGGCGGCGGAAATGGCACAAATTGTCAAAACCGGCAAAATTAGTTTACCGATTAGCTGGACTGATGTTTGGGGCAATCACCACGATTGTGTTACTGGTACACCCATAGCCTTTCATTCGATGCGCGGATTGGCAGCGCATTCCAATGGTTTTCAAACTATTCGGGCACTATCAATTTTAATGACCCTTTTGGGTACTATTGATACTCCTGGAGGCTTTCGCCATAAGGCACCATACCCCAAAAATCCCAAACATTTGCCGAAACCACCACGGCATCACCAAGATTTTGCGCCCAATACTCCTTTAAAAGGTTCGCCATTGGGGTGGCCGACGGTGCCGGAAGAACTAGCAATTGATGAAGAAGGCAATCCGCTACGGCTGGATAAGGCGTTTTCGTGGGAGTATCCGCTGGCGGTTCACGGTATGATGCATAATGTAATCACCAATGCTTGGCGTGGTGACCCATATCCAATTGATACCTTGTTTATTTTTATGGCGAATATGGCGTGGAATTCGGCAATGAATACCACTAAAATTCGTGAAATGCTTGCTGATCAAAACCCTGCCGGTGACTATAAAATTCCGTTCTTAGTGGTTTGTGATGCGTTTGCCTCGGAAATGGTCCAATTTGCCGATTTGGTATTACCGGATACGACTTATCTGGAACGTCATGATGCAATGTCTATGCTTGATCGACCGATTTCCGAATATGATGGCCCGGTTGATTCAGTACGGATTCCGGTATTGCCGCCGACTGGTGAATGTCGCCCATTTCAGGAGGTGCTGATTGAACTGGCTGGACGTTTGGGGTTACCACGGTTTATTAATGAAGATGGCAGCCGTAAATACCAAAATTATCCGGATTTTATCATTAATTATGAGACCGCATCCGGTTCGGGGATTGGCTTTCTTTCCGGCTGGCGCGGCATTGATGGTGATAAAAGTTTGAAGGGTGAACCAAATCCGCACCAGTGGGATAAATATGCCGCCAATAACTGCTTTCATCATTATCGGATGCCGGAACAGCACCAATATCTGCGGAATTTTAATCGGGATTATCAACAGTGGGCGGTGGAAATGGGCTTTCTAGCTACAATTGAGCCACTGACTTTAAATTTATATTGCGAAGATCTCCAGCATTTTAAACTAGCGGCTGAGGGTAAGCGTGAAGGGCGTCAGCCACCAGAATATTTGCGTGAACGAATTGCTCGATTTTTTGATCCGTTGCCATTTTTTTATCAACCACTGGAGCAGCGAGATAAACAAAAATATCCGTTAAATGCACTAACCCAACGACCAATGGCAATGTACCATTCCTGGGATTCACAAAATGCGTGGCTGCGCCAGATTCATGGGCATAATTATCTCTATCTTAATCCACAAACTGCCGAGGCTCAATCAATTGCCGATGGCGACTGGATTTGGGTTGAGTCGCAGCATGGCAAAGTTCGCTGTCAGTGCAAATTTAGTGAGGCGGTTGAACCGGGAACGGTTTGGACCTGGAATGCCATCGGCAAGGCCAAGGGGGCGTGGAACTTAAGCACTGAAGCCAATGAGTCCCAGCGTGGATTTCTGCTTAACCATTTAATATCCGAAGAAATAAAATTAAATGCGGCGGGAAGTCAGGTCGGTGAAGAGCGGATATTTTCCAATTCGGACCCAATTACCGGACAGGCGGCGTGGTATGATGTATTGGTACGAATTTATAAAGCTGAAGCTGACGAACCACAACAAAGTTATCCGCAATTTAACTCGCCCAAGACTTATCCAGGAACAGCCAAAGTAAAACCGCGCTGGTTAACCTATTTTGCCGGGAAAGGAAATAAATAATGAGCAAAGAGAAAAGTAAGCAATTAGCGCTGGCAATCGACCTTAATGTTTGTGTTGGGTGCAGTGCCTGTGTTACCAGCTGTAAACAATGGAATACCTCAGGTAGTGCCGGTAGTATGGCCGATAAGGATCCCTACGATAAAGACCCCAGCGGGACATTTTTCAACCGGGTGCAAACCTTTGAAGTCGGTAGCTTTCCAAATACCGAAGTGGTTCATTTCCCTAAATCCTGCATGCATTGCGAAAACCCACCCTGTGTACCGGTGTGTCCGACCGGCGCCAGCTACAAGCGTAAGGAAGATGGAATAGTTTTGGTAGATTATGATAAATGCATTGGTTGTAATTATTGTAGTTGGGCGTGTCCGTGGGGTGCGCGGGAACTTGATGAATATAAAAAAGTCATGACCAAATGCACCTTATGTGTGGATCGGATTTATGATGAAACGTTGGATGAACGCGATCGTAAACCAGCCTGTGTTTTATCTTGCCCGACTAATGCCCGGCTCTTTGGCGATATTCATGATCCTGAATCGGAAATTTCGCAGGCGATAGCCAATAATAATGGTTATCAGGTAATGCCGGAATGGGGCAGTAATCCATCCAACCACTATCTACCACGTCAATCTTGTAATTCATGTGGTTCAAATTGCAGCAAAGATCAAGTTGTTGCCAAAGACGATAAGGAAAATAACTAATGAAGCCACCGTTTTCTGTAATATTTTTTACCACGCTTGCCGGAATGGGGCAAGGTCTGTTCTTGTTATTGGCATTAACTCAATTATTAACTGCCAGTGTGTATACACCAATTACGCCTATTTTTGGCTGGGGAGGAGTAATTACGTTTGTTTTATTATTTATCGGAATGATCGCCTCGATTTTTCACTTAGGGCATCCCGAGCGCGCTTGGCGGGCGGTTAGTCAGTGGCGTACCTCATGGCTTTCGCGTGAAGTGATCGTCTTGCCAATTTTAATTGGATTGGTTGCGGTGTATAGTGTCGGCAATTTATTCCCGCAGTTTATCATGCAATTTTTCCCGGCTAAATTGATGACTGCCGTTATCCTTGCTGGAATAGTTTTTGCATTATTGTTATTTATTTGTACCGGGATGATTTATGCCAGCCTCAAATTTTTGCAGGAATGGCACAGTCCATTGGTAGTGTTGAATTTTATCTTGCTGGGTTTTTCATCAGGGTCTTTGCTGGCGGCGCTGCTAAGCAGCTGTTATCAATTTGCTGCTACCGAAGTATATCTTAATTGTGCGATTGGAGGTTTGGTTATTGCTTTAATAAATCGCGGCTATTTATTGTCGCGCAATCGGCGCTTACGTCCGATTTCTACGGTGCAATCAGCAATTGGGGTTAATAATCCGCAAATTCGCCAAATTTCATCGGGAGCAATAGCCCCAACATTTAACCGCCATCAGTTTAATCACGGTAAAAGCTATTATTTTATCCGCTCCATTAAATGGCTGTTTTTAGTGACGGTATTTGTGTTTCCACTATTGTTGATGTTCTGCTATGCTGCAAGCCACGCTAGTTGGCTATTAATAGTTGGAATTATAGTACAATATCTCGGTTTAATCGCTGAACGCTGGTATTTTTTTGCCGAGGCTAATCATCCGCAAAACATCTATTATCAGGTTATTGCCTGAGGATTGTGATAGGTAATTCATGAAATTCAGACATTATTTTAAGCCGCGTTATCTCAAGTTTAACCTGATTTTTGTCATGCTGGCAGTGCTGATTGGTTTGGTATCGGTATTTTTTGTCAAAGTTGTCGAGCTGGCATTTAAGGTTTTTCTTTATCTGGAGCCACTATTAGGCTGGTGGTTGGTAGTATATATTCCACTAATGATGATGGGAATTGTCTATTTATTACGAAGATTTTTTCCGGAGGCTGAGGGCAGTGGGATGCCCCAAGCTTTGGCAATTAGCCATTTGGATGCGCCGCAAATGGATAAAATATTTATGCTGCGGGCAATTTTTTCCAAAATTTTGCTGATTTTTCTCGGAACCTTATGCGGTGGAACCCTAGGACGAGAGGGGGCTACGGTGCAAATTGGTGCCAGTTTGATGAATTTGCTGGGGAAAAATCTTAGTTTACAGCGCCGTAAAGTCATGTTAATTGTTGGCGCAGCCTCTGGTTTGGCATCGGCATTTAATACGCCGATAGGTGGAATAGTTTTTGCTTTTGAAGAATTGGTTAAAAGCCGGCGGCTAAAATTTAGTTTATTGAAAATGACAGCAATCGCCATCAGCGGGATTGTTTCAATTGGCTTGTTGAGCAATTATTCTTACTTTGGTCGGGTTGATCGTGAGCTGTTATACTTTAAAGATAGTATATTTTTTGCTGCAATTGTAATTGGGATTGCTGCTGGCGGTATCTCGGTGATTTTTGCACGGATTGTGCGATTTTTCATGCTTGATAAATCGCCGCTGGTATCATGGCGCAAAAATAATCCCTATAAAAATGCTTTATATTGCGGGGTGATTGTTGCGGTAGTTGGCTTACTTTCGCATGGTTTGTCATTTGGTAACGGTTATCATGAAAGTAAAATGGCGCTATCCGGTGAAATAGTCCTACCGCCAAGCTATGTCTTTTATAAATTACTTAGCGCCTTGTTTACCACCAATTCCGGAATTCCCGGCGGATATTTTGCTACCTCTTTGGCGATTGGTAATGGTATTGGTGGATTAGTTCATTCTCTCTGGAGTATCGCCAATCCGCAGCAGTATTATTTATTGGGAATGGTGGCATTTCTGGCTTCACTTACCCGCGCACCGGCAACCGCAATTATGATGGTGATTCAGGTTAGCTCATCGCAGATATTCAGTTTGCCGTTAATTGTTGCGGCATTGGTGGCAACGCTATTTGCCAATTTATTTGGCAGTGGAATTTATGAGTATCAGATAAACAAATATGTTAATTCATAGCAGATACTAAGTTATGTAATCATCATGAAAATTTAGGTAATAAGATAGCAAAAAAATACCGAGATAGCTAAGGAATATTCTTGCTATCCCGGTAATGGTTTTATATCACTTGAAGCAATTAGTTGCAGGGAACCGGTTGAGCCTGATCATCATATTGTACCCATGGTGTCCAAACTGTTGTTGAACCTGGTTCTTGTTGAGCAGAGGCATTTGAGCAAGCAACCCACTCATGACCACGGTGGCTAACCATTGGGTAAAGAACGCTCGGTGACCATACAACATCGTACTCTTTAGCTACCCATTCACCGTTATCCTTCACTGATGGATTTATCGTCGGCGTTGGCGTAGGAGTCGGAGTCAGATTGTTCACTGCAATTTCTCCGCCAATGTTTATATTCAGAGTATTTGCCTGAGTTCCATATAAATCAGCCTGACTGTAAGATTTACTGGTGCCGGCATCTCTGTCTGCAGAGCTTAATGTGTAAGACTGATTGTTGAAACTAATCGCCTGACTCATGGCTCCGGTACTGTCAGCATAAGTCGGTTTAGACTGGCTGGCTGTAATTGTTGCATAACGCGAACCACTAACATTGCTAAGAGTCATAGTTGCTGAACCCACAGTAAGCGAACAAGCGCTGCTGCCATCACTGTATGAACCGTATTCGGTAACACTTAATGTACCATTGTTGGTAACTGTTGTATTACGAGCTTCTCCAGCCGGGATGCTAACTACTTTACCACCGGTGGTTGCCACGCCAATTGGACATTTACTGGTGTTTTTGATAGTTGCAACTATCGGTTGTGGCACATATACTGACGCATCGCTGTGAGCCAGATATTGATCAAATGTCAGACTTAATTCAGGAGTTTTTTTCTGAGCATCAGATGTAAAGCTGTATGTCGCAGTCTGATTTGAGCGATCAGAGAACAATTGCTCTACTGAATCACCATTTGAACCGATAAAACTACTACCATATGCACTAGGGAATACGCTCAAGTAAGCGTGTGGTGCAAAGCCCGGGTTATTGTAATCATCCGCCGTGGCATAATTTGTAAATTGGGTTTGGCTTACTGTCATACCACTACCCGCAGTAACTGTGATATGTGCATTGGTAACATTAGCACAATCCTGAGTTTTTACAAATAGACCAGTTTTGCTGTCGATGAAACCTAAATCACCGGCTTCGGTAATATTTGAGCTACCTGATGCTGTAGCGAATGAATACTCTTGTCCATCGGCAGGAATATTTTTACCGTCTATCATCATCAAGCAACCAGTGTTATTGACAATATGTGCTGTAGCTGTTGATGGATATACTGGAGGAATATTGCTGTCAACAGTTCCAGTACCACCAACTTCCAGAGTTAAATTGTTTGGTTGGCTATAATCCAGTTTATCATAACTCTTTTGTTGACCAGCGGTTGCGTCGGCTGAACTCAAAGTTACTGATTTACCATTCAGGGTAAATTTAGCTGTATATGGAGTTGAAGCTTTCTCTGTCAATGCAGACTGACTGGCTGTAACCGTTGCCATATGATCACCAACGCTGCCTGATTGTACAAGAATTGTTGAAGTTGTAGCAATTGCATGACTACAATCAGTTTTTCCGGTAGTTGAAGCATATTCAGTTATTGCTAGAGTTCCTGCACGAGAAATTTCTGCAGATCCGCTATCACCAGCTTTGATGGTAATTGTTTTAGTACCATAACCACCAACAACTAATGGACAGCTGGTTGAATTGGTAATTTTTGCTTGTACCGGATGTAAAGTCACGTCTTCTGAAACATTGGTTGACCACAGTAATTTATTGTATAGATCTTGTACATCCCGTATATCAAACACAGACCATACATAACTAGGTAAACTACTAAACCACATTGTAAAGTTACCATCAACTTTAAATATACCATAAGCTTTTCCTAAATCAGCAGGTTTCAAATGCCCGCCATTTTCCATAGTAGCTGCCCACAATGCATTATCTGAGCCTTTTGCTGGATATAATACAAAATTACCATCTTGTTGTACATCTAAATGGGCATCTGGTGTTCCCTGTCCATCTGTATTTGTTGCCCATAAAACAGTTCCGCCAGTTTTGCATGACCGATCATCACATTTAGTCAAAACAACATTTCCATCTAGTTGGAGCATAAGCATATAGCTGGTTGTACCATTGTCAATAATAAAAGCTTCACCTAATTTTAATGAAGTTCCAGGCGCATACAAATTTCCTACAGGAGCATTGTCAGCACTGTATTTAACAGTTGGTGCAACTACCTTACTTGGTTGCGGAATTTGTGCAACATGAGTATTTGGTGTTGAAGCCGTTTGCAGACTACTTGGTTGCGATACCGCATTATTGGTATTCGCGCTATCATTGGTGTTTGGTGAATTGCTGCCGCTATTACATGCAGTCAAACCCAAAGATACGGCACCCAATAAAATCAGTGACAGTTTTTTAATGTTTTTTTGTGGTTGATTAAAGTTTCTCATTTTTGATCCTTCCATTTTCATGATAATGTGAGAGTCTTTTGTCTCTCGCTAGAAAACCCGGTGGGATGGTGTTTGTTCGGATTAACTCCGAAGAACTCCAACAATTACCGGATCCTTATAGTTAGCAATTGTAAAGATATTCACCAACTTTGAACACCGTCCAAAATTGACGGGATGATGTTTTTTTGAATTCTGTAGAATTGTGCTGATGATAATTTCTTGCAGTACAATATGTTATGCTGATTAATCGGTGTTTGATTATCAGCAGTTATGTACAAGAAACTATTAATTAAATGATTTACCGGCTTGTCGGCAGGGAAAATTTACCAATATTCTTTGATTAAAATTATTGGCAAAGTTATGTATAAATAATCCGGAGAATGTGTTAATTTTTTAAGAAATAATCGCGGCTGATTAAAACATAATTATTATGCATCCAAAACAATGACCCAGGGTTTACACAGACTACTAGGGATTTGCTTATGAATATTTAACTTACGGGCCTTGGCAATTAATTTACTGGTGTCATTGCCATAAATTCCAAATTTGTCTGAAATTTCAATTAAAGTTTTGGCAATGGTGCTGCGGCTGATTTTTAATATCTGTGCCGCTTCACGCTGGGAAAGCCCCAATGTTATCAGGAAAATAATTTCGTGCTGCCGCGCGGTCAGTGGAATAGGGAGAGTATCGACGGTAGTAATTGATGATGGAATGTCCAACGATTTGTTATCAAAGCCATCCAGATAGTTATTAATACCAAATACGTCAAACTCATTGAGCGTTAATTCAACGCCGATAGTTTCGCCACTGGGATGAAAAATTGGCGATTGGTGGATTATCAAGGTATGGTTAAACACCTTGGCAAATGGGTGAATCAGTATGGCACTGATTGGGATTTTTTTTTGGATCACCGATTCGCGGATTGCAATTACCTGCCGCAAAACATCTAATCCCTGAGATTGAATTTCTACGCTGACGTTTGTCAGAACCGGCAAAGTTTCCAACATATCGGTCTTGGCATTCCTGCCGACCAAGTCTTCCCAGCAGGTAAAGCCGAACATTTTAGCATATTTGTTGGTGGCAATGATCATTGTTCCATTGGCATCCCAAATACAGGCAGTAACATTGCAATTTATTAACGGTGAAAAACTGGGTTTTATTATATTCTCAAAATATTTTTGAGTTTCCGCGACCGCTAACAAGGTGTTCATTTGATCTTTACCTTTTTCTATGAGGAGGAATAAATATTATTACAGTTCATAATGGGTTATTATAGCGTAATATGATTTTTTTTTCTAACCGACTAAAACAATTTTTAAAAAATATACACAGAGTGCTTATGGTTAAGAAAATGATTTTTATTTAGAGAATAAGTTTACTTGTGATTCAAAAATCATTACGCTGCCGGTAGCGGCTAAGTCATAAATAGACTTAAAGCGCAGATTGATATTGTCACCTAGACCTTGCCAATAACGGCTTTGTGAGGAGGGATAGTTTAGTAGTAAATTATCCCCCACAATTGTATAAAGCCAATTTGCAATAGTTAACGGGAAATTTATGGTTACTGTTGCGAAATCGGGCATGGTGGTGAAATCCGGCTGACTGCCATCACCAATATAATTTGCACTATCGGCATCTTCATAGCTTAGCCAATGATTAGCTTGTGACTGCCAATAATGAAATCTAACCCCATCCAGTGTAGTTTCTGGCGGCAAACTATTATGGATAATTTTAATTTGTTCGCGGTGTAAATGATTAACTAAATCTGATTCTGCCGGATAATTACTTAGCAGATAATCAATCTGGCTAATATGTTCTTTTTGCAGATACGGTAATACGGTATAACTGAGTTGCTTATCAATTTGTACGGGTTGATTAGTTGTGATCAACAGTAAATTGTTATGGGCAGTTTGTAATAAACTATAGCCAACCTTATCATTGCTAAATACCACCAAGCGGGTTTGTCGGTAAAGCGGCTGTTGTTGTGGTTGCGGAACTACTAATAGCGCGATCAAAATTAACCCGCAACTGCGCTGAAAATGAAACAGTCTGGGGGTAATCAATAGTCCCAAACCGGCAAAAGCCAGCAGTACACTCGCCAGATTGGGCGCGGTTTGCCAATAGGGCGGGATTTGCGCCAGATAGTTAAGCGGTAGGATAATATAGGCGGTTAGTTTGGTGGTAGCGATCAACAACCAGCTCCAGTGGCTAATGCCGGCCAAAAGCAGCAATGGTGTAATCAAATTGCCCAATAGCGGTACCGCCCATAAGTTGCCAAAAATCGAAGTCAGCGGATAATAGCCAAAAAAATACAGGCTTAATGGCAGACTAACCAATGCCATGGTGATTTGCAGGTAAATCCATAAGTGAATTTTGCCTAGTTGTTTCCTATGCAGGGTCTGAAAACTAAAAATGGTCGCAACCAAAATAAATGAAAACCAAAAACCGATGCTTTGTGCTGAAAAGGGATCAATTATTAAGACTAGCGCCAGCGTCATCGCCAGTTTTTGCAGTAGCGGCAGATGAATCCGGCGGGTAGTCAGGTAACCCATGATCAGTAACAGATAGAAAGTTCGTTGGCATGGGACGCTGAAACCGGCAATTAATGAATAAAGGAGAGCAAAAATGATACCGCCCCATAGCAGCACAATCTGTTTGGGGATGGTCAACGGCGGTATAAATTTTAATATCAATCCCAGTAACATCACCACTAAAGTAGTGACCAGCGTAATATGCAAGCCGGAGATGCTGATAATATGGACGATCCCGCTATTTTTATAAACTTGCCATTGTTCGGGCGGAATTAATTTTTGATAACCGCTAATTAGCGCAATTGCCAATCCGCCATATTGGTAGGGTTTGAGAGTCGCGCTCAGATAGTCAATCAAATTACTGCGATAATAGTTTAAGACGGCGGCTGGCGAATAATCGCGGGCTAATTGCTGCGGTTTGCCAACTATAAAGGCGCTGGCGCTAATTGAGTTATTGATCAGAAAATCGCTATAATTATTCGCCGCAAAATTCCCGCTTAAATTTAATGGTTTGAGGGCTGCGGCAAAGCGGTAACGATAGCCGGCGGTTAGGGGCATTCCCGGCGGATAATAGAGTATGATTTTATGACCGGCAAAACTGCCTCTGGTGATCTTAAATTCGCTGTGAATCCAATCGATGGTACTCTCTGGCGGAGAGCTTAGGTATCCTTCCAGCATGATATTCGATAGCGGCGCCGTTAATAATTGTTGATCGCGAAAATGCTGGCGTAGTTCGCCATAAGCCAATCCGGCAACCATCAACACACCGCAAAATACCCAGTAGTAACCACGGCTAAGATAAGTTTTCTGGAGGCGGAAAACTACAATAATGGCGGCGATTAGTAGCAGCCAGTTAATCAAAGGAGTAATTTGCAGCTGTGATGCCGCAATTATTCCCAAACTCAAGCTTAGATAACTAAGCATTGTGCATTAAATATCCTTTGAGGAGCATTAATCCGGCTAAAGTCTTGCTATCCTGAATTTTGCCGCGATATGCCAGTTGCATTACTTCTTCCAGCGGCTGCTTGATAACTTCGAGAAACTCGCCGTCATCGAGATTTTGTTGGGTATAAGCCAACCCCCGCGCCAGAAAATAGACGATGCGTTCATTGGAATAGCCGATACAGGGCAAACATTCGCCCAACAGTATCCATTCGCGGGCAACGTAACCGGTTTCTTCAACCAATTCGCGGCGACCGCAGGTTAATTCATCTTCGGGTGCATCAAGCTTGCCGGCTGGAATCTCGTAAATAATCTGTCCTACCGGATGGCGGTATTGGCGTTCCATAATCAGATTATTGTCATCATCCAGTGCCAAAACGGCGACCGCACCAGAATGTTTGACATATTCACGGGTAGCGGTTTTCCCACCGGGTAACTCAACGCTGTCGCGGTAAACTTTGATGAAATTTCCTTGAAATACCTGTTCGGAAGTAAGTAGATTTTCGATTAGATTTTGATCGTTCATGATTGACCTTTTTTGCTGGGAAAGAAAAAGGAAACTAGCCGGTAAGCCGGATTCTGTATCGAGTTTTGCAAGTCGAGATTTAATAAGTCACGACTTTGCAACTCTAGACAATCATTCATCTAGGCTAATTGTTACCAAGAAGCTCAAGCAACCTACCCGCGCAACTAAGTGTAGAGGATAAATACGAATTGCGCCTATGTGGTCTTGCACCAAGTGGGGTTTTGCCTGCCACAGTTATCACTAACTGCGCGGTGCGCTCTTACCGCACCTTTTCACCCTTACCGAATGATCATCCGGCGGTATATTTTCTGTGCCACTTTCCGTAATCGCCATGCGATCCCTGGGCGTTACCCAGCACTTCTATCCATCTGGTGTCCGGACTTTCCTCGATGCAATAGCACCGCGATTGTCTGGCTAGTTTCCAGACGTGATTGTAGCATGAAACCGGGTAATTTAATCCAATAGTTGTCCAATGGTATGGCGCTTGCTGTAACTATAGACCATTATACTGCCAACCAAGATAATCAATAATGTGTACCAAAACATCTGAATTTGTTGGGTCAACAGGCTGATGAAAATAATTCCAAATAATAGCAATGTCAGCAGCAATAGCCATAATGGCGGAACGATTGCTAAGCGCAGATCGTGATTATTTTTACCGATGGCTACTTTGAGAATGCATAGTAAATTGGAAAACTGGAGAAAGATTACGCAAAAAACCGTCACATAAACCAACTGATCAAGATTGAGAAATAATACGCCGATTAATTGCAAGATGGTGATTAATATTACCGCATTAATTGGCGAGTGATTGCGCCGATTGCTGGTTGCCAGAAACTGCGGTAAATAGCCGTGGCGGGCGGCGGCTACGATACAACGTGATCCGGCATAAACGTCGCCGTTTAATGAACATAGGATGCTGCTAAGGCTCAATAACACAAATAAATTTATCAACCATGGCAGATGGCGATAGTGATATTGTAATACCGTAACCAACGGGGTATCACTGATAGCCAGTTGTTTAAGCGGTAAAGCGGCGGCGGAAATTAAGACTACTAGAATATTGATAATTAACAATGAGCCGATGGCGGTGATGTACGCTTTTGGAATTTCATTGCCAGCAATGGTGGTTTCTTCACTTCCCATGGCGATAAATTCAACGCCGGAAAATA
This sequence comes from uncultured Neisseria sp., assembly GCA_964488065.1. GTDB lineage: Bacteria > Pseudomonadota > Gammaproteobacteria > Burkholderiales > UBA11063 > Aquella. The sequence goes on from CAZATM010000041.1 coordinate 27,615, forward strand.
ACCAGATTCCAAACGGAATTGCAAATAACAGCGACATTAGTCCGAAATGCGGTGCCGTTGCCGCCGGTAATTGCGAAATCAGCAGAGTAAAATTGGCCGATGATATTAGCAGTAGGATAAAGCCGATAACCAGTAGCAGGGCAATTATGGTAATAATCAACTGAATTGCTGCCGATATTGTAATCCTGGTCAAATTTAGCGCGGCAAATGCCAGAATTGTGGCTACGGCAATCAGTTTAGAATTTATTTCCGGATTAAGACTATGAAAAAAAGCGCCACAAGCAGCTGCCAGTGAAGCGCTGCCAACCGCAAAAACAATAATTCCCGCCACGCAAACCGCGGAACTAAACCAGCGAGAAGTTAGTTGATGGGCGTATTCAAACTGTCCGCCGCATTTGGGATAATGCAATACCAGTTTTAGATTGCACAGAATTGAACAGAGATAAAAGATACCGGCAATGATTGTTGCGAGCATAAAAGTAAACAGATTGGCTTTCTGTAACCCGTAATTCCAGCCAAAATAAGCTGCACCAATAACAATCCCGACGCCAATTCCCCATAAATGAAACCAGCGTAACTTTTTTGCCAACATATTTCTGCCCTCGGTGAAAAATAATGCGGATTATAACAGCTATTAATATAATATTAAAACGATTTTGGAGCATTGGCTTTAGATTGTTGGTGGATAGTTATGATTTTGTAAAAATTACCGAACAGTATATTCTGATAATGTCCGTCTAAAGGTTGGCTTATCGGATATTGGATTATAAATCACCCGTGGACGAATTCACGGGCATAATCGTGGCGTAGCATTATCATGAGTTGCATAAAATATCACAATAAAATAATCATTAAGTTGATTTTTTAATGAATTTATTTAACAAAATCAATAAACAGCCAATAAATAACATACTAATGATATAGTGCATGCCACCGATAATTGAACCATATAAATCTTTGAGCAGACCAAATAAATAGGGTGCCACAAAACCCGCAATATTCCCACAGGAGTTGATAAAGGCAATTCCAATTGCCGCGGTTACCCCGTTAAATTCCCGTGTCGGCAAAGTCCAGAAGAGTGCAATCGAGCTGATTATTCCGGCATTGGCGATACTCAGACAAAGAATTGAGAGAAACAAGTTTGACTTTATGGTTAATAGTACAATCAGGCTACATGCAGCAAGCGCGACGGTAATACTCAAGTGGTAAATTCGTTCATTGCAGCGGTCTGAGCTTTTACCCAACAGCAGCATTGAGACCATGGCTAATAAATAGGGTAATGCTGATAATAGTCCAATTGAAAAATCCGATTTCACTCCATATGACTTAATAATCGTTGGTAGCCAAAATCCAACCCCATACAAACCGGTAGAAAGGCAGAAATAGATTAATGCTAATCGCCACAGGTTGCGATTTTTTAGTAACTGTAGTGATGGAATATGCGCTTTTGGCATATCTTTTGGTGGTGCTAAATTGGTTAATAAAATTTCTTTTTCGGTTGAGTTCAGCCAGTTGGCAGCATTGATATTATCATCGAGATAAAAGATAATGAAGATACCAATTAATACGGCTGGTGCCGCTTCGAGAATAAATAACCACTGCCAGCCATGAAGCCCGCCGGTATCTGCCATATAATTAAGAATTGCCCCCGAGACCGGACCTCCAATAATTCCCGAGACCGCCACTGCGGTCATAAATACCGTATAAATTCGCCCGCGGTAATATTCCGGATACCAGCGCGAAAGGTAATAAATTATGCCCGGGAAAAATCCGGCTTCGGCAACTCCGAGCAAAAATCTCAACAGATAAAACATGGTTGGCGTTTTTACCCAAATCATCGCGATTGAGATAATTCCCCATGAAATTAAGATTCGGGCAATCCAGCGTCGGGCACCGTATTTATTCAATAAAATATTGCTGGGGATTTCCACTAATGTATAGCCGATGAAAAATACTCCCGCACCCAAACCATAAATGGTTTCACTAAATTTTAGATCACTTAACATCTGTAATTTAGCAAAACTAACGTTTATTCGATCCAGATAGGCAAAAATATAGGCGCTAAATAAAATCGGTAACAGTCGCCAGTTAACTTTTTGATAAATCGCATGATGTAGTGGTTTA
>CAZATM010000042.1:0-8529 GCA_964488065.1 uncultured Neisseria sp.
GCAACTTTTCTCATCCCAAACTTATTTATAACCATCCCAGACATCGGCATACAGATTGCTGCAGAAACCATATAGGATGTTAGTGTAAGTGAAATGTCATCAATATTGGCACCCAGCGCCCCCATCAAATTGGGTAATGCAACCGAAACAATGGTTAAATTAATAACTTCGGCAAGAGCCAAGGCACAGGTAGCATAACAAACGATACTACGCTTTTGTAACCAAAAATTATGCTCCATACTATTGTTCCTTATTTTCGTTAACAGCCGCACTTTCAATTTGGTAACCACTGCCCAAGACCTGATAAAGGTTAACCAAGCTATTAAGCTGCGCCAATTTAGCCTGATTGTAATTATCTTGGGCGGTATCCATTTGTAATTTGTAGTCTAGGACTGATGCATAACCCACGGCGCCTTTTTGAAAGCGAATTTGCGAAAGTTTATAGGTTTGTCCTGCTGCTGCTAATTTCTGATCATATAATTTCAAGCTATCGGCAGAATTTTTCTGCCAGCTGATGCTATCTTGAACTTCACTAAATGCAGAACGTACCGTACTAACATAACTGTTCGCTTGTGCCTGATACTCAGCTTTGGCTTTATCAACTTTACCATAATTGACTAAATTTAATACCGGTATGGTTGCACTGACAAAAGAAAACCAATAGGTTGAGCCAAAGAAATTACTATTTTCAAAAGAACCATAATTTTCCGTTCCAACCGGTGCTAGAATATTTAGTGTTGGGAAAAAGTTACTGTATGCAGCACCAATTTTAGCGTTTGCTATTTGTAAATTATAGTTTGCAATCATAATGTCCGGTCGCTGCATAAGAACTTTTGATGATAAATTTTGTGGAACTACCCCGCTGGTCTTTATTTGCTCCAAATTAATATCAGTCGGATATACCCCAGGATTATGATTTAATAGTACTTGTAATGTATTTTGCAAAGTCATGATGTTTTGACGAATTTGTGGAATCTTAGCCTCGAGATCCAATACCTTTTGCTGATTATCACTAACCTCCAAATTTGATATCAGCCCTTTCTGTAGTTGATCAGTCAATAAATTTTGCTTTGCTTGTAGATCATTTGCTACCTGATTGAATAATACTAGCTGTTGATTTGCTGCAATTAGCTGAAAATAAGTCGTGGCAGTCTGTGATAATAAGGTTAACCGTAACGCATTTAATTTAGCCTGCTGCAACTTAATATTTAATTTAGCTATTTTATGATTGTCTATTTGAGAAGCGGCATTTAAATTATAACTCGCAGTTAATCCCAAATAGTTATCAAAACCATTCACAAATAGTGGTGGAAAATTACCGGTAAAATTTCCTCCACCGAGATTTATTGTTGGAACCCACTGCGAGTTAACAATTTTTAGATTACTTTGTGCCGCTTCAATATTTGCCGAAGCTGCCGACAAATCTGCGTTATTTGCCAAAACCTGTTTAATCAGTTGATTTAATTGCGGATCATTAAAACGCTGCCACCATGCCAGCGCCGCAATATTGGAACTTGACTCCTGAGCATTGAATAATCTAGAATTATCTGACCACTGATCAGGAATATTCACATTTGGCCGAGAATATTCAGGTCCACCAAACATTGCACAGGCACTGATAGCCAATGGTAGAATGATGATTAATTTATGTAATTTCATAGTAATACTTTCCAGTTATTAGTTTGTAGTTTTTACTTTAACATAGCTGCTAGCTCCTACACGAAGCGGGAAATTTGGATCTTGATTCAAGGCAACCCGCACAGTAAAGCGTTGCGTAACTTTAACCCAATTACCGGTAGCATTTTCAGAAGGTAACAGTGCAAAAGTATTCCCGCTGGCAGAACTAATACTCTTTATAATTCCATGATATTCATGAGAATACATATCTAGCTCTACAGTTGCTGGTTGACCTACTTTCAGGCGTTCCAATTGCGTTTCTTTAAAATTTGCATCAACCCACCAACTTCCATTATCAACTAAACCAAAGACTGGATCGCCAGCCTTTACCAGCTGCCCCTTAACTAAGTTCAAATTTGCCACGTAACCATCTACCGGAGCATAAACTTTAGTGTAATCATTATAGTTTAAGGCGTTCTGAACATCATTTTGTGATACGGAAACTTGCGAGTATGCGGCACTGTACTGCTGTTTGGCTTGATCCAGCAGCGCCTGTGCCTGACGTACCTGTTGAATCGCAATCGTATCTTTTGCTGCGTACGTCTGCATATCTTGTTGTGAGCCAGCTTGAGTTTGATACAAATCATGATAGCGGTTAGCTAATTGCTTGGCTAGCACCTCATCTGCTTTAGCCTTATCCAAATTAGTCTCTGCAACCTGAATTTGCTGCTTCATCGATGCAAGTTGATTCTGGGCTATTAATTGATTATTTTTGGCCTTTGCTAATTGAACGGCGTAATCCTGTGGATTGATTGTTATTAATAACTGACCTTTTTTTACATACTGATTATTATCAACATAAATATTTTGCACAAATCCGGTTATTTTTGGCGCGACATCCATTAAATTAGCTCCCACATATGCATCATCGGTATTGGGATAATATTTTTCGTACAAATAATACCCACCAATGAATATCAATATCAGAGCGGCAATAACAGAGCCCTTTACAATAGTAGCAAATTTAGTTTTATTTTCTAATTTCGAGATAGAGTTGTTGCTTATTTTTGATTGGTTTTCAAGTTCACTCATTGATTCCTCCATGTAAATTAAGTGAGCGCTCACTATTTTATATTAGACACAATCATAATGTCAAATTTTATCTAAATTTAAGTCAGCAAAAACGGAGTATGAACAATGAGAATACTGCGATAAAATTTAGCTCTAACCGTGATAAAAGGATTATGTAGATGAAATCTGATTTTTGGGAGTTGTTACTTGAAATGGGCATAATTATCTCATGGGGACTCTCCATCCTGAGTTTACTAGTGTCAAGACTTTCTTTTCAAAAACTAAAGGGGCTTAAAGAAATATTATGCAAGGATAAAACATACACCTTTATCTTTGCTATATGCGCAAGTTGAAAATATATCCCGAAATAGTTTATAAGCCAAAAATAGTGGAGCAAATTTGTAGTATAATAATAACTTTGTTTAATATATAAAAATATACTAAAAATCTATTTGACAAATAACTTTAGTAGACTCTAAAATAATGTATTACAATCGTTTGAATTACTAAATAACCAGCATTGGATAAAGCACCATTAATGAATGAATTATTAATCTCTCTGCAAAACGTAACCTTTGGTTATAACAGCGAAAAACCGGTCATAAAAAACCTTTCGCTGCAAATTCCCAAGGGGAAAATTACCGCCATCATGGGTGGTAGCGGCAGTGGCAAAACCACGGTGTTACGGCTGATTTCTGGACAGATTTTTGCTAATTCCGGAATAATTAGCGTTTTTGGTGAACAATTAAATGATGCCAGCAAAAGCCAAATTCAGCAAATTCGCATGCAAATGGGCATGCTGTTTCAATTTGGCGCACTCTTTACCGATATGAGCGTGTTTGATAATGTAGCTTTTCCACTGCGCGAACATACTAATTTATCCGCCGACCTCATTCAAAAGATGGTGGCAATGAAGCTCGAAGCGGTTGGATTAACCGGTACGCAGGGATTGATGCCCAATGAATTATCTGGCGGAATGGCACGTCGGGTAGCGCTTGCTCGTGCCATGGCAATGGATCCTGAATTGATGCTTTATGACGAACCATTTACCGGTCTTGATCCGATATCGCTTAACACTACCGCAATGTTAATCAAACGCTTAAATGATAGTTTGGGACAAACTTCAATATTAGTTACCCACGACATTGCCGCCACCATGGAAATTGCCGATTTTATGTATTTCATGTCCAATGGTGAGGTTATCGCAGCGGGAACACCGGAAGAAATTCGCGCCCATGGTAATCCAGCGGTAAGGCAGTTTATCAATGGTGAAATAAACGGACCGTTTGCCTACAAATATCCAAGCCAACTTGATTATCAACATTATTTGGGAAATTAATGAATAAAATAATAAATTTGATTCAAAAACTCGGACACCCGGTCAGTAGTTTTATCTTTATGCTTGGCGAAATGGCTCGTTTATTTTTGTACATCGTCAGCGGGATTATTTATGCCTTAAAAAGACCACAACTAATTATCAAAGAAGTTTTTTTCTGCGGTGTATTATCACTATTGATTATTGCGGTATCGGGATGGTTCGTTGGGATGGTTCTTGGTTTGCAAGGCTATAATACCCTGGCTCGCTTTGGTTCGGTCAGCGTTCTTGGAACTTTGGTTGCTCTGTCACTACTACGTGAATTAGGTCCAGTGCTGGCGGCGATTCTCTTTGCTTCGCGTGCCGGTTCGGGGATTACCGCTGAAATCGGGCTCATGAAAGCCACCGAACAGTTAGACGCAATGAGCGTTATGGCAGTTGATCCGATCAAACGAGTAATCATTCCTAAATTTATTGGCGGCATAATTTCGGTTCCATTACTGACTGCACTATTTGATAGTTGTGGTATCTGGGGTGGTTATTTTGTTGGTGTTCCACTATTAAAACTAGATCATGGAACCTTCTGGTCACAAATGCAAAGCAGTGTTAATTTCCATGATGACATTTATAATGGTTTGCTTAAAGCCTTTTTATTTGGGATAATTGTTAATTTGATTGCCGTCTATCAAGGTCTGCAATCAAAGCCAACCGCGGAAGGTGTTTCAAATGCCACAACCCGGACGGTAGTACATTCAGCCTTAGCGGTGCTGGCATTTGATTTCGTTCTAACCGCATTTATGTTTTAGTAGCTTTTACTGGAGTAATTACACGCAATGAAACGTTCAACAATTGACTTTTGGGTAGGAATTTTTGTTATAATCGGCATTGCCTGCGTGGTATTTTTATCATTTAAGGTAGCAAACATTGGCGGTTTGGGTAGTACCTCGGGTGGTAATTATACGCTTTATGCCAACTTTAATAACATCGGTTCGCTAAAAACTGATGCTCCGGTTAAAGTCTCAGGATTTACCGTCGGTCGAGTGACTGCGATTGGACTAGATCCGAAAAACTACCAAGCCCGGGTAACAATGCAGATTAATAACAGTTACCAGTTTACCACCGATAGTTCGGCGCAAATTCTGACGACCGGGTTGCTTGGTGAGCAGTATATTGGATTGCAACCAGGCGGTGATATTGACAACCTTAAAAACGGTGACACCATAACCCTAACGTCCTCAGCCATGGTTTTGGAACAATTGATTGGAAAATTTATGACTAATTTCGGCAGTAAATAATTTAAGGAGCAACTCTGAATATGAAGAAAATTGCATTATTAATTACACTTGCTTGCAGCTCAGCTATTTCATTTGCCGCATCCGCAGCGAGTGCCCCAGTTACGACTAACGGTAAAACCAGTGTTATTGTTAGCGCTAAAGACTGTAGCGAACAAACTCCATGTTATGTAATCAAAAGTAGCGCCAACGTACTAAGTCAAGCAATTAATCAAAATTACAGTGACAAGCAAGCTTATAATATGATACAAAACAGCATCATTCCGCAAATTGATTTTACGTTGGTAACGCGGATGGTGATGGGACAAAACTGGAAAACCGCAACTGAAGATCAACAAACTAAAATCACCAGCCAATTTAAAGATATGTTGGTTTATTCTTACACCAGCGCAGTATCCAAATTTAAAGGTGCTCAAGTAACTATTAATAACAGCACAATTAGCCCCAACAATCCTAAAAAAGCCGCGGTCGATAGCACTATTACTATGCCAAGCAACGGCAATAGCAATAATCAGCCGATTAATGTTGAATATGATTTAGCTAAAATCGGCAATAGCTGGAAGATTTATGATGTGAAGATTGAAAATGCCAGTATTGTGATGACTTATCGTGGACAATTTAACGATATTATCCAAGCCAACGGTATTGATGGTCTGATTAGCCAATTACAAACTAAAGTTGATAAATTGAAAGCCGCTAAGTGATAAAATTTGAGTTACCAGCCAGTCTAACCAAAGACAACGTCATGGCGGTTAATCAAACGCTAAAGAAAACCGCCGCAAGCGATTCTGGCGTGATTATTGACTGCCAACAAGTCAATAACATTGATTCAGCAGGAATTGCATTTTTGTTGGCGCTTAAACAAAGTGCGACCGCAGTTAATTATCAACTGGTAAATCAAACTTCAGTTATCCATAATATTTGCAATCTTTATTCAATATCAATCTAACAATTGCGTAAATTCTTTAATAAAACCGCCCCAGTAGTGCTTGCCGTTTCAGGTCTAGCACTTGCTGGCTGTGCAACCGGCAAAAACCCAAACGATCCATACGAGAACTACAATCGCAAGGTTTTTACGTTCAACATGGTAATGGATCACTATATTTTGCGTCCAATTGCAGTTGGTTATGTGAACTACGTACCTGACCCCATTCGCTATGTAATAACCAATTTCTATAATAATTTACGTGATTTTGTTTCACTGGGTGATGATATTCTCCAACTAGATGGAATGGATAGCATGCAAACCACCATGCGAATTGGCTTAAACTCAACCTTTGGCTTGTTGGGAATGATTGATATTGCTTCAAGCATGGGGCTACCACAACATAAAAATACCTTTGGTAACACCATGAAACGCTGGGGTTGGACCAATAGCAGCTATTTTATGATTCCACTTTATGGACCGGGAACGGTTCGCGATCAATTAGGTTTAATCCCAGATATTTGGTTTAATCCAACTTGGTATGTCATTGATGATTATTGGATTTCCGGTAGCTTATTTGCAGTGAACTTAGTTGATGCACGAAGTAAATATCTAGGACAAGATCAATTGTTAGAACAAGCCTTAGATCCGTATGCAACCGTTCGCGATATTTATTTGCAGCATAATGGCGAATATATTTACCCAACCGCAAGTAGTGAAAGTGCTACCGATAGTGATAATGTCGATTCACTGATTGCTGAAGAAAATGGGCAACCTGCGACAACAAGCAAATCAAGCAACGATGATGTCGATGCCTTGATTGCCGAGGAAAATGCCAAAACACCAACAACCCTTGCTACAACAACTGTAACTTCATCAGCGGTGGCGGTAACAACGGCGGCAGCGCCAGTGGCTGCGGAAACGGCAATTGCCACTACTCCGACTATCACGCCTGCGACTGGCGAAACTACCTCTGACATCAACACAACGTCAGAAAACAGCACCGCTACTACAGATGAAGCAACCTCCACGACTACGACTGAAGTTAAAACTTATACACCGCGGCAAAAAACCAATTTACGGACGTTTGATGGAAAGACTATTTATACTGATTAGGTTAACGCCAAAGACTGTTTTTGTAAGCGAATAAGTTCCGAGATACCAACTTCGGCAAAATCCAGCATCTGATTCAAACTTTGGCGCGAAAAAGTAGCCCCTTCTGCAGTTCCCTGAATTTCAATAACTCCGCCCGCCTCATCCATCACAACATTGATGTCACTGTCACAATTGCTGTCTTCAGGATAGTCAAGGTCTAGAACACATTGTCCTTGGTAAACACCAACCGAAATGGCAGCAATAAATTTCTTTAATGGGTTAACGGCTAATTTCTGCTGCCGTAACAAGCCGGCAACCGCATCATGAAACGCAACCATGGCACCGGTGATCGAAGCCGTCCGAGTACCGCCATCGGCTTGAATAACATCGCAATCAATAATTATCTGCCGCTCACCCAATAATGTCAAATCAACGGCACTACGCAGACTCCGCCCGATTAGGCGCGAAATTTCCTGCCCACGGGAATTAGGTTTATTGCTATTACCATCACGTTTATTCCGAGTATGCGTTGCCCGCGGCAGCATGGCATATTCCGCCGTCACCCAGCCCTGTCCGCGCCCTTTTAAAAACTGTGGGACATTTTCTTCTACCGATGCCGTACAGATTACCTTAGTTGCGCCAAATTCAATTAATACCGAGCCCTCGGCGTGACAAGTAAAATTACGGGTTATTTTTATTTCGCGAAGCTGATTACTTGCCCGCCCCGAAGGACGAAATATATTTTGCATATCGATAAAACTTTCTAATAAAATCGTTATTAGCTGCAAATTGTACCGAAAATTAACCAATAAATGTAAATATACGTAATCTATTTATTTTGATACCACAAAAAGAACTATCAGCCCCAAAAAGTACAAGACGACCATTTATCAAAAAACTTCAATGTTGCCATATTTTTATCATAGCAACTATTAATAAATATCGATAACATATCAAAAGATTAGTTTTAACCACAATAAATTCATTCGTTTTACTGCTAAAAATATTTGCATAAATGCGGTTAATTCTGGCATAATACCGTTCTCGCAGCGCAAACACATTGCGCAAAAAAGCGGGCGCATAGCTCAGTTGGTAGAGCATCTGCCTTACAAGCAGAGGGTCATAGGTTCGAATCCTGTTGCGCCCACCAATACGGAGTGGTAGTTCAGCTGGTTAGAATACCTGCCTGTCACGCAGGGGGTCGCGGGTTCGAG
>CAZATM010000043.1:0-33938 GCA_964488065.1 uncultured Neisseria sp.
ATCCGGCTAAGTCGCAATTATAAGGATAATTCTGATTTAAGGCAATATTTTTTTGTTAGATTCGGTTATTTATCACGAAAAACCCGGCAACGAGGTTTACAAATAGACCCAATTGTGGCATAATAGCTACCTCGTGGGGGATCTTAGCTCAGTTGGTTAGAGCAGCGGACTCATAATCCGTTGGTCACTGGTTCGAGTCCAGTAGGTCCCACCATTTCAATTTTTGCCTTTCTTTTATTTCCAATGTTTTCATCAAAATAACCAGCAACTGCAAAGCGTTCTTGATTTTTCAGCTTTTCTAAAAAATTTTGGTCATTGAACAACCGATCTAATTAATAATTCCTTTATATAGAGTAGGGTATAAATCCATTTCTAAATCTGTGGATAATACCCTAGTTTTAAAATATTCCCACCAATTATTTACCATGTTCAAGAACCTTAATTATTTACTGCCGTGTATAGCAATTTTCCAAGACAGGCTATTTTACAGCGGGGTAGTTGACAATGTCTGACTAATTTAGTATAATAATAATTATTATGGGAGACACCAAATGAAAACCCTATTGGGCTGGCTGGCAAAGCTGTTCTCTGGTCAGTTCTGCTGTAGCCACCGCAAACAATCCGCGCAAAGCCAGCGTGACAAAATTGTCGAGATGTCGTGTATTGTTGATATGGATGAATATTAAAAATATTATTGATCGCTGAGGTTGTATCTGGATTGTACACCTGTGATTCTTCAATTGTAATGACAGCTGGCTTGTCTTGGTTCGGATTTAGCGCTATTGATTGTTTAGGCTACTGATTTTATCGGATATTGTTGTGATTTATGTTATAATAGCTCCCTGACGATTGCTTTGCTAAGTAAAAGTTACTGTTAAATATACAATAAATTAGAAACGAAGGTTTATCATGATCAAGAAAATTTTGCAAAAATACATTGAATTATGCTGTTATATCAATAATTCAATTCCGGCCGATGCCAATTTGTATCGAAGAAATTCTTTGCATAACACTAATGCATCCAACTAAAAAATCATTTGAACGGATGGGTTTTACATTTGTATTAAATGGTGAGTAGTTAATGAAAATAGAGCAGTAATTTTACTGCTCTATTTTCATTTGTAGTAACAGCTCATTATCGGTGCGCAAAATTTTTAGCCAGAGCTACTAATCGCATAGTTTCTTCGATTTTACGACTCAACAACGTTTTGGCGCGTGATGGCTCTATAATATTGGCAAGAGTATCGGGACCTTCTTGGATTGAAGAAAGATAATCAATACCATAATCATGTAATTTATAGGCACTTTCAGTTAAACTACCGGAAATTAATAACACTGGTTTAGCATATTGTTTCGCCAATTTTGCAACTCCTGCCGCTACTTTGCCATTGGCGGTTTGTTCATCACTGCGACCCTCACCGGTAAAAATTATATCCGCTTGGGCAAACTCATGAGCTGCGTCTAGCTGCTGCAACACATAATCAATTCCCGAAACTATCTTGGCATTTAAAAATTGCAGCAGGGCATAACCCAAGCCACCGGCAGCGCCAGCTCCGTTGGTTTTAGCATGGTCATCATAACCATAATGTTTGGCAGCAATACTGCTAAAGTGATTGATGGCGGCATCAAATTCGGCTAATTGGGTTGGTATGATTCCTTTTTGTGGACCATAAACATAGCTGGCACCGTCTGGTCCGTAAAGCGGATTTTTTACATCGCTTAATACCGTGAATTGACATTCTGCCAATCTAGGATCGACATTGCTGTTATCAATTCGACAAACGTCAAGTAGATTGGCTAATAGTGGCGCAAGCGGATTGGAATATTGATCTAAAAAGCGATAACCTAATGCGGCGAGCATTCCGCAACCGGCATCATTGGTACCACTGCCGCCCAGTCCAACAACAAACTTATGAATTCCCAAATCAAGCGCATATTTGATTTGCTCTCCGATTCCGTAGCTGGTTTTTAGTTCAACCTGCTGTAGATTGGATAGCGGTAGCCCCACCGTCTGGGCGCATTCAATGATTGCCGTATCATTATTAATAATTCCAATTTGTGATGGTTGGACGCAGTTTTCTAAATTGGTAAAATTAGCGGTAATCGATTTACCATTGCAGCCATCAATTAAAGCGGCTAAAGTTCCTTCACCACCATCGGCAAGTTTAAAGGCGGTAATTTGCGCGGTAGGAATAATTTTTATAATTGCTGCGCTGGCGGTAGTAATCACCTCTTCCGCAGTCAAACAACCTTTGAAGGAATCAAATGCCAGTATTATTTTCATGGTTCTTCATATTCTATAAATAGATGGTGAAAATATTATTTTATTTAGTTTGTGTAACAAACCTACCATTCAGTTGGAGTCTTGTTATAGTCGATGAAACTCCCTGAATCTATTAGTTGCAGATTCTCGATTAACGAAATTATTTTGGAAGCACTTTCTGCTACTGAAATATTTGCGCCGCTACCGCCCATTTCGGTTTTAACCCAGCCAGGGCGCAGGGATATTGTAATAATATCGCGGTTTTCCGCAGCAAAGGAACGTGTCAGCATGTTAAGAGCTGCCTTTGACATTCGGTAGGAGTAACCAAAACCTTTTGCATGGTGTATGTAATGAACCCATTAAACTGGACAGATTGATAATGCGTGGATTTATGGATTGCTGTAAATTAGGCAAGAAAGCTTGAATTGCACGAAATGCACCCGCGGTATTGATGTCGAATGCAGACATAAGCTGCTCCGGAAGGGTTTTTTTTATTCCATCCTGAGAGTGGTTTTCTGGAAAGATTCCAGCATTATTGATCAGGATGTCTATTTTTAGATGAGCAATTTTTTTTGAGAGCACGGCAAAATCATTTGAGTCGGTAACATCCAACTTTTCAGTTTGCAGCTGGCTTGTGTATTGTGATTTTAAATTTTGCAGGAGATCGGCTTCGTTTGGATTTCGGCAGGTAGCGATTACCTGGTATCGCTGTTTTAAAAATTCAGATACCAGCCCCAGCCCAATTCCACGATTTGCTCCGGTGATTAGTACACACTCTTCAGTATTTGTGTTCATGACATCGTTCCTGAATAAAATAACTAATTGAGTTGCTGTATGATCGCGCGTAATACTTCCGACGGATCGCAGGCTTTGGTAATCGGGCGGCCGATTACCAGATAATCTGCGCCGTTAGCTAGTGCATTGGCTGGAGTCATGATTCGGGTTTGATCATCAGTTTGATTATCCGCCAAACGAATACCCGGTGTCACGGTGATAAATCCGGGAGCGGTTGCGGCTTTGATTGAGTTGGCTTCCCATGCCGAACACACCACTCCATCCAAACCGCAATCATGGGCTAATTGTGCTAAATGAGTTGCCTGTTGCGTTATTGGATATAAGTAGCCAACCTCCGCAACCTCTACCTCAGATAGACTGGTGAGGATGGTTACCGCAATTAGTAATGGTTTATGCTTACTGTCAATAATCGCTTGGCGAGCCGCGGTAAGCATTTCCCGTCCACCGCTGGCATGAACATTAACCATCCACACACCCAGACTGGCAGCGGCTTTTACTGCCTTATAGACGGTATTGGGTATATCATGGAATTTCAGATCCAGAAAGATTTCAAACCCGCGTTGCTGGAGTGAATGAACTATCTCTGGGCCGTAAAGTGTAAATAACTCCTTACCAATTTTCAGATAACAAACCGCCGGATTTAATTTATTTACCAACTCAAATACTGCTTGCTGATTATCTAAATCCAATGCCACAATGATCTGTTTGCGCATATCCTCTCCTGAGAAAATGTATTTTTATTGATCCTAATACTCACTCCAGACACGCGTGTCTCGCGACGCCGGCTTCGTTACTTAAGTTACAGATGTACTCGCTTAACTCCGTATTTATTAACCGCGATTTTTAACATAATTGGTGCCAAAATGGTAATGCTGACCAAAGCTAACACGATTGATGAAATTAATTCATCCGAAATTAGTCCGAGTTGGCTGCCGGTAATTGTAAAAATTAACCCGGCCTCACCAATCGGGGTCATCCCCAATCCAATGATTAATTTGTTCAATCGGCTGTGTTCGCTAAAGCCACTAATAATCCGCCCCAGCAAAGTAACGGTAATTAGCGCCAGTGCGACCAATACCACTGAAATATTCAGTAAGTCATCGAGATGGAAAATCAGTCCAATATAGGTGAAAAAAAATGGAACAAAGATATTTGATAATGGTTTTATTAATTCATCAAGCGAGCGAATTTCATAGAGGGTTACGGTCTTAATAATCTGATTGCGGGCATTTTCATCGCTGGTATGTGAGGCAATCGATTTAAAGTCGCGCAGAAATTTGGCCTGCGAGAAATTCTTGAAATATTCCGGATTGATGATTAACCCGGCAATAAATGCGCCAATTACCGGTGCCAAGCCCAATTCGGCTGCCAACCAGGTATAAAAGGTACAAATCATAAATAAGATGCCGATTTTCATGCTGATTCCGGCATGAATTTTTATTGAAAATTTGGTGAGAATCGGAGTTAAACGGGGACCCAAAATTATTGATAACAGAAAAAATCCGGTAGTCTTGGCGGCTGAAATCATTAGCTGATTTAGGTTAATGTTGCCGCTAATTAAAACTCCCGATAAGACCGCAAAACATAAAATGCTTAAAACTTCATCAATCAGTGAAGCGGTTAAGACGGTTTTTACTTCGACGCTATTTAAAATTTTGAGGTCTTTAAATACTTTTCCGGAAATTCCAGTGGCGGTTGCTGCCGAAATTAGGCCCAATAAAATTTTGCTGCCATTACTGCTTTCGGGATAGAAAAAATCAATAACAAAATAACCGCCGATGAAAGTTAAAACCGTCCCAAACAATGCAATTTTCAAACCGGAAGCCAGCTTGGCGGTAATATCCTCAAGCTGGGTTTCTAAACCAATCTCAAACATCAAAATCATGGCACCGATTTCGGCGAGGAAACGGACAATTTCGTTATTTTCCATCCCTGTAAAGGTATAAATGCCAAAAAAATGCAGATTACCAAGCACGATACCGGCTAAAATTTCCGAAGTTACGATCGGCAAACCAAATTTTTTTACCACCGCCAACCCGCGTGACATCATGATAGCCAAGGTAAACCATAAATAAATTGCGGGAGTGAAGTCATTGGCTGGGGGAGTGGCTGCGCTAGCAAAGCATTGTTGACTGATTCCAATAATTAGCATAAAAATTAGAAGCAGTTTAGCGCGCATGGGTATCTTTCTGGATTAGTGCCGTTAAATCATACAAAATATCCAGTGCCTGACGGGCGCTTAATTGATCGGGGTTTAGTACAGCCAAGCGCTGATATAAATCTTCGGCAATGGGATTGGCTTCGATACTCTCTGTTTCAATGTCATTGAGTGCAAATAGATCTAGTTGCGGATTGTCTTGGCTGTTATCTTCCAAATGCTGGAGATATTTTTTGGCAACGGTTAAGACGGTTTTGGGAACTCCCGCGAGTGCCGCAACTTGAATTCCATAGCTTTTGGCAGCAGGTCCATTTTCAACCTGATGCATAAACACAATCTGGTCTTTGTGTTCAACCGCGTTTAGATGGGCATTCAGCGCCTGCGGATAATGACAGGCTAAATCGGTTAATTCAAAATAATGGGTGGCAAATAGTACGTATGAACTTGATTTTTCAATCAGATAACGGGCAATTGCATAAGCCAATGCCAAACCATCATAGGTTGAAGTACCGCGCCCGACCTCATCCATGATCACCAGTGATTTTGCGCCGGCATTATTCAAAATATTGGCGGTTTCTGACATCTCAACCATAAAAGTAGATTTGCCGGCTGATAAATCATCGGAAGCGCCAATTCGGGTAAAAATCCGGTCAATGTCACCGATAATCGCATTTTGTGCCGGCACAAATGAGCCGCAGTAGGCTAAGAGGGCAATTATTGCGTTTTGGCGCATATAGGTTGATTTACCGCCCATATTGGGACCGGTTAATAATAAAAAACGTTTTTCCGGACTTAGTTGTAGGTCATTGGCAATAAATTGGTCAATTTGCCGTTCAACTACCGGATGGCGGCCACCACTGATTTGAAATTTTAATTCACTGGTTAATAGCGGACGGCAATAGTTGTTTTGGCGGGCAATTGCGGCAAAAGCACATAGGACATCAAGGCTGGCCAAAGCGTGCGCCAAATTTTGCAGTTGATTAATAAAACCGGTTAAATAATCAAGGATCTCTTCATATAAGCGTTTTTCCAGCGCCAGAGCTTTATCTTGTGCCGACAACACTTCGTTTTCATAGTTTTTGAGTTCCGGAGTGGTAAAGCGTTCGGCATTTTTTAGCGTTTGTGTGCGGCGGTAGTGTGCGGGAGTTTTATCCAGACTTCCGCGCGAGATTTCAATAAAATAACCATGCACCCGATTGTATTCAATTTTCAGATTGGCAATGCCGCTTTGCTCGCGTTCACGGGCTTCCAGTTCCAACAAAAATTGACTTCCGCGGCTGTGAATGGTACGTAAATAATCCAAATCCGGATGGTAGCCATCATTGATGACGCCGCCTTCTCTTAATACCAGTGCCGGTTCGGCTTTGATGGCGTGAGCTAAGCGCTCATGGACTTCACCACTGGTGGTGGTAATGGTGGTATAGATTTCACTGACTAATGGTGGCAAAGTTATTTCGCCGATAAAGCCGAGTTCCGGTAGGATTGCCAGCGAATTTCTCAGCGCCGCTAAGTCACGTGGACGGGCGCTACGTAGGGCAATCCGGGCGCAAATCCGCTCTATATCACCAATTTGGCGTAATAACGGTTGAATTTGCCCATGCAGACCCTGCAAAGTTTCAAGCGCATCATAACGAGCATTAATTTCAGCGTGGCGCCGTAACGGGTTATTCAACCAATTATCCAATAGGCGGCTACCCATGGCGGTAGAACAATTATCCAGTGTCGAGAGCAAGGTCGGTGCGGTTTCGCCGCGAATGGTGTGGCTGATTTCAAGATTTTTACGCGATACCGCATCTAAAATCAGATAATCATCACTAATATCTTCAATCAAATTATTAAGATGTGCCAGTTCATTATTTTGAGTGTGTTTAGCATAGTCCAAAAGCACTCCGGCAGCAGCAATTGCCAGTTTTGAAGCGGACTCAATGCCAAAGCCTTCCAACGAGCTAACCTGAAAATGATTGATCAGTTTGCGATAACTTAAATCATAGTCAAAATGCCAATCAGGAACTATTTTACAGGCAATTTCCGGATAAATGCTGCGAATTTCGCTTAGTTGCGATTCACTGACAACAATTTCTGCCGGTCTTAAGCGCTCCAATTGATTATAAATTTCGGAGCGGTTGCCTTCACTGATTCGAAATATCCCGGAACTTAATGATAACCACGCCATGCCGTAGCGGTTTTTATGAATAAATAGCGCCAGCAGCAAATTATTTTGTTTATCATCCAGTAAATTTTCGTCGGTCAAGGTTCCGGGAGTGATGATGCGGGATACTTTTCGTTCGACCGGACCTTTGCCGGTGGGTTCACCAACCTGATCGACAATCACCACCGACCGTCCCTGTTTGACTAAACGGGTTAGATATTGTTCGGCGGCATGAAACGGCACGCCAGCCATTTTGATTGGGGTGCCGGCCGAAGAGCCACGCTGAGTTAAGGTGATGCCCAGCAGGCGTGCGCCAAGTTCGGCATCTTCAAAAAACATTTCATAAAAATCACCCATCCGATAAAACAACAACATATCCGGATGATCGGCCTTGATGCGCAGATATTGCTGCATCATTGGGGTATGCTGGGAAAAATCGGTTGGTGTGCTCATGTTATTAATGACTTTGAATGATTTTTAAAATTGGACTGACTAGTTTTGGATTGGCAGCAATGATATTGCCGCTATTTAACATATCCTGACCACCATCAAAATCACAGACTAAACCACCGGCTTCTTTGATTAAGAGGTATCCGGCCGCAATATCCCACGGTTTTAAATTGAATTCCCAGAAACCATCGACCATTCCGGCAGCGACATAGGCTAAATCCAGCGCCGCAGAACCAGCCCGGCGTTGTCCAGCGGTTGATTGCAGCATCTCGCGGAAAATTGCCAAGTAACGGTCAAGAAATGACATATCATACGTCGGGAAACCGGTTGCCAATAAGCTATCAGCCAAAGAAGATTGACGGGAAACCCGAATCCGTCCATTATTAAGCTGTGCACCCTTGCCCAGCTCAGCGGTGAAAATGTCATTGCGATTAGGGTCAAAAACTACCCCGTGAGTAATTTTATCACCTTCTTTAACCGCGATTGAAACCGAGTACTGTGGATGTCCGTGCAGGTAATTGGTGGTGCCATCTAACGGATCAATAATCCAAGTAATTTCCGAACCATTATCAACGTTGCCACCTTCTTCACCCAAAATATTGTGTCGAGGATAGGCTTTTAAAATGGTGTGAATGATTGCCTGTTCGGCGCGCTTATCAACTTCGCTAACGAAATCATTAAAGCCCTTACGTTCAATATTTAAATGCTCAAGATTGCGACTTTCCTGTTGAATTATGGTTCCGGCATTATAGGCGGCTTGGATAGCGATATTTAAAATTGCTGACATTTATTTGTCCATTCTATAGTTTAGATTATTAACCCATTATTATAGCTGATTCGTCAATTAGGTTCTTGGCTTATCGTATAAATCGGAGATGTAACCAGTAAAAAACCCGATGATTCCAGTAGTCATCGGGTTTTTATAAATTAAAGTAACGTTAATTTGTAACAGAAAATGATTGTTCCGCGGTTTGCAAATCAAATGCGTATCCCATCAACGGTGCGGTACCGGTGAAAGTCAAGGTTTGATGAGCCGGTAATAACAACTCAGGGGCATTTTTAACCGGAGTAATAAAGCGGTGCATCCGGTTTTGTGCATCTGGTTGTGTATCAAAGTTCATGGTATAAATACCACTAGCTTCAGCAAAGCCTTTTGTATTTACCATTAAGGTTGACACCCAAATTGGACTATTATTGATATCTTGTGCTACAAAAGAAATATCTTTGCCATATACTGGTTGGGTGCTATCACAATTATTTTGGACTGCTACTTGAATTTCCGTATTCATTGTTGTTGCATCTGGATCGACAAAAACATGACCACTCAAACAAGCGCTAGGAGTAGCGGGAATATTTTGTACGAGGAGTGTTCTTTCCGCAGTGAAAAAGTCATACTTACTTCCATGCAATGTAATTGGACTGCTCAATTGAACGCCTTGGTGAGGATCTAAAACCAGATTATCTGGCGCTAATTTTCCATACAAATAGTAATCTGCACTGTTAAATGGAACGCTGTAATTGGTGTTGTTGGCTGCGACACCCTGTATTTGAGTAATACCAACCGGATATCCTGCTAAATCTTGAGATAGGAATGATATTTCCTTACCTTTTAAAGGTTGTGGAACATCGCAACTATTTTCAACATAAAAAATTGCGGTATTAGCTTTTTTTGCATCCGGATTCTCAACCATCATATGAGCCTTGATACATTTATCTGCTAGTGGATTAGCCTTGTCGATAATCTGTAGTGTAGCATTGGCTGTTTTGCTATCATAGGCAACCCCGTTTAAGGTTCCGTTACCTTTCATCATAATCCCTTCTTGAGGGGCTAGAGTAAATTTTTTGGTAGCAACGCTTTGTACTAAGCCGGTTTGTGGATCTACTGCGCCAAAACTTAAAGAATATTTTTTACCATTATCTGCCGTAGCACTAAATGTTGTCGGTGCATTGATTGGTGTTCGTGCAACATCTTGAGACATGAAGGCCAAAGATTTGGTGTTTAACTGTAAGGTTTCACTACAATTGTTTTGGATAGTCAATAGCAGATTGTTTTTAGTTTTAGAGTTTGGTGTGGTTGAATTTAGGTTTATAATCAAACAAGATGGTGTTGTCGGTGTAGTTTGTGCTGACACCTCAGTTGTTGTGGTTGAACCGGCTTGATTACTGGCTCCGCTATTACAAGCGGTCAATCCGAACATACCTGCTGCAGAAATTAAAACACCCAAGTATTTTTTATTTGAAGCTTTCATTTTAAGTACCCTTTTAAATTTGGTTAAATTAGCAAAAACTGCAATTAGGAATTAAGGATTTATCTAAAGAGATTGCTTGATTAGAACTATCCATGACGAAATAATAACAATTTTATCGGTATGGAGACAATTGCTAAAATGGCATATGAATATATGTAAATATTAAGCTTTACAAAAATTGCTATGGTATGTTATTTATAATGTTTTGTTTTAAAATATATAAACATAACAGAATGATATTGTGTTGTGATGGTTTTTTGTAATACAGGAAGTTAATGTAATTGTGGTGCGTATAATAAAAAAGCTGGTGTTGGATTTTATAACGGTAAGGCAGAAACTACTCCGCCAATAGTGTTATTGGCGGAATAGTTTTGAATGACAAATTAATTAGTCGATATATTTCAAGCGCGCAGTAAAGTGGCGCAAAATAGATGGTTCATATTCAAAGCCTAAACCTTTAACTTGTTTAACATCTTTCATCACATCAATAAAGGTATCGACAATATAGTCCATATGATCATTGGTGTAAACCCGCCGTGGAATAGTCAAGCGTAATAATTCAAAGGCGGATTTCTTTTGTAAACCAGTCTGTGGATCACGTCCCAATAATAATGAACCGATTTCAACCCCGCGGACACCACCCTCAATATATAAAGCATTGGCCAAGGCATGAGCTGGGAATTGGTCACCCGGAATGTGTGGCAATAAGCGTGCCGCATCGACGAAAACTGCATGACCACCAGTTGGGTTTTGAATTGGAATACCGGCTGCCATCAAACGATCGCCCAGATATTTAACTTGACCAATCCGGTAGTTCAAGTATTCTTCATTCATACCCTCATATAGACCAACTGCCAATGCTTCCATATCGCGACCGCATAGACCACCATAAGTCACGAAGCCTTCAAATGGGATACAACGCACTTGCACGGCTTTAAAAATATCTTCCCGTTCTTTGATACAGCATAATCCGCCCATATTCACCAACGGATCTTTTTTAGCCGACATGGTTAAAATATCTGCGGAACGGTACATTTCCATAATGATGGCTTCAATGCTCCAATCTTTATATTTGGCTTCGCGTTGCTTGATGAACCACGCATTTTCACAGTAGCGTGCTGAATCCATTACCACAGGAATATCATGTTTTTTAGCGATTTCGGCGGTAGCTTTGATATTTTCCATTGATACCGGCTGACCACCAACGCTATTGCAAGTTACGGTAATAATAATCGCAACCACGTTATCGGCACCATATTCGGCAATCGTTTTTTCCAAGCCAACTAAATCCATATTCCCTTTGAAATCATGGTAAGTTTGGGTATCCATCGCTTGTGGTGCAACCACATTAATCGCTTTGGCGCCACTGATTTCAACGTGAGCAGCGGTAGTATCAAAGTGATAATTGGAAATAAATACCGGCTTAGTCAAATTTTTAACTTCTCTCCTGCGATCCATTAATGCCGGGAATAAAATTTGTTCCGCACCCCGTCCTTGATGGGTTGGTACCACATATTTGTAATTGAAAATATCATGTACTGCCGCTTCTAATTTAAAGAAACTACGGCTACCGGCATAAGCTTCATCACCTAACATCATGGCTGACCATTGGCGATCACTCATCGCACCAGTACCAGAATCAGTTAACAGATCAATATAAACATCTTCACTTTTTAGCAAGAATGGATTGTTACCCGCTTCTGCTAAGGCTTGAATCCGATATTCTTTAGTGGTTTGTTTGATTGATTCAACCATTTTAATACGAAATGGTTCAGGTATACGTTTAGTCATAGAAATGCTCCTAAAAAATTTAAAAACTATTAATTAAAACCAAAATTGAATAAATACTACACCCAAGCCAACTACGAACGAGAGGTTCAAAAGCGCTTGATTGTGTAAAATTGCAGCCGAAAAATTATGTCCGCCTTTAATCATTTGTTTGATAATCAAGATTGGAATTAAGACAAAAAGGATTGTTGCGCCAACCCCAGCATAGCTCAGCGCCATGATAAAGATATTTGGGTAAAGAATAACAATCAGCAGCGGAATAATAAAAGTCAAAATAATTGGAAATACAGTATGGGTCATGGCATTATCGCGATTGTGTCCGAATAAATCCTGCACAAAGTGGTATAAAGAAATCGAAGTGCCCAAGAAAGAAGTCGTTACTGAAATCGTTGCAACAAAGTTGATCGCGCCAACAATCAAACTACTTGGGGTATTATTGGATAAAATCGTCAACAAATCTCCGACATTGGCATCGCTTCCCTGTGCATATAAAATATCAAAACTATTTGCACCATGAGAGGGAATATTACCGATGATTGCCAAAACCCACACAATATACAGCACCAATGGAATTAAGCTCCCGATAATAACCACCCGCCGTAAAGCTCGTTGGTCGTTGCGTAAGTAGTAACGCACGGTAGGAATAATGTTGTGAAGAATAAACGCGGTGATGATTGCCGGGAAGGAGGCTATGATACCGTTAAAGTGCCCTGACACCAATAGATTGTCCAGTTTTAGCGCACCAAGCAGCAGGACAATTGCGATAATGAATGCTCCCAGCTTGATACTTAACAAAATCCGGTTTACATAATCAACGGCTTTAGTTCCGATTAGAACACAGATACCAAAAATAATTACAAAAATAGTCGAGGTTAAACCGGCGGACATTTTTAACATACTGTTAAACGTCGATCCGGCGGCTGAAATGTATGCCATCGCAATGGCCGATAAAGTGCACCAAAAAATTACAGTTAAAAATATTTTACCGGGTTTGCCCAAAAACTTACCGGCCATGGAAGCAAAACTAACTTTATCACCCAAAGTTGAATTGGCTTCACAGACCAATAAAGCGGTGTAAAGCATCAAGGCCCAAGCAAAAATTAAAATTATTGAACCAAAGAAAATTCCGACATGCGAAATAATAATCGGTAAAGCCAGAACTCCGGCACCAATTTCGGTTCCGACGATCATAAAAATGCTACCGATTTGCCGGTTTAGTGAACTACTAATCATATCTCTTCTCCATGATTTATTAAATTGTGCGGCTCTAGAAGTGATTTTACGCTGGTGTGCGCTGCACAAATTAACTAATAAAAAATTATTTGTTGCTAATAGTAACGTTAAATTTATTAATATACTGATATACATCTGTTATGTGCTTCTGTAAAGATGTATCAATACAACACTTTATCGGTATTTTATGTTGCTAAAAATCACATAAATGTAAATAATTTGATTTTGAAAGTTCAGGCATAAAATATACGTTGACTAACTTGTATAGACAAGCTATAATTGCGCTTGGAGTATACTTAACCTATCCGTTTGTTGAGCTATGTGCTTTAGTTAAGTTATTGTTTGTGATTGTGATATTCTGATTTGCTTGGCGCAATTTAAAAAATCGAAGCAACATCACTATTGAAATAAACACAGCCCGTAATGTCAGTTAATATTTGGAGATAATATGAGTTCAAATTCAGTTAATGCTACTTCGGTGGCTGAAATAATTGCCGCCGTCGGCGGTAAAGACAATATTTTGGCAGCAAGCCATTGCATAACCCGTTTACGGTTGGTGTTAAAAGACGAAAAATTAGCAGATACCCAAAAATTGAATAATCATCGGCTGGTTAAAGGGGCTTTTAGCGCCAATGGGCAATTTCAGATCGTCATTGGTCAAGGAACTGTTGATCAAGTTTGTGAAATAGTTCAACAGCAAACCGGGATCGGACATGCAACGAAAGAAGAAGTTGCCGCCGTTAGTAGCCAGAAAATGTCGATTTTGCAACGCGGAATCAAGATGCTGGCAGATATTTTCATCCCCTTATTACCGGCAATCGTTACCGCCGGTTTGTTGATGGGGTTAAATAATATTCTGACTGAAAAGCTCTGGCTGGATCATACCCAATCATTGGTGACGCTCTATCCGCAATTGGGCGGTATTGCTCAGATGGTTAATGTGATTGCATCAACCGCATTCGTGTTTTTACCCGGCTTGGTTGGCTGGTCGGCCGTACGTAGTTTTGGCGGCAATCCCTTACTGGGGATAGTCTTGGGGCTGATGCTGATTCATCCGGATTTATTGAATGCTTGGGGTTATGCTGCCGCTTTAGAAAGTCACAGTGTTCCGCAATGGCATGTTTTTGGCTTGACTTTGGAAAAAGTTGGTTATCAGGGACAAGTGCTACCGGTAATTGTTTCGGCATATGTACTAACCCGTCTGGAAAAATGGCTGAATAAACGGGTTGCTGATGCCTATAAATTACTGGTGGTGGCGCCAATTGCCTTATTAATCACCGGTTTTCTATCTTTTATGGTGATTGGTCCGGTGACTTTTGCGATTGCTAATGGTTTAACCGGTGGCATTCTATTTATCTTCAATAAATTTGCTTTGCTCGGTGGGTTAATTTTTGGTGCCGGTTATGCCCCGATTGTAATTACCGGATTACACCAGTCGTTCCTGGCGATTGATTTTCAACTAATTGCCAGTACCGGCGGGGCTTTAATTTGGCCAATGGTGGCATTATCCAATATTTCCCAAGGTTCGGCGGCTTTAGCGGTAATGGTTATTGCTAAAGATGAAAAAATTAAAGGCTTATCGTTGACTTCGGCAATTTCAGCCTATCTGGGAATTACCGAACCGGCGATGTTTGGGGTAAATTTACGCTTTAAAATTCCGTTTTTCTGCGCGATGACCGGTTCGGCAATTGCTGGTGCCTTGGTTGCGTTGGAGCATGTTAGAGCTTCCGCAATTGGCGTTGGCGGCTTACCGGCATTTTTATCGATTATGCCGCAATACTGGGTTACTTATTTTATGGCAATGGGAATCGTGGTCGTGGTGCCGTTCTTACTGACCGTTATTTTGGCCAAAAAAATCAATTTCCGGAGCAACTAGGATGGATAACAAATGGTGGCAGTCGGCAGTAGTTTATCAAATTTATCCCAAGAGCTTTAAATCGGCACATAATAGTTCAACTGGTGACTTAGCCGGGATAATCAGCAAACTGGATTATCTCAAAACGCTGGGCGTGGATGTGCTGTGGTTAACGCCGGTCTATGCCTCACCGGGTGCAGATAATGGCTATGATATTAGTGATTATTACACAGTTGACCCGGCATATGGGACGCTGGAAGATTTGCGTGAGTTGCTGGGGCAGGCGCATCAGCGTGGGATTAAGATTATCATGGATATTGTGGTAAATCATACCTCTACTGCGCATCGCTGGTTTCAAGAGGCGTTAACTAACCGCAACAGTAAATATTTCGATTATTACATCTGGCGCGAGGGTAAATCGGCTACTTTGCCACCAAATAACTGGATATCTAAATTTGGCGGCAGTGCCTGGCAGTATGTAGCTGAGCACAACCTGTTTTATTTGCATTTATTTGATGTCACTCAGGCGGATTTGAATTGGGAAAATCCCGAATTGCGCGGCGAAATCTATCAGATGATGCGCTGGTGGCTGGATTTTGGCGTAGATGGTTTCCGGCTGGATGTGATTAATCTAATTTCCAAAAATCAAAATTTCCCCGATGATACCTTACTTACGGCGACAGATGACGGACGAAAATATTATACCGATGGTCCACGAATTCACGAGTATCTGCAGGAAATGAACCGTGAGGTCTTTAGTTATAAAGAGGGTATTATCACCGTTGGTGAAATGTCTTCGACTTCAATTGCCAATTGCATCCGCTATACAGATCAACAGCAACACGAGTTGGATATGGTATTTAGTTTTCATCACCTGAAGGTTGATTATCGCGCCGGGCAAAAATGGAGTTTGATGGACTATGATTTTCTAGCATTAAAAAAAATACTCAGTGACTGGCAATTAGGGATGCAGGCGGGTAATGGCTGGAATGCGCTATTTTGGTCAAATCACGATCAGCCACGGGCGTTATCGCGCTTTGGCGATGATACAAATTATCCCTATCAGTCGGCAACCATGTTAGCTACCGCACTACACCTGATGCGTGGAACCCCGTATATTTATCAGGGTGAAGAAATCGGCATGACCAATCCCGGGTTTACTGATATTAGCGACTATCGTGATGTTGAGAGTCTTAATGCTTATCGGTTGATGACCGAGGAATGGAATTATTCCCAAGCGGAAGCCTTGGCAATACTAGCTCAGAAATCGCGGGATAATGCGCGCACTTTGATGCAATGGGATGCTAGTGAGAATGCGGGATTTTCGAGTAAGACACCGTGGATTGGGGCTGCTGCAAATTATCCTAAAATTAATGCCGCTGCGGCAGTTGCCGATTCCAATTCGGTATTTTACTATTATCAACGCTTGATTCGGTTACGTAAAGAATATCCGGTGATTGCGGGTGGAGAAATCCGTTTTTATTTACTAGAACATCCACAGTTACTAGTTTATTCTCGTCATTATGATGATACGGCTTTGCTGGTAGTATGTAATTTTTCGGCGCAGGAGTGTGAGTTGATAGTTGATCACGATACTAGCGATTTAAGGGCGAAAGTGTCCAAGATTTTAATTGCCAACTTTACACCCGAGATCAGTTCAAACCAGTTAGTCTTTCCACCATTTGGTTGTATTGCGTGGATAAGTTAATTTCACCGTCAATAAAAAGCCATAGCGAATTACTATGGCTTTAAAGTTGATAGTTTTACTATGAAGGGTTACTGCGGTATAAAGCCAGGTAAGTGAGGGTGAAAAATATTAATAAAACAATTCCTGAATAAACCACAATCCGCTGAGTCGGATCACAGAGCATTCCCAAAATCACTAAGGCATTGGCAAGGACGCTAATTATTGGTACCCATGGATAACCGCGGACCCGGAAAGTCAATTTATTGGCATCAACGCCACCCTGTTTTAGATAGCGGCGGAAACCAACGTGACTTAGGCTAATCATAATCCAGATTAAACAGCCAACCATTCCCGATGATGATACGATTAAGATAAATAATTTTTCGGCACCGATAAATTTACTTAGCAAACATAATGCCGAAAGTGCAGCGGTTACCAGAACCCCCCAGAATGGAACGCCATTTTTATTGACATGATGATAGAATTTAGGTGCTTGGCGTGATTCCGCCATTGACCATAGTAAGCGGGCGCAGGCATAAAAGGCTGAATTTACGGCGGATAGACTTGCAGCCACGATCACAATTTGCATAATCACATAAATGTAAGGAATTTTTGCTTGTTGCAAGATGCTGATAAACGGGCTATTGGCAACCGATGATTGTTGCCACGGTGTTATCATGGTCACAATGAATACCGATAAGACAAAAAACAGCAGTATCCGAAAACCAACATTGCGGATCGCTTTGATTACGTTTACTTCCGGGTTTTCCGATTCACCCGCGGCAATTCCGACTAATTCTGCACCTTGATAGGTACAGACTATTACTACCAGCCCATAGAGAAACGGTAATATTCCATGCGGGAACCAGCCCTCGGCGTAATAGTTCTTAAATCCGGGAATCGCACCAAAATGCGGGACGACACCAGCCAAAATAGCAATCCCTACAATAATAAAAACTATAATCGCGGCAATTTTAATTCCGGCGAACCAAAATTCCAATTCACCATAAGCTTTAACCGGGAAAAAATTCAAAAGGGTAATTATGGCAATAAATAAGATACTCCACTGCCAGACTTCGCTTGCCGGAAACCAGCCAGTCATGATGATTGAGGCTGCGGTGAGCGAAGCTGCTGCAGCTGTAACCCAGTTAATCAGATACAGCCAGCCGGTAAGAAATCCGGCTAACGGTGAAATAAAGCGGGTGGCATAAGCTTGAAAGGAGCCGGAAATCGGCATTGCGACCGCCATTTCGGTAAGACTGATTAATGCTAAAAACATCACAATCCCACCAATGATAAACCCCAGTAGCGTGCCAAAAGCGCCAACCTGTTTTAAAATATCACCAATTCCCAAAAAGAAGCTCGCAGAAATGGTTCCACCAATCGCAATCATCGCCAGATGGCGCGATTTCATTCCCCGATTAAGTTGTTCGTTATTTTCCATATTTTTTCTTTAAAAAATATCTGTAATCTTCAGCTTATAGTGTGCAAAGCAATGATTTCAGATAGTTAAAACTTGTTACTCGCCAATAGCTAAGCCTTCGCGGCGAGGATCGGCAGCACCCGCCCAACCATCAGAAGTTTTAAAGATTGTGGTTACGCCACTCACCAGTGGAACATAGTTAACTGATTCGCCATGAGCACTTAGCGCTGATTCGGCAAAACTCCAATCCATGTTCTGCTCCAACTGGGCGGTAGTATTTGGAGCACACAAATTACCGCTACTAACTGCTTCGAGCGGTGATTGATGCATATCTAAGGTTTGAATCAAATTTTTGGCAACATAGCAAATTATTTGGCTACCACCCGGAGAACCGGTAACTGCCAAGAGCTGATTTTTCGGTTTGGCAAAGACCATTACTGGTGCAATTGAAGAACGAGGGCGTTTACCAGCTTCGACACGGTTGGCTATTGGCTGTCCATTAGCGGCAGTCGGCGCGAATGAAAAATCAGTTAGTTCATTATTGAGGAAGAAACCATCGACAAAGATATGGCTGCCAAACTGATGTTCGACGGTAACGGTCATGGAGACGGCATTACCGCTTTTATCTACAATCGCAATCGAAGTCGTACCATGAGGTTTAGGGCTGTTATCCGGTGCATAAAGCGGATCAATTCCCGCTGGAGTTCCGGCAATTACCGGTGTTGCCAGTGCTGTCTCACCAATTAATTCTGCGCGCCCATGCAGATATTTCGCAGCCAGCAAACCGTTTACCGGTTGTTTTTTAACAAAAGCCGGATCCGCTAGGTATTGATTGCGATCGGCAAAAGCCAGTTTGCTGGCTTCAAGAAAATAATACGGCCATTGCGGGTCATTCACATTTTGCGTATCATAGCTTAATGCGTAAAGATTCATTAATTCGGCAACGGTCACTCCGCCACTTGATGATGGTGGAACCGAGCAAATTTGATAGCTATCGCGATAGTTGCTGCAAACTGATGGTTTAACTAAGACCTGATAATTGGTAAAGTCGCGCGGAGTAAAGATTTCTTGCCCGGCTCGATGATTGACAGCATGAATAATATCACGGCTAAGTTTGCCGGAATAGAAATTAGTTGGATTTTTGGCGATTAGTTTCAGACTTGCAGCATATTCTGGATTTTTAACAATGTCGCCAACCGGTTTAACCAAACCGGTGCTTTCAAAATAGACCGCGGTTATGGATGGATCCGTTTTTAAGATGTCCGTATCAGCAAGCAATAAACCATAAAGCCGCGGACTCATATTAAATCCATCAGTAGCCAGTTTGATTGCCGGCTGTAATAGGCTATCCCATTTAAGCTTGCCGCATTTTTGGTGCATTTTGTAGAAAAGTGCAACCTCACCGGGAACGCCAACTGCATGAGTGCTGAGCATCGCCGATTCGAATTTTAGCGGGCTTCCATCGGCAGCCAAGAACCACTTGGAGTTGGCTTTTAACGGTGCGGTTTCACGACCATCAAAAGCATTCAAGCTTTTATTCTTGGAGCTATAGCTGAGGGCATAGCCACCACCGCCAATTCCGGAAGATTGAGGTTCGGTTAAACCTAGAACAAACGCGGCACTTATCGCTGCATCACAGGCGGAACCACCCTTGGCTAGAATTTGGTTGGCGGCGCGACTGGCATAAGGATTATTGGTCACTACCAGTGAATTTTTGCCGGTGACTAATTTTTGTTGGATTTTTGCCGAGGCTAATTCCGGGGCAATGGTGCTTGGTGAAGCACTTACGCTACCAATCGTGAATAGTGATAAGTATAACCAACTGGTTATGAAATATTTGTTAGACATGCTATACTCCTGTGAAAGCGCTATAAATAGACCTTTTTATTGGTTAAATATCTACCGATAGTTGTGCGCGGTTAATCCTTATGCCGGGGTAATGGCGTTACTAATATTGTAAGTGGCGATTATTTTATCAAAATATACCAAAGTGCTACTAGTTAATTCACAAAAACTTACCAGATAATAAAAAAACCTGCCGAAATAAACTAGCAGGTTTTATATTTAATGATTTGAAACAGGTTGTTAAATTAGTTCCTCAGTTTCTTTAGCAATCATCAATTCTTCGTTAGTCGGTGCCAAAATTGCTGCGACTTTGGATTCTTTAGTGCTGATTACTCTTAGTTCGCCACGTACATCATTCAATTGTGGATCAATATTAACACCGAGGAATGACACGCCTTCAATTACTTTGGCACGGGTAACTTTATCATTTTCTCCCAAACCGGCAGTAAATACAATGGCATCAACCCCATTCATTGCAGCGGCATAGGCGCCAATATATTTCTTGACATTATAAATGTAAACATCTAATGCTAATTGAGCGCGGACATTGCCTTTTTCAGCAGCTTCTTCAATATCACGGAAATCACTGCTAACACCGGACAATCCCAACACACCGGATTTTTTATTCATCAAATTATCAACATCGGCCAATGATAAATTCATTTCGTGTGCCAAGAAACCAACGATACTCGGATCAATATCACCGCAGCGAGTACCCATTACCAAACCGGCTAATGGCGTAAATCCCATGCTGGTATCAATACTTTTCCCATGCTTAACTGCTGCTACCGAGGCACCATTGCCTAAGTGGCAAGTAATAATTTTTAAATCTTTTAAATCTTTGCCGAGTAATTTAGCAGCTTGATTGGCAACAAACTTATGTGATGTACCATGAAATCCATAACGGCGAACTTTGTGTTCTTCATAAATTTCGTATGGTAGAGCATACATATAGGCTTCAGCCGGCATGGTTTGATGGAATGCAGTATCAAACACGCCAACCATTGGAGTATAGGGCATTAGTTCTTTACAGGCTTGAATTCCAACGATATTGGCCGGATTATGCAACGGTGCCAATTTAGAACATTCTTCCAATACTTTCATAACATCATCGTTAATTACTACCGATGAAGCATATTTTTCGCCACCATGAACCACCCGGTGACCAACGGCCTTAATTTCATCCATTGAACGGATAACGCCAATATGTTCACAAGTTAAGGCCTTGATAACCACAGCGACCGCAGTTTTGTGATCGGTTATTATCGTGCCATTAGCTTGCTGTTTTTCATGGTCAATTACGAATTTTTCTTCGCCACGACGATGGGTTAAGACTGCACCGGGTAAACCAATCCGCTCGACTAAGCCTTTAGCAATATCCAATCCAGTTTCGGTTTCAATTAGTTGATATTTTAGAGATGAGCTACCACAATTAATTACCAATATTTTCATCAGGTGTTTCCTCATATAATTTGAAAACAATATTATACCGCTAAATAACCCTATAATAATTAATATTTATACCATAGTAATTAATTAAATCCCGGGTGAATTTAAGGTGCAGATTTAAAATATTCGTTGCTGATCAATTGGTAAAGGTGGTCTGCCAATAAATCCCGCGAAGAAAAGTCTCGGGCATTGATTGGCGGTAGAATGGTAACATTAATGGTCAGGTCTTTTAGTTTAATCGTATTCATTACGGTTTGTAACCAATTAACCTTGGCAAAGGTGACTTCTGTCGCTAACTGATCATCTTCTTTGCGATAACTTAGGACGACTGGAAAAATTTTACTGTCTGCTAGCAGCGCCGCTTCCAGAATTGGTGCTTTAAACGGGGCAATTACCTTACCGTCACCTGTTTTTCCTTCCGGGTACAATCCAATTGTCGAACCCGTGGTTAAATATTTGGCGACTTGCTGATTGACATTTAGGATATCTTTCTTCTTGCGGCGGTCGATAAAAATAGTACCCCCGGCTTTGATTACCGTTTTTAAGATTGGCCAGTTTAACATTTCTATTTTACCAATATAGCGGACAAAACATAATCGCAACATAACAACCGTGTCCAGCCATGAAATATGATTTGACACTAGCATGGCATTTTTTAGTTCTTCATTATTTAGTGGATAACCTTTAATCTGCAGCTTGGCTCCCGTCGAGGCAATCAGCATTCTCGACCATGCCATTCGGACATATTTGCGGATGATTTTCAATGAAAATGGTGCAATTAGGATAATAGCCAGCACCATGAATGCCATACTGGCAATTACGGCAACAAATCGGATTCTACTAATTAACCAGCGCATGAGTTCCTCATCAGTAAATAGGCAAATGATTATTTCTTAAGCGGCGCAATGGTTGGATCCAATCTTAATTGGAAGTCGAACCACGGGTAACTTAATATAAACTTTGGAGATGGCTCATTAACCCAATTTTCTGCGTTGATGATAGATGCTGATTATGAGTTGAGAGATTTCCAAAATAATAATTATTGTAAAGGAGTTATTTTAGCGTAATGCTATGAATTTATCAAACCGACTTATTGGAATATTTGCTAAAAAATATTGACAAAATCAAACGTATGTTTTACAATATCTTATTGAAACGAATGTTTGAAAATGGAGTGTAAAATGAATACAATCTTGATTATAATGGCTAGCTGGGTGGTTATCTTATTACTACCGGCGATTTCTTTTCATAAAGTTGCGGAGTACTTACGTAAATATAGCCACTATCAATTGAAACTAAAACGCCGCGCTAAAATACAACAATTACGCGTCGCTCATCAATGATACACTGCTAAAGCGGAGAAATTTCATTATCGCTAGAGGTGTAATAATTTTTACTAATTACTACACCCCATTTCATAGAGCTCTAGGAATCTCTTCTACCGGCATAAACTGTTAATGTTTAAGTCAGTAATGCTAATAGCTATTATGATTTAGAGGCGATAGGCTTTTTCCAGATTTACATCTTTTGTTACTAAGTAATTATAAGTTTCTTTGTCGATGTGCGCGCCACTAAAATCAACATTTTTTAGAGAACGGGTTTTAAATTTCACCTGACGCAGAACGCAATTGCGAAAAGAGCAATTTTTCAAATTCGCCCAACGAAAATTTACATTAAATAACGTTAACCCATCAAAATTAATTCCTTCCAGATTTGAGCAATTAAAATTGGTATTAACCAATATTGCGTCGCGAACAATTACATCTTCGAGATTGGACTTGCTTAAAATACAATCACTGAGATTAGCACCAGTAAAGTTTACGTTTTCAAGATTGCTAAACCGTAAACTACTGCCTCTCAAATTGGCATGGCTAAAATCGGCACTATCCAAATTACTGAAATTAAATTTACTATTTTCGAGATTGGCATGGGTGAAGTTGGCTTTGTCCAGATTGCTTAATGAAAAGCGTCCATTAGATATTGTATTATTGGCAAAATTAACCTTATCCAGATTGCTCATGCGAAAATTTCCACTTGGGAGATTAGAATTACTTAGATCTGCTCGATCTAAATTACTTAGCGAGAAACTGGTTTTAGGTAGGTCGCTATTGCTAAAATCACAATTCTCCAAATTTTTGAAACGGTAATTTTTATGCTCGTGATGCTCTTTTTTTAGATCATAGGCATCAATAATTTCTTTAATATCACCGACTGTTGCCAACGTTTTTTGTGTGGCTTCAATTTCCGGTAGTCCATGACTGCAGAGTTCTTGAAATTTTTCGTCCAGATCATGTAATAATTGTAGTTTTAATTCTTCTAATTCTTCGCTACTGCGGTAATTTTTGAAAACATTATCAATAAATTGGTGAATAGTTGGATTTTGCATAAATTTTCCTTATTATATGTTGATATATTTACATTAGTTGATCAAGAATTTGCTTGGCTAATTCCCATTGTTGATGGTTTCGAATATAGCATTCGCGACCGCTCTCGGTGATGGCGTAGTATTTGCGGCGTCCACCAGAGGTTTCATCACCCCAATAGGATGTGACTTTCTCTTCTTGCTGTAGCCGCTTTAAGCAGGAATAAAGGGTTGCTTCTTTTAATTCAAATTGTCCATCGGTGGTTTTTTCAATTATTTTACAGATTTCATAACCATATTTGTCGCCGTCAAACAATAATTTCAAAATGATGGTATCCACATGGCCGCGCAAGAGGTCAGTGGAGAGTGTGAGAGATTTTTCCATAAGGTTTTCCTTGTTGTATATATTACTATGCAAAACATAGTAATTAATACGTGATTGTATAACAGGTAATGGAAAACATGCTAGTTTTTTAGCAGAAATATTTTTTAGAAATAGTGCAGAGCAAAAATACCACACTAAACATTATCTAGCAGTTATTTTGATGATTGTGGTTGGAA
Source organism: uncultured Neisseria sp. (assembly GCA_964488065.1). Classification (GTDB taxonomy): domain Bacteria; phylum Pseudomonadota; class Gammaproteobacteria; order Burkholderiales; family UBA11063; genus Aquella. The sequence goes on from CAZATM010000043.1 coordinate 24,268, forward strand.
GTGGTGATATTATTGATTTATATCAATATGATAATTTGAGAAGAGTACTTTTACACTGTGAGCGTGAACTATTTTAAATTCGGGCGAGATATTGTGCATTGCAAAATAGAACAGTATAAAAACACCTGAAACTATTACATATAATTTCGATAGTAAATACTTGAGCAAATATATTGGATAACAATAATTTTTGGGTATTCTGCCAACAAATTGATGATTGTAAATAATTATAAACTCTAAGGGAAAAATATCATGGCTAATACCGTGCGTAACGTTTATTCTATCTCCGCGCGTATCGGATTACTATCTTTGGCTGGCTGCCTTGGCGCACCGGCGGAAACCGGACTGAAAACCACACCACCGGCAGGAGTTTATAACGGTCAAACCACATCGACTAAATATAATCAAACTGGAGCGATCTATGGTACCTTGAGTAATCAAACCAGCTATGGTAAACCGGTAGTGGTTGCTACGCTGGCAATGAACCAGAATCAACAGATTATGGGAATTTTTAGCGCAACGTTATCAACTACTACTGACCAAAGCATCAGTTGTTTGTCGGCGGCCGATAGTGTTTCGCTTAATCCAACTTCATTGGCTAGTATCAGCGGCGTAATCAATTTCAGCAACTGCCAGTGGAATGGGAGCCAGTTTAGTGCCAGCTATAATGTTTACAGACAAAGTACCGGAACGCTACTAGATAGCGGTACGCTGACACTGACATTGGATTCCAATTGCCAGGCTTATTCATCAGTGGTGACCACCCTTGGCAATGGCAGTTATAGCGGTAGTTTTCAATCCTGTTTGGCTCCCGAAAGCAGCGCTCTTAGCGGTGTGATTGCCAATAGCAGTATCCTATTTAATCTTACCCAGGAATCAAATTTAGCACTCTTGGTTGGCACGGCGAGTAGCGATTACACCCAGCAGCTAACCGAATCAGTAACCGCCGGGAGCTATGCCGGCTATATTACGCCGCTATCGCTGACCAATTTGAATCAAACCGACAGTAATTACACTGGAAATTATGTCAGCTACTATGACTACGGTATTCTAAACTTAAGCGAATCCAACTAAAAGCATTTATATTTCCGGAGCTATGATGACTATTCCGATTGATAATAATCAGGATAGCGGCTTGTTATGCCTGATGGTATTGTGCCGCTTCCATGATCAAGTCTGTGATGGCGAACAGATTAAACACGATTATCACTTTAGCGGTAAATTCAGTGCGGTTGATTTATGCCGGATTGCCAAGGATCTTGGGCTTAAGGCCGAGCTGGCAATGGTTAGTGCCAATAAACTCAGCCAATTACCATTACCGCTGATTGGCAAAGATAATAATGATGAATTTTTTATCATTACCGCCGCCGATAAAGAACAGGTGAGTATCTACGAACCAAAGAGCGGCAGTAATCATGCGGTTCCACTGGCGGTTCTTCGCGAGAACTGGGGCGGGCAGGTTTTACAGATTGTATCACGGGCGAATCTCATTGGAGATATCGCCCGTTTTGATTTCAGTTGGTTTATTCCGCCGCTAATCAAACACCGCAAACTCTTAAGCGAAGTACTAATGGTGTCTTTTGTTATGCAACTGCTGGCATTGATAACACCGTTATTCTTTCAGGTGGTGATGGATAAGGTGCTGGTGCACCGCGCATTAACCACCTTGCAGGTGATTGCAATCGGTTTATTGACAGTCTCGCTGTTTCAGGTGATCTTAGGCGGGATTCGCAGCTATATCTTTAGCCATACCACACTGAGGATTGATGTTGAACTGGGCGCCCGGCTGTTTAAACATTTGCTTAAATTACCGCTGGCGTATTTTGAGCAGCGGCGGGTTGGTGATTCAATTGCGCGGGTTCGCGAGCTGGAAAATATCCGCAGCTTTCTGACCGGCAATGCGGTGACCTTAGTTTTGGATTTATTGTTTTCGGTGGTATTTATTGCGGTAATGTTTATCTACAGCGTAAAATTAACTATCATCGTTTTACTGTCAATTCCGTGCTACGTAATTCTTACCGTGGTGCTGACACCAATTATCCGCCGGCGGCTGAATGAAAAATTTGCCCGAAGCAGCACCAATCAGGCGTTTTTGGTCGAATCGATCAGCAATATCCAAACCATCAAAGCGATGGCACTTGAACCGCAAATGACCAATCACTGGGAACAGCAGTTAGCCGGTTATGTCCATTCGAGTTTCCGTACCACTACCGTCGGTATGCTCGGTTCACAGGGCGTGAGTTTAATCAATCAACTGGTTACCGTAGCAATTATGTGGCTGGGTGCATCACTAGTAATTGGTGACAAACTGACCGTCGGACAATTGGTGGCATTCAATATGTTATCCGGTCAGGTAGCCAGTCCGGTAATGCGGCTGGCGCAATTATGGCAGGATTTCCAGCAAACTGGAATTTCAGTGGCTCGGTTGGGCGATATCCTTAATTGTAAAAGTGAAGATGACAACAGCATCTCCAGCGTTATGCCAACTATCAGCGGCAATATCCAGTTTGAACAGCTGCGTTTTCGTTATAAACCGGAAGGACGTCCGATTCTGAATAATATCAACCTTACCATTGCCGCCGGCGAAATCATCGGTATTGTCGGACGTTCCGGCAGCGGTAAAAGCACCTTGAGTAAATTACTCCAGCGGTTGTATATTCCGGAAGCCGGACGAATTAGCATTGATGGCATTGATTTAAGTCTGGCAAATCCAGCCTGGCTCCGCCGGCAAATTGGGGTAGTTTTACAGGAAAACAATCTATTTAACCGCTCGATTCGCGACAATATCGCGATTATTGATAAAAATATCCCACTTGATCAAATCATTCACGCTGCAACTTTGGCAGGTGCCCATGATTTTATCAGCGAATTACCCGAAGGCTACGACACGATTCTCGGTGAATATGGCGCCGGTTTATCCGGCGGACAGCGCCAGCGGATAGCGATTGCCCGCGCACTGATTAATAATCCACGAATTTTAATCTTTGACGAAGCCACCAGCGCGCTGGATTATGAATCGGAACGGATTATTCAGGACAATATGCAAAGCATCTGTCAGGGACGGACGGTAATTATCATCGCCCACCGCCTGTCGGCAGTGCGGATTGCCAATCGGATTATCGCGATGGATCACGGCGAAATTATCGAGGAGGGTAATCATCAGCAGTTGTTGTCGATTAATGATGGTTATTACCGTTATCTCCACTCCTTGCAGGATACTCCTCGTCTTTGAAACTTGGGTGGTGTCGCATTTCAAAAAGGTTCCTTATGTAGTTTGTCTACATAGCGTCTCCTTTTTATCAATGCTTCTAGCCCAAGATTCAAATACTGCGAGTATGAGATATTGTTATCCATTAAAGTTAAAGAAGTATAACCATGAAAAACAAACTAATCCGCCGCGAATTATGGTACAAATACCGTGAAATTATCGTAAGCGCCTGGCAGGAACAGAAAACCACCCTCAAGCGCAACTATCGCCGCGATGAAACTGAATTTATGCCGGCGGTGCTTGAAATTCAACATAAACCACCACATCCGCTGCCGCGAATTACGCTGTGGCTAATGTGCTCATTACTAGTTCTGACCTTTTTATGGGCAATCTTTGGTTCTATCGATATTATTGCCACCGCTCAGGGTAAAGTAATTCCCAGCGGTTTTGTCAAATATGTCCAACCGATGAATAGCGCTACTGTCACCAAAATATTGGTCAGTGACGGACAATATGTCAAGAAAAATCAACTCTTGATTGAACTGGATACCACCATTTCGCAGGCGGAAGTCGATAAAACCCGCAATGACTACCAACAGGCCGCTTTAGATAGTATCCGCTACCATAATTTGCTGGCACGCCTAAATAACCAGCCGGAACAGGGCTGGGAAAGCGGATTAAATCCAAACGGACTTAGTCCGAGTAATTTTAATTCTGAACTCCTGGCTAACAGCCAACAACAATTGCAAAACCAGTGGCTGGAACTGCAGGATAAACTGGCAACCAATCAGGCACAACAATCCCAGCAGGATGCTGCCATGCGCACCTCACAGGCGCTAATCAGTAAATTCCAGCAAACCTTGCCATTGCTCAAAGAAAAAGAATCCGATTACCTTGAACTGTATAACAAAAAATTCATGTCGCAGCATGGTTATCTGGATGTTGCCAAACAGCGGATTGACTTGCAACAGGATCTGGCACAGGAACAAGGTAAAATTAAAGAAATCCACAGCCAGAAACAGCAGCTTAAACGCCAGTATGATTTAATCATCTCGGATTTCAAACTCAATTGCGGCGAAAAACTCCTGCAAGCCAGCCAACAAGCCGCTCATCTCCATTCCCAACTAATCCAGGCGGAACAAAATCAGGACTATAACCAACTGCGGGCACCGGAAAGTGGTTACGTCCAACAATTGGCAATTCATACCGTTGGTGGCGTGGTAACCCCCGCCCAACCGCTACTGGTGATTGTCCCGCAACATGATGGGATTGTTGCCGAAGTTCAGCTTGAAAACAAAGACATTGGTTTTGTCAAAGCCGGACAAAGTGCAGAAATCAAGGTCGCGGCCTTTCCGTTTACCCGCTACGGTACTATTCACGGTACGGTTAAGAGCGTCTCTGCCGATGCGGTTGAAGATAAGAAAGAACAGTTGCAATATAATGTTTATATCCAATTATCGACCAATACCATGAATATCAACGGCGCAATCGTCCCGTTAACCCCGGGGATGATGCTAACCGCCGAAATCAAAACCGGCAAACGCAAGATTATTGATTATTTCCTAAGTCCATTGATCCAGAATACTACCGAAGCTTTACATGAAAGGTAAACAAATGTCTAAATTAAATATTTTAAAATTTTACACGGAGGAACTATGGATAATCTACAGAATAAACAACGTGAGAATAAGCACTCAGCAGCGCCACCAGAGCGCTATTTAGTTAAACATGATATCGCACAATCAATTTTATTAGGATAAAAAATGAATGAATACAAAGATACTGCTGATGAAACTGAAATATACTTAGTTGATTTTCTGCAGAAAAATAATGGGGCTCGTAATAAAGACATATATATTGTGCCATTATTGATAGCTAATTTTACTATATTTTCATTATTGTTATTGTTTTACAGTAAGTTATTTATTTTTAATATTTGTGTGTATATTTTAAATTTGGTCTACATTGCATTATTTATTGTAAATGTTTATATGGTATTTAATAAATTCAGTTGTAGAGCAGACGAACTATCTAGGCTAACTAAGTATATTTTTAAAAATATCAAAAACACAGAGTCTTATGGTGGTGTTAAGACAAATTTTTTAGCAGCTTTTTCCATAATGGGAGTTATTTGTTTTATAGTAGTTTCATTTGCTGTCAGTTACCACAATTTGTCAAATTATGGAATGATATTCATAGGAAATAAGTTGACTGTATTAACCATGTACGTGGTTACTCTGTTGCTTACTGCTTTGCCATTGTATCATGTTGTAATCATAATATTGTGCATCAAAAAATATTTAACTAATTTATAGGAGTTATCGTCATGAGTCAAGAAATCAATATTGAAATTGTAGGTGGAACTAATTCAAATTTACCACGTGAGACACTAGAATATGATAGTGCACAATCAATTTTATTAGGGTAAAAAAATGAACGAATATAAAAACATTGCTGATAAAACTGAAATATACTTGGCTGAATTTTTGGTCTCTAGAATACAAAAATGGGGAGATGTTAGAGTTATTTGTAGTTTAGTGTCATTAATTAGTTTTGTTATATGTATTTTGTTATTGCGTGCGATAAATGAACATCTAGCAACAATAAGAATTTATATCTTTATTTTTACCTTAGGATATCTATTGCTTTTTTCAATTATTGCATTTATTGGTATAAAAAAATTTAAGTGCCGGCATAATGAAGTTTTTCTTGTATTGAAATTTTTGTTTGATTTTTTAAAAACCATATGTTACAGGGGCGTAATTAACTCAGTACTGATACGGTATTGTTTGTTGATTTTTGGTTTTTTGTTATACATAATAAGTTGTTATATTATATATAATAACTTGGTGGTTTTAGATTTCTCAACTTTTTATAATAATAAAGAAGGTGTAATGTTTGCATATGGAGTAGTTGTACTACTTAGTAACTATTATTTATTTGGTGGTGTATGTATTTACGTATGTTTTGTTGCCAAAATTAACAATGTTTTAAACTGATCGTTTTACTTTTTAAGGAGACATGACCATGAGTCAAGAAATCAATATTGAAATTGTAGGTGGAACTAATTCAAATTTACCACGTGAGACATTTATTAATGAGTCACGAGAAAAATTTCAAGAGTTTACTGATGAACAGTTAGGCGCTTACTATGATGCAAATATGCAAGCATTGCAACAGCATATAACAAATTCTAATGGTAATACACCACAGAACTTAGATCTAGGGCTCATTCAAACGGCTATTGATTTAATTAACGCATTTGGACTGCAATTAATAAAAAATACGGTACCGGAAATCACATATCGACAAGATGTTGCTACATTATTACAAAGTAATTTGGCAGGAGCGCAACTTGATTTGGCGAAAGGTTTTAATAGTACACTCACAAAATTTAGTGCTTCATTTGGGGCGGCTTCTATTATTCAATCATGGATGGGTTGTAACACCTGCGGCAGTGTACGCGATTTGCATGAGTCTACCTAACTAAGATAATTTAATTCAGCTAATTGGGTTAATTGAATTAAATTATCTTACATGGAGAAAATATGGATAATCTACAGCATAAACATCATGATAATAAACACTCGGCAGCGCCACCAGAGCGCTATTTAGTTAAATATGATATCGCACAATCAATTTTATTAGGATAAAAAATGAATGAATATAAAGACACTGCTGATAAAACTGAAATATATTTAGTGGATTTTTTACAAACTCAACCAATAGGTTGGAGCGATTTTCGTAGAAAAGTTGTGCTAATTTCATTAGTAACGCTATTGATTTTTTTATCATTATTATCAATCTTTAATAAATTTCCGATAGTATTTAGTGCAAGTGTATGTGTATTGACATTGTTATATTTTATTGGTTGTACTGTAATAATTTTTAATGGAGTAAAAAAGTATGAATATCGTACAGATGAGTTGTCTAAATTTGTACTGCTGGAATTTAGTCGTTTGAAGCAGAGTCGCGCTAAGGGCAGAGTTGATTCAACTTTTTTATGGATATGTTTAATAATATTTAGTTTTGTTGTGTATTGTTTTTCGATTGTTATCCTATGCAAGATGTTACTTGTCTCACCAGAATTGGTGAGTAATGACAATATTAAATTAATAGTTAGTAGTTATATATTTGTGTTGTTGTTTAGTTTAATCGGACCTTTCAGCATATACAGTCTTACAATCGCTTGTATCTGTATATTCATGAAAATTAAAAAATTATTTATTCTTTAGGAGACATAACCATGAGTCAAGAAATTAATATTGAAATTGTAGGTGGCGCCAATTCAAATTTACCACGTGAGACATTTATTAATGAGTCACGAGAAAAATTTCAAGAGTTTACCGATGAACAGTTAGGCGCTTATTATGATGCAAATATGCAAGCATTGCAGCAGCATATTACAGGTTCTAATGGCAATACACCACAGAACCTAGATCTAGGGCATATTCAAACGGCTATTGATTTAGTTAATGCATTTGGACTGCAATTAATAAAAAATACGGTACCGGAAATCACATATCGACAAGATGTTGCTACATTATTGCAAAGTAATTTGGCAGGAGCTCAACTTGATTTGGCGAAAGGTTTTAATGATACACTAAATAAATTTGGTGCAGGCATTGGGATTGCCTCAATTGTACAATCGTGGCTCGGTGGCGACGTCAGCGGCGGAGCTGAACGTTCCTTTAGCTTACTCGTAGGATATTTTGCCGGTTCGGCGACAGAACAATTATTAATGGGCGGTCTTATTGGTGCTGGTGCTATTGCTGGCTTGACCGGTGGTTTAGCAGTCGGGATCGGTGTTGGCTTCTTATTGGATAATAGTGGTTTTAATGATAAATTTATTCAACTATTGAATCAATTTGGCGGTAATTTAGGTGGTGATGTTTATGACTTACTACACGGTGGTGGTGGAATAGGTAAAGATATCATCCTTAAAGGCGGAATGAGTGTCTATGATCCGCTGATAGTTGATCTGGATGGTGATGGCATTGAAACCGTCGGGCTGGATAGCAAGGTATTGTTTGACCACGCGGCAGACGGAACTAAGAACGCAACGGGTTGGGTTGGCAAAGATGATGGTTTGCTGGTGCGGGATATAAACAATAACGGCGCGATTGATTCAGGGCGCGAGTTATTTGGCGATAATACCATTCTGAGCAGCGGACAACAAGCCAAAACCGCCTATGAAGCGCTGGCAGATTTGGATAGTAACAAAGATGGTCTGATTAATGATAACGACAGCGGCTATGCACAACTAAAAATCTGGCAGGATGCCAATCAGGACGGAATTTCACAAGCGACTGAGTTAAAAACTTTAGCCGAAGCAGGGATTACTTCATTAAATGTAGCGCCGACTTCAAACACCAGCACATCGTTTACCAACGGGAATGCCCAAACTGCCGCCGGAACTTACACCAAAAGCGATGGCACCACGGGTATCAGCGGAGCAGTTAATTTTGTTGGTGATGAATTTATCCGCGAATTTACTACTAAAATAGACACTTCGGCAGTAGCGGATTTACCGGATATGCACGCCAGCGGTAGCGTCCGTGATTTGCGCGAAGCCGCCGCGTTGTCAGCCGATTTAGCCACCAAGCTAAAAACTTATGCCGACAGCACCAGCAAAACCACCACCGACTTGGATAGCTTGGTAAAAAGTTGGGCAAATACCTCATCGATGCAAACTTTAGCCAGCACGCTAAAACCGGGCGCTCATCCGAGCGGCGGGCGTGGAACCAATTTAACGCAAGAAGAAATTTATAAACTTGGGGTGATTGAGAAGTTTACCGGCTATTACGGTGGGATGGCAAATTTCAAAGATCCTGCTGCGGATTTACCGAATGGTCGCTATAGCGGAACTTGGTTGGGTATCCAGCTTGATGCTGCTTCAATTAACAAAAATTATGATTTGTTGCTAAAAAGTGTTGCAACGTCAATTTCGGTTCAAACTGATCTTAAAGATTCAATGAATGAGGTATTGTTTAAATTCAGTAATAATGGAGTTACTCTTGATTTTAGTAATCTCTATGCCAAAGTAAATGGCGATAATCCAACCAAAGCCGTTAGTGATGTAATTGAAATGTATCGTTATTTTAAGGATGGCTCGCCAGAAGTTTTTGGTGCTGCCGCACAGCAGGAAGTCTTTGCGTGGATAAAAGAGCGAATTGTTGTTGATGGAATTGAACCGGATAATAAAGTTCAGTTTGGAAATAGCACCAGTGGTGATGATTTAATTATTGTGGCAAATAATTCCATTGCGGTTAATGCTGGCGCGGGTAATGACCAAATTATTGGATTGAAAAGTGATGATAAGCTTTACGGCGGTGATGGCAATGACATTGTTGATGCCGGTGCTGGCACTGATTATATCGCTGGCGGTTGGGGCGATGATGTTATTAGCGGCGGTGACGGTAATGACACGATTTATGGAGAACAAGGCAGCAATACCTTGAAA
>CAZATM010000044.1:0-20932 GCA_964488065.1 uncultured Neisseria sp.
AAGTTTCACGGTATTTCTAAAAGTACATTTAACTTACATCTGAAAGAGTGTGAGTTTAGGTTCAATTATCGAAATGATAATCTCTATGCTATAATACTAAAATTGGTTAGAAATAATCCGCTTTGATTGTCTAGCCCCTTAAATTTTATATTTCATAACAACAAATTTGCCGCTTACGCCATCTGGATATAGATTATACACAAAAACATATCCATTCCCAGATGTCATATCCTCACAAGCTGGTTGGAAAATGACGTCACGTGAAAATTCTGAAGCTGATATTGGTGGTAATTTATGCCATTCTGCATTAACACCTGAACCGATTGGTAGATAATTAACGTAGAGATTGCCATCAGAGGCAGAAGCACCACCACAAGCGTAAATATTTTGTCCCATACTTGTAATACTGCGTATGTATTCCAAATTTAAAGATTGTCCAAACTGTGTTGCAGTTTGAGATGATTGAATATCGCGTTTATAAATCATTGAGGCATTAGATACCCTATAGTATACGACTCCATTTAATGTTGCAATCACTTTGAAATCGCTAGGTGCTAAGGGGAGAGGTGTATAAGAGCCAACATTTCCAGTTGTTAAATTTATTGTTGCTGCGTTAATACCACTACCTCCGTCGTATAAATAATTATTAGAGTAGTACCACCCCATATTAGAATAATCACTTATTCCGTTATTGATTGATTGGATACTCCATGACTTTCTTTGCGTTGAGTATGTATAAATATTCCAATTAATACTTTGCAATTGCTGTCCTATAATATAGATATGTCCATTCCCATCGGTAGTGTAATTAGTTGTAGAACTTAAACTTTCAGGCGGCTGAATGCTACAATCCCAATCATTATTTGATGTAGCATTCGCAGAAATAAAACATAGAACATTATCAGAATATGCAAGCCCCATAAAAAGCTGATTGGTTGCACCGTCATACATGAGATTATTTGATGTTAATGGTGGTGCAGCACCTACTTGAAGCCATTGGTTAGGTATTGGCGTTGGTGTCGGTGCTGGTGTTGGTATCGGTGATGGTGTCGAATTGCTTCCACTACCTAAACTACCTATGCCAATATTACATGCAGACATAAAAATCATCGTAGATGCAAGAACAGCCACTTTTGCTAAATTTTTAAGATAAATCATACAATAATCTCCATTAGTTTATTTATATTAGATATTAATTAGAGTAATCATCTGTTATCTAATATTTCCACATTTTATCAATTCCATTTTCCATAAATAGCTGTACAATGAATATTACCAGTGTTAGACAACATAACTTTGTTCCCCGGCAGACTAAAACAGGTAATCTAGTTATTCCTAAATAACTTCACCACTATCAACTGACAATGGCGAAATAATAATACTTGTAAAAGTTTAGCCATGACAATTGCGGGTAAAATCATATTTTCGTTAATATTGTTTGATATAATTGTCCTGGACAATAACTATAGCTTGTAACATTGTAGATATTTCCTCCCGAATTATAAACATTGGTTACACCCCATCCAATGCAGACACCATCAATCCAAGAATCACAATGTGAGCCACTATAAGGCATGTTTTGAGTAAACGGATTTGCAACGTCAGTACAAAAAGTTGGCTGTCCAGGATAAGTCGTACAAGCCTGACCATTTGAAACACTAAATGTTACACCAGCAATTTGCTCAACCTCACAATCTTTTCCTGGAGAAGTGCCTGTTAATGTATAGTTTCCTGAAATTATTAGGCTTTGACTATTTAACGTTGTAAAATAAATTGGTTGCAAATTATTAGAGTCTACCGTCGGAATAATACTGTAACTACCCGACTCATAACCACTAATTAAAAAAGAACAACTAGTTGTGGTCGATGAAAACGAACAAGATTGAATATCATTACTACCCACCTTTAGAATAGAACCAGACGAAGACATTACCGAAAAATTAACAGTTAACGGATCTCCTTTAAAATTTTTTACCATAAAAACGATTGACTCATTTACATTAGCTGGGTATACCATATAGTTTGTTGTAATTAACTGTCCTTGATTGTTAGGCAACTGAGAACTATATTGTTCAGGCTGTGGTCCAGTGTATCCACTAGAACTACCTCCGCCGTTTGAAGAAGAACTATTGGAGGAACCACCGTTACAGGCAACAACTACCGCACCAGCTAAAACTAAAATTAATAAATTACTTTTTTTCATAACTCACTCCATAAAAAGAATAAACTTGTGATTGTGGCGTATCATAATCACCACTGTAAGGAAAATAACTAACTGGAACACTTATTGATGTTCTTGAATTTCCTGCATTGTAACCAATAATTAAAACATCATTCACTTGCAAATTGCCGCTTCCGCCAACCATAATTTGACAAGTCGCCCCCTGACCTAACGACCCACCGCAAGTATTGTTAACTATTGTGAATGAATTTCCATCCGAAAAGCTCGGCACAATATTTGTAGCCGCACCATCAATTGGATTATTATTGCGAATGGTAATCACTGAGCTAGACTCATTTTGGGTGGTAAGTGCAACTAGTTGTACTGAACTTGGTGTTGCAGATAATGTAGCCCCATTAGTACCGGCTATCGTATTAGCAATATCACCAACACAGCCACTGACAATCAATCCGCTAGCAATAAATACTCCGGTAAAAATTTTACGTTTTATCAATTTTATTCCCCATGAACGACGGTACAATCAGAATTATAAAATCCGATTACAGTAAACCATTGTTTGTCAACCGTAGAAATCTTGGTAATATTACCTTGGATAGCAGCACTATATACGTCATTATGATCCGCAGAAACCGGAATCAATCCAAATAATATATTTCGAGCGCAGTCAACACCGACTTTTGACGTCACTGATACAGGGTTAGCAGTAGCACCAACTGGAGACATTGTTGAACAAGCGCTAATGGTCAGAGAAGTTCCCAAAATCGCGGCTGAAATTAATAGTTTTTTCATAATCATATTACCTTTTAAAAATTAAACAATAAAATAAAACACCAACTCTAAAATAAACATTTTCAATTAATTTGTTAAATGATTTGACTCAACTTTTAATGATGGCTCATTCCGTAACATAGATTCAACCAAGGATTTAGATTCTACTGGCATATGTGGAACAACTTTGATTATTTGATCATCTACATATGCATACTGTTTCAATATTTCTGGAGATTGGCGATAAATAGAAATATTGGGCAACTCAGCAAGTAATACATCGCGAGCTTTAATCGTATTTACAAATCCAGTGCTTAGCGATGAACTGGAACTAAACATTTCGCCAAGAAAATTAGTTACTGCCCTAAAATAAGTATATAAATAAAGTCGGTAACCTCCGACATACGGATAAATGGTTAAAATATAAACCTGACTATCTGAATTCCCCATAAAGGAACTATGTGTATAAGCCCTCACAGCATAGAGTGCATCATCAAAATTAAGAGTTGCTGCGGATTGAGTATCTTTGGCTTCAGCAGGCGTTACCGGAATATCATCAGGCATTATGCCCCTATACTCATTATATTTATCTGTACGTTCATCAACTAGCTGCTTAATTTTGTCTTCAATCACCTTTAATTTAACTGATGACGGTATATTCATGACAATTCTGGTTTTTACCAAAACGCCATTATCATCAGCTAACGCTGTAGTACTAGATATAATTATCATAAAATAAACCACTATTTTTTTTAGTATTTTCACTTTAAGTCTCTGTTTAAATATTATAACTTACTTTATCTTAAACTCATGATCATGTAAAATAAATGACCCCTGTCTCATTAACTGTACCGGTACACATGTATGCAATCCATTTCTAGTCGCTTTATTTATTAATTCTTTTTTGGTATTAACCCCCAATTTAATTTTTAAAACCCGTAATATATCTTTCACCGCTGGTTCGCTAATATGCTCCTGTAACAGTGGGAATATCTGGACTATCTCACCTTGAGAATAACCATTTAATATAAGAAACAGAACTAAATGTTGCCGCGAGGTTAACCTAAAATTACTTACAGCAGAATAACTGACGGTCACCAATTGAGGGTTAACCTTACAAACCTGTGGGATATCTATCGCCAACCGGATAGGTGAAAGTAAAAGTGGTTTGCTGGCAATTAATCGCACACCGAGAATATTCCTGGTTCGAGGATTTATTACTGGTGTTTTATGAAAAACGTAAGAATCAAATCCATTGCTATAAAAATGATTATCCAAACAGATAAGTGTAGTACCACTTTGTTCAACAATACGATCTTGCTGATAAAAAACTTTTTCAAACTGTGCGGTTGAAACTAGAGCATCACCATCGCCAAGCCCGTGTAATTCGCTGGCACTTTTAAAACCTAATAATTGAGCATATTTATCTGTAACTATTAGATAACGAGATTCAAGATTTTTAACTCCAGCAATATCATTAGCAAAATAAAATCGAAAACTATTGATATATGCAGCTAAAAAATCGTGATCTGTCATTAATGAACCTTATTTGTACTTAAAAACATGACTATCAAACATCATTATTGTACGTTCTGTCGCATAATATCCGATACTACCCAAAAGGATAGCTAAAAACCTATCAGCTAAACAGCAATTGCAAATTTTCCTTTAAATTTCAATATCCTAATAGGTAAAATTAAGCAAAGTTTGTTGCTAACATTATAAGTTCCAAATTTACAGTTTTTGATATATTTCAACCAACATGTTGCAAAAACACACTACTTAGCGGTTGCTATTTTATTTGTATCAACTAAAACAACTATCAATTACGCGATGATTCATACAAGAAAGCAATCATTAATAATCTTACGCAAATTATTATATACTATTAGTATATAAATATTCCAGCAAATTTCACATACAATTCCCCTCATGAAATCCTCATCTATTACCGCGGTCCTCGCCAACAACATAAAAATCCGTCGGGCGGAGCTAAAGTTAACTCAAGAACAACTTAGCGAAAAGATGGACGTAAGCTGGCTAAGCATTGCTTTTATCGAAACCCAAAAACGCTGGGTTAGTCCCGAAATGCTCGAAAAGCTGGCGCGTGCCTTGGAATGTAGTGAAAAAGACCTATTTGAACGCCGCTAATATCCCTAGCCTAGTAAATCAATATAGTATCAATAAGTTACAACAATCTCTATATCAAAATCTATGCCCATGTTAAAATATGCGCTTATATAAAAACATTTGTCAATGGAGGATATATGATACCTGTGATTATTTCTGGGGGAGCAGGTTCTCGATTATGGCCGGTATCGCGCCAAGCCGATCCCAAACCATTTTTAAAATTATCTGATGGTAAGAGCCTTTTACAGAGCACATTTATTCGATCGGTAAATCTAGGACAACCAATCAGCAGCGTAATTACCGTCACTAATGAAAAATTACATTTCCGGATGCAAAATGAATATCAGCAGGTTAATACTGACAAAGTTACCTGCGATTTTATTTTAGAGCCATTTGGTCGCAATACTGCACCGGCGGTACTTGCCGCGGCAGAATTTGCCCGCATCCATTATGGTGATGAGGAAATAATTCTGGTATTACCGGCTGACCATTTAATTAGTGATCAACTGGCATTCAGCAAAGCCGTTGCCGCCGCAATCGCCATGGCGCAGCAAGGTTATCTGGTCACCTTTGGAATCAACCCAGAATACCCGGAAACCGGTTATGGCTATATCGAAGCCAATGCCGATAGTCCACTTGGTGATGGCTTTGCAGTCAAGCGTTTTGTTGAAAAACCCAATCTGGAACTGGCAACCGAATATGTAGAATCAGGTAATTACCAGTGGAATTCCGGGATGTTCTGCGGACAGGTAAAAACTTTCATCGCCGAATTTAGTCAACATTCACCGGCATTGGTAAAACAAGTAGTGTTATGCCTTAATGGTTCGGAACAGGTAAATCTATCCGGCAATACCATCGTAAACCTCAATCCGGAATTGTTCATTCAAGCTGAAAATATTTCGGTTGACTACGCCCTCTTTGAAAAAACCACCAAAGCAGCAGTTATTCCGTGTTCCATTGGCTGGTCAGATATTGGTTCATGGCTATCAATTGCCCAAACCCTGCCCAAAGATGAAAATGGTAACGCTATTATTGGTGAAAGCATTCTTCATAACACCAAAGACTGTCTGGTTTATTCTACCGATAGGATGATTGCCGGAGTCGATATTGAAGACTTGGTGATTGTTGATACCGCTGATGCGTTATTGGTTGCCAACAAAAATCAGACTCAAGATGTTAAACACATCTTTGAACGGCTCAAAAAAATGCAGCATCGCGCCTCGGAATTGCATCAAACGGTGCATCGCCCGTGGGGTACTTATACCACCCTTGAAGAAGGGCCGTTTTATAAAATCAAACGCATTGAAGTAAAAGCCGGACAGGCCTTATCCAATCAATCGCATCAAAAACGCAGCGAACATTGGGTGGTCGTTGATGGCGAAGCTACCATCATTCATAATGATAAGGTTATCCGTCTGGTATCCAATCAATCGGCCTACATTCCCGCCGGCGATAAACATCGCTTAATGAATGCCAGCAGTGATAAAAGCTTGGTAATTATTGAAGTACAGTGCGGTAATTATTTGGGTGAAGACGACATTGTTCGCTATGACGATTTATACGGACGTAATTAATTAATCAATTTTAGACCTCTTAACAACGAAAGGACTTGCATGAACAAATTAAATAACAAATTGGCAATCAGCGATAAGGCAGTTTTTGAAATTATCGGTCGCGAGGCAACCCGTCAGGAAGAACACATTGAATTAATCGCTTCCGAAAATTATGTATCACGGGCAGTTCTTGAGGCACAAGGTTCAGTATTAACCAATAAATACGCCGAAGGTTACCCGGAAAAACGTTATTATGGTGGTTGTGTTTATGTCGATCAAGTTGAACAATTGGCAATTGACCGTTTAAAACAGCTGTTTGGTGCCGAATATGCCAATGTTCAACCACATTCCGGCTCGCAAGCCAATCAGGCGGTGTATTTTGCCGTATTACAACCTGGCGATACCGTATTGGGTATGTCATTGGCGCATGGTGGACATTTAACTCATGGTTCGCCAGTAAATTTATCCGGTAAATTATTTAATTTCGTCAGCTATGGCTTGGATGCTGAAGAAGCAATTGATTATGCTGAAGTTGAGCGGTTAGCATTGGAATATAAACCCAAATTAATCGTTGCTGGCGCTTCAGCTTATTCATTGGCAATTGATTTTGCAAAATTCCGCGAAATTGCCGATAAATGCGGTGCATTATTAATGGTTGACATGGCACATTATGCCGGATTAATCGCGGCAGGAGTTTATCCAAATCCAGTTCCGCATGCCGATTTTGTTACGTCTACTACCCATAAAACCCTGCGTGGACCACGTGGCGGTGTTATCTTGGCTAAAGAACAACACGCTAAATTACTCAATTCTTCAATTTTCCCGGGTTTGCAAGGCGGTCCACTGGAACACGTGATTGCCGCTAAAGCTGTAGCATTTGGTGAAGCTTTGGCACCGGAATTTAAAGTTTATCAGGAACAAGTCAAGAAAAATGCTCAAATATTGGCTGAGACCCTGATCAAGCGGGGATTGCGGATCGTTTCCGGTCGTACCGAATCACATGTGATGTTGGTTGATTTACGCGCCAAAGGAATTACCGGTAAGAATGCCGAAGCATTGTTGGGCAGTGCCAATATTACCATCAATAAAAATTCAATTCCGAATGACCCGGAAAAACCAATGGTAACTAGCGGTATTCGCTTGGGAACTCCTGCGGTTACCAGCCGTGGTTTTGGTTTAGCCGAATGCGAACAATTGGGTAATATGATTGCTGATTTATTGGATAATCCGCAGAATGCTGCCGTTATCGAGCAAGTAAAACACCAGGCACTGGATCTATGTAATAAATTTCCGGTATATCGCTAGAAATTAGAAGGACAAGATTATGAAAATAGTATTTCTGGATAAAGAAACCATTACCAGTGATTCATCAGTAGATTTCAGCTCGTTTAACCGGCGAGCTGAGGTTGTTTATTATGATAAGTTAAGCGATCCGGCAGATATTATTGCCAAAACCCAAGATGCCGATGTTTTGGTACTAAATAAAGTGGTATTGACTGCCGACACGATTGCTAAACTATCGTCATCAATCCGGATGATTGCGATTACCGCAACCGGCTATGATAATGTCGATATCGATGCCGCCAGTGCCCGTGGAATCAAGGTTGCCAATGTTCCGGGCTACGGAACGCAGGCGGTCGCGCAATTAACTATCATGCTGCTCTTGGCTTGTGCGACCCAAATTATTCCGCAGGTTGATTATATGCGTCAGCATGGCTGGAGTAAAAAAGCCGGATTGGCAATTCCGATGCACGAATTATTTGGTAAAACTTTGGGCGTAATTGGGCTAGGCGCAATCGGAACTGAAGTGGCAAATTTGGCATTATGTTTTGGTATGAACGTGGTGGCTTATAACCGCACGCCCAAAAATATTCCTCATGTAAAAATGATGGATTTACCCGAGGTTGCTAAACATGCTGATTTCGTGTCGTTACATTGTTCATTGGCTCCAGAAACCCGCAATCTGATTGATGAGTCATTCTTACGCCATATGCGTAAAAGTGCTTATTTGATTAATACTTCTCGTGGTGGCTTGGTTGATGAGCCAGTATTAATTAAAGCGTTGAATGAAAAATGGATTCGCGGGGCAGCATTGGACGTACTGGCTTCCGAACCACCAGCCGAAGATAATCCGTTATTGGCAATGAAAAATGTAATTGTTACTCCGCATATTGGTTGGGCACCGATTGAGACCCGCCAGCGCTGCGTTGATATTACTGAAAGTAACATTACCAGCTTTTATTACGGCATGCCTAGTAATTTATTAAATTAATTCAGTAATTCATTTGATAAATATTTTTTATTGCAACAGTTGGTAAAAGATAAAATTTTTTCAACTGTTGCTTAATTTTGAAGGTTAAAAAATCCCAACTTAAATATTGATGTTAAACAAAAACTTATTGATAAATCATTGGTTTTGTCTCATTACGTAGTAACTTACTGAGATTAAAAATTAATATACAACTGCTTAATAATCAATAACTTATCGCCCTGACTAAATATGTACGCAACATCAAAATAATTAGTTATTAAGTAATAAAATAACTTTACCAGCAAAAAATGACAAAATTATTATTTCGCCAAAAAATTAGTATTGACGAAATTGTACGCTATAGTTTACTTGATCTTTGAACTCAGATGGATAGGATTTTTTACCACTAGTATTATTTGCTGATTCAAATATACTGTATTAACTTGAAAGCCGGACTGGATTATTATGTCGAATTATCTCAAAATTATCATTAATTCTGGAGCGTAATTCTTCGGCAATATCCTGAACTTTATGGTTAAAGAAAAAAGCAACCGCATCAGTAAATTCAGCAAACTTGGAATAAATTTTGTTATAAGTGAGGTTTTCTCGCATTACCTTCCATAGTCGCTCAATCGGGTTTAAATTCGGCGAATATGGCGGTAGATACTGAATTTTGATTCTGGAGTTCTTTAAATAACCATCAAGTTCCTTGTTTTTATTAGATCTTCCATTATCACAAATGATGTGAATGAGTTTATTTGGGTATTTTTGTTCTAATTCAGTAAAAAAAGAAATAATTGACGCTCCGTTTATGGTGTCATATTCACGAGTAAAAATATCCATGGTTTGTAAATCAATCGCGCCATTTAAATGAAGCCGAAATTGTGCATTGGTTGTTGCTAAGGTTTTAACTTCAGCTTTAGGCATCCAGCCAGCCACGGCTTGAGATTGATATTCTGGATGTACCGCGTCCATAAACATAATTATTTCATCGGGTGAAAGCGTAGCTTTTAATGCTTCATAGGTTTTGATAAACAATTGTTGTTTTTCTTCATCTAATTTGCTAGGTATAGACTTGGGCTTTTTGTGGACAAAATCATTGCGTTCTAGCCACTTCGTCATCCCAGAAATGGTGTATTTTATTTGGTATGTTGCAAATACATAGCTACAAATAGCTCTGGCAGTGAGATACGTAATTGTATGTAAGTGTTTGATTAACTCAATTTCCTGGCGGGCACTGAGCTTGGTATCTGAACCGCCACGAGGATTATGAGCTATTTTATTTTTACTCAAATAGTCATTGATGTAATTGTATGTAGTTGATTCACTAAGTTGCAAAATTTCGGCTATATCATAAACATCATGCCCTAAATCATAGGCTAAGACTGCACGAAGGCGATCTTTTTCGTCCATGTTTCTGGTTTTGCGTACCAACTGTTCAAATTCGATACGTTTTTCGGGAGTAAGAATTTTATGCATAGCCATGATTATAAATAATTTATGAGACATTAGCCCAAGTTTCAGTTATGAACAGTATATATTATTCTGGGTATTCATTTTCAAATTTCCTTTGAGATCATTAGTTGAGTATTTCATTCAATCATTGTATTAACCTCTCCGGATTTTTGGCTAGAGTTCACACGAAAAAACGGCTACCATAATGGCAGCCGTTTGCAACAAAGCTAGTAGCCTTAGCCTTCAAGCTCAGATACACCATCTCCTTCGGTTTCAGTCTCGATTACCTTCTCTAGGTCAACCAGTTTTTCACCTTCGCTAAGGTCTATTAATTTAACACCTTGAGCCGAGCGCCCAGTTTCACGAATGCTATTAACTTTGGTGCGAATTAATACCCCGCCGGTAGTAATCAACATGATTTCATCGTCATCCGAAACAATTTTAGCCGAAACCAATTTACCATTCCGCGCTGATTCGCCGATTGCTTTTACACCTTGTGTTCCACGCGAAGCCAAGCGATATTCTTCGACAGTCGTACGTTTACCATAGCCGTTTTCAGTGGCAGTCAGTACGTGAGCTTTGATGTCGTTGGTGGTTAACATTGCGACAACTTTGCAACCGGCTCCCAGCTTGATACCTTTAACTCCGCGTGCAGCTCGTCCCATTGCGCGAACTTCTGCTTCATTAAAGCGTACAGCTTTACCGCCATCCGAGAACAACATAATTTCACGATTGCCATCGGTTAAGTCAACACCAGCAAGTTTGTCACCCTCATCAAGATTAACGGCAATAATACCCCGTGCGCTAGGACGAGCAAAGGCGGTTAAGTCAGTTTTCTTGACAATTCCCTGCTCGGTTACCATGAAGATAAATTGATCTTCGCTAAATTCTTTCACCGGTAAGATACTGGTAATTTTCTCATCCATTTGCAATGGTAATAGATTAACAATTGGACGGCCACGAGTAGTACGGCTGCCTTCCGGTAAATTATAAACTTTAAGCCAATATAAGCGCCCCAAGGTTGAGAAACATAACACATAGTCATGGGTATGGGCAATAAACAGATTTTGGATAAAGTCATCTTCTTTGGTTGACGCAGCAGTTTTACCACGACCACCGCGTTTTTGGGTGCGATATTCTTCAACCGCCTGCGTTTTGACATACCCCTCTTTGGAGAGAGTTACCACCATATCACGCGGCTTAATTAAATCTTCCATATTAATATCAGCAGAATCAAACTCAATTTCAGATTTACGTTTATCGCCAAATTGTTCTTTAATTTGGGTTAGTTCTTCTGAGATAATCAGGTTTACCCGCTCTGGAGTATTTAAGATATTAATCAGATCAATGATTAAATCCATAATCTCCTGATATTCTTTGGTAATTTTTTCTTGCTCTAGCCCAGTTAAGCGTTGCAATTGCATTTCTAAAATTGCCTGCGCTTGTAGATCAGATAAATAATATTGATTACCATGTAAGCCAAATTGCAATTCTAAGCCATCTGGGCGCACTTGTGTGACTTCAACCCGCTCCATCATTGCCATGACCAACGAAGATTCCCATGCCCGCTCCATCAACCGGGATTTGGCCTCGGGACGCGTTTGAGATGATTTAATAATTTCAATCATTTCATCAACATTCGCCAAGGCAACCGCCAAACCTTCCAAAGTATGTCCGCGATCTTTGGCTTTTTTAAGTTCAAATACTGTCCGGCGGGTGACCACTTCGCGGCGGTGATAGATAAATTCCTCAATGATTGATTTCAGATTTAATAACCGTGGCTGCCCATTGACCAGCGCCACCATATTAATCCCAAAACTATCCTGCAATTGGGTCAATTTATATAGATTATTGAGAATCACACTAGCATTTTCACCACGACGCAATTCGATAACCACCCGCATTCCAGATTTATCCGACTCATCACGAATCTCGCTGATTCCTTCAACAGTCTTTTCTTTAACCAAATCGCCGATTTTTTCGCATAATTTGGCTTTATTAACCTGATACGGTAATTCATCAATAATAATCGCTTGACGGTCTTTGCCGATATCTTCAAAATGCGTCCGCGCGCGCATGATAACCCGTCCACGACCAGTTCGATAACCCTGATGAATATCTTTAATCCCAAAAATAATCCCCGCGGTTGGAAAATCCGGTGCCGGAATATACTCAATCAATTCATCAATAGTCAATTCGGGATTTTTCAATAATGCCAAACATCCGTCAACAACTTCATTTAGATTGTGTGGCGGCATATTGGTTGCCATCCCTACGGCAATCCCGGTTGCTCCATTAATCAATAGATTCGGTAATCGGGTTGGCATAACCAATGGCTCATGTTCCGAACCATCGTAATTGGGCCCGAAATTGACCGTTTCTTTATCAATATCGGCAAGCATTTCATGGGCAATTTTTGACATCCGAATTTCGGTATACCGCATTGCCGCCGGTGAATCACCATCCACCGAACCAAAGTTACCCTGCCCATCCACCAGCATATAACGTAACGAAAAATTCTGCGCCATCCGTACGATAGTATCATAAACCGCGATATCACCATGCGGATGATATTTACCGATTACGTCCCCAACGATCCGTGCTGATTTTTTATAGGGTTTGTTCCAATCATTGGATAATTCGTGCATCGCATATAATACCCGCCGGTGAACTGGTTTCAATCCATCCCGCACATCGGGTAACGCCCGTCCGACAATTACGCTCATCGCGTATTCAATGTAGGACTGCTTCATCTCTTCTTCAATATTGATATTTACCACATCGCGGGCAAATGGAACTGCGCCGCCAATTTGTTCTTTAGTCATTGCGAACCTTTTTTAATTTACTCCACCGGTTTGATCAAATCGTCAGCACATGCCAAACTAAACCCGATCAACCATCCGACCAATTGATAGCTAATAAAAATTAGTCACATATTTTACCATAATTTGCACCCGCAGCAGCAATTACTAAATTTACTCAATCAATACAGTATGTTTATTCAACACAATACTACCTTTTATAGTTTTAGCGCACAACTTATTAATGATTATAATTAAATCACAAAAAGATAAGGTTTACGGCAATTATGATATTATAAAAGGACATAGGCAACTCCAGAATTACCATGCTAAAATGGCAATTCGGGAGTTAAAAAAGTCTAAGAAAAGGTGAAACGATGTCTATGAATCACACATTTAGTGACATTACGTAAACTATACATATCATTAAAATTAGAACCATTCACCGGGCTTTTGATATTCAACCAGCATTTCAACTTGTTTTACACCCGAGATTGAGCGGGCTTGATTATAAATTTTTTCAGCTTGTTCTTTAGGGATTCGCGCAAAGATATAGACCACCCCAGCGGTGGTTTTTATTTTGGTATCATTACTAGATATTCCCGTAGTTGCCAAGAAATCACTTTTAACCTTGGCGGTAATATAAGAATCATTGATAGTCGAACTTTTATAAGCTTTAGCATCCTCAACTACCAAATAATCATAAACCCGTTTTACACCAGATTCATTTTCTGCCATCATAACCGCCTGATTACGATCACTATTAGTATTTACCCGCCCAGTTAGCAATACTTTATGATCATAAGTCATTACTTCCAAATCATGATATTTACCGGTTTTAGCATAGTTATAATTCAAACTCTGGGCAAGTTCTTCATCGCTAGCAACCGTTTTTACTGGCCGCGGATCAGTAACAATCAAGGCTCCATTTACGCTTGGTCCAATCGCTTGGGCACAACCACCAACGCTAGCAATGCCAATTATTACACTCCCCATCAAAACGACTAACAAACTATTTTTCATACGAAACCTCCTTTAGAATAACATATGTTAACATAGGTTATATTATACACATCCTTATATTTTAGAGAATATCTTCTTAACTTTAATAAGCGATTTTACGCATGATAAAGATTTTTACACTAATTTATTGATTTTTCCTTATGGCTTACCGATTTTACACTCACCTTTTAGTACGCAAAATCGTCAAACTCAATAATTCAGCGCTAAAATGTAGACACGCGCATAGCATAATATTACTCAATAATTTTATATATCAAACATGGGGAAAACCAGCCAGATGTTAACTGTCGAGACAGCACATCTAGTTATAAGCTTTTTCACCATGTTCGGATAAGTCCAAGCCACCCAACTCTTCTTCTTCGCGAACCCGAATACCAATGACTCGGTGAAGCACGATTAGAATCAAATACGTCGCACAAAAACTAAATAACGCCGCCAGACAAGTAACAACTATCTGTTTATACAACAATGACCATTGTCCATAGATTAATCCATCTGGAATTGCCGGATTTACCTCGTGTGATGAAAAAACTCCGACCATTATTCCACCAAGAAAACCCGGTACGCCATGACAGGTAAAAACGTCCAAAGAATCATCTACTTTATGTTTAATTCGGTTATAATAAATAGTTAGGAAATAAGATAAAAATGAAGCAATTGCACCAATTGCCACTGCCGCACCAATATTTACATATCCCGCTGATGGTGTAATAGCTACCAAACCAATTATTAATGCATTGCAAATACCGGTAACCGTATGCGCCCGCCGTCCCAACGAATCACAAATAATCCACACCACCATTGCTGAAGCAGTTGCAAATAAGGTATTCGCGATTGCTTGAATGGCTAATGAAGAAATCTCCAGCGCTGAGCCAGCGTTAAAACCAAACCAACCAAACCACAATAAACCGCAGCCCAAAACCATTAGTGGCAGATTATGTTTACCGCCATGAAGCGCGTGCTCCCCTTTACGCGGACGCAACGCCATTGCCAATGCCAACCCGGAAAATCCAGCACTGACATGAACTACGACGCCACCAGCGAAATCAAACGCACCAAATTTAAATGCCCACCCATTGCTGTTCCACACCGTGTGTGCCAAAGTACAATAAACTAATATTACCCACAGCACAATAAATATCAGGTAGGCACGAAAGCGCAGCCGTTCAACTCCCGAGCCGGAA
This sequence comes from uncultured Neisseria sp., assembly GCA_964488065.1. Classification (GTDB taxonomy): domain Bacteria; phylum Pseudomonadota; class Gammaproteobacteria; order Burkholderiales; family UBA11063; genus Aquella. Next base: position 15,348 of record CAZATM010000044.1, read on the forward strand.
ATAATTGCTGGGGCGATACTGGCAAACATCGCCTGAAAACATACAAAGGAAATTGTCAATACCTTGGTACCTTCAACAACATCATTGGTATGAATCGGATTTAAAAATGCCAAATTAAAATTCCCCAACCAACTACCAGTGCCTGAAAAAACCAGCGAATAGCCAGCCAGCCACCACACAACTGGAATTACACCTAATGTAATAATGCTCATTTTGATGGTGTTTAGAGCGTTCCGCCCAGAAACCAGACCGGTATAAAAAAATGCCAGACCGAAATTCATGAGCAAGACTAGCATTGCCGAAATTGCTACCCACAGCGAATTAGCTAAAATTGAAAAATCCATTATCATCCTTCCAACACAATAATCCGATTATATACAATAACGAATAATAGCAAATTTTAAACCATCTGAAAAACCTTTTTGTGCATTGCACAAGAATTTCTCCAATAATATCCTGAAAACTGTCACAAAAAATCACAGTCATCGGGGAATTATCCAGTTTATTGATGATTCCCACCAATTAAACTTCATCTTGGTCTAAATACTCAGGTACAATTGAGCATATTAACTAATGCTTGTTGCGCACGTACCTATATTTTAGCGCTAAGTTATTGAGTTTGACGATTTCGTGCGCTGATTGCCAATGTAAAATCAGCGTGCCATGAGGAAAAAATCAATAACTCTGCGCTAAAGTCATTATCACGCGTAATATTACATATTAAAATCAACCACATGAAGGTAATACCATGACCCAATCACCCCCGACAAAATCCCGTTACATCGCCATGCCGGATACGCTGGTAATCCTGTTTGGCGTAGTTTTTCTGGTATATCTTTTGAGTTTCTTCGTACCGGCGGGCAAATTTGATACGCATAAAATCAGTTATCAATCCGGAACGATAACTAAAACTCGCAATGTCTTAATTGCTGATAGCTATCAGGTGCAAAAAGATGCTAGCGGACAAGTTGTATATAACCCACCCAAAGTCTTTGCCAGCGACGGTAATCCCGGTTTTTTTAATTTTGTCTATGATGGAATTACTTCCGGCGACCGTAATGGTGGTGCGGTTGGCGTAATGGCATTCATTCTAATTATTGGTGGCGCTTTTGGAATTATTATGCGTACCGGTGTAATTGAAGCTGGCATGATGAAAATGATTGCACGCATGAAAAACCGGCGGATATTAATTTTACCGGTGATGGCATTACTTTTTTCAATTGGAGGTGCGGTCTTTGGCATGGGTGAAGAAGCAATTGCCTTTGCATTAATCCTCTCACCGATGATGGTAGCAATGGGCTATGATGCCTTGACTGCGGTTTTAGTCACCTACCTCTCGACCCAAGTAGGATTTGCCACGTCATGGATGAATCCATTCTCGGTTGCCGTAGCTCAGGGAATTGCCAATGTGCCGGTATTATCCGGCTCACTATTTAGGATTATAATGTGGGCAGTATTCACTGGTTCAATTATGATTTATAGTGTAATTTACGCTCGCTCGATTCAAAAAAACCCACAGAAATCATTGAGCTATAACAGCGACAATTATTTCCGCGAACAAATTGCCGAAATTGATGTCAATCAACATTTTGGAATCTGTTCGTGGTTGATTCTGGCGGTACTCTTTGGCGGGATTGTCTGGGTGGTCTATGGCGTAATTGAAAAAGCCTATTACATCCCGGAAATCGCCACTCAATTTTTCACCATGGGCTTCATCATCGGTGTTATTAGCGTTATTGGGCGTATCAATGGCATGACTGTCAATACCATCGCCAAATCATTTAAAAGTGGTGCCGGTGATTTATTACCTGCCGCATTAATTGTCGGCATGGCACATGGTATTATCTTAATGATGGGCGGTGGCGATGCTACCCAATTTACGATGTTAAATACGGTATTACATGCATCAGCCGGGGTTGTTAGCGGTCTTAATGAATATTTTTCAGCCTTTGCCATGTTTATATTTCAATCAATTTTCAATATCTTTGTAACTTCTGGTTCCGGACAAGCCGCATTAACAATGCCACTGATGGCACCATTATCGGATCTGGTTGGTGTCGGGCGGCAAATTGCTGTTCTGGCATTTCAATTGGGCGATGGTTGGACTCATTGTATCATGCCAACTTCCGCTGCCTTAATGGGAACTCTAGGCGTTGCACGGGTTGATTACACGGTATGGGTAAAATTTATTGTTAAATTTTATGTTTATTTGATGCTAATGAGCGTTGCGTTTATAATGCTGGCGGTTATGATCAATTATCAATAAACCAGCAAATTTAAGCTAACCGATTTATAATAACGGCATAACCAAGCATTTTAGTAGGAAATAACAACTATGGATTTCACCTTAATTCAAACCGATGGACAGGAATTTACCTTAAGCAAACTGGATAAACCGCTGGTGTTATTCTTTTATCCCCGTGACAATACTCCCGGATGCACCATTGAAAACCAGGATTTTAGCCGCCTATATCCTGAGTTTACGGCACAGGGTTATGAAGTAATTGGGATTTCGCGTGACACCCATAAATCACACTGCAATTTCACCACAAAATACAACCTAACCCATCAGCTTTTAGCCGACCCGGATGAAACAGTTTGCAATTTATTTGGAGTAATGAAAGATAAAACCATGTATGGCAAGCCAGTACGCGGAATTGAACGCAGCACATTTATTTTTGACAAAAACCATAATTTAATCAAAGAATGGCGCAAAGTTAAAGTTGACGATCATGCCGCAGAAGTACTGGAATTTATTCGTAATTTATAAATGAGTGTGCTTTAGAACCGGTGTGGAAATCTGTTATTAAAGATCACCGACCGGTTCTAAAAAACCACCAAATTATTTATTCAAGCTCTCATAATCGCTGGGTTCTGCCCGGCGAATCATTATTTTATCAACGCGATAACCGCCATCGCGATCAATATCGACAATTTCAAATATATATCCACTATATTCAAATTTATCAAAAACTTTTGGCAGACGACCATGTTCACGCCCAATAAATGAAATCACAAATCCTGCCGCAGTTTGATAATTCCCAGAATCCTCCGGCCAATCCTCAAGCTCCAATTCATCGAATAAATCGTTAATGGCTGCCGAACCATCGACCAACCATTTACCGGATGGATCTTTTTCAATTAACTGACTTGTTACACTATTGACACTCGGAATATCACCGATCACCGCCGTAACCAAGTCACCCAACGTAATTAATCCCTCCACATGTCCAAACTCATTATAGACTAATGCAATATGAGTTTTATAGGCGCGGAAAGATTCTAAAATCTCAATCAATGTTAGACTATTGGGAATATTATGAACCTGTTTTAGCCCCTCAGTCCAATTTATATCTAAAATTATACCTTTTTCATGAGCTTGACTGACGATATTTTTAATAATGTGAATCGCTGGAATATAACCTAAAACGTGATCCAAGTCGTCATTACAAATCAATAAATTTTGCGAGGGATTCGCCAGTATTTTATCGACATTTTCATTCACTGGAGCCGCTACATCAATATAAATCAAATCACTTCGCGGAGTCATCAATGCTCCGACTTTACTCTCATCCAAGCGCCATACATTTTCAAAAAGATCTTTTTCTGCCTGAACTAACACGCCAGATTGAGCACCAGCCTCAATCATGGTGGTAATGTCATCTTCAGAAACTTCTTCAACCCGTTTAGTGTTAAGCCCAAAAAGACGTAAAATTGAATCACTAATATAAGAAAACGTTTTAACAAATGGTAATAAAATTTTAATAATCGTGGTTGTTAGTGGCGACAAAAATACTGCAACTTGCTCTGGATATAAAATTGCAATCCGTTTTGGCAAAATATCACCGATAACAATCAACACCAAAGTCACTATAATAAAAACACTTATTGATGCGACGTCTTTTTCATGCCCCGGAAAATAGCCCAACTGTTGTAAAAAAACCGCAACTTTCCCTGATAACGAAGCCTCAACAAAAGCTCCCTCCATTAGAGTAACCACTGTCAAACCAATCTGGGTAGTGGCAATTACAGGTGTTGGATCATGTGCCAACTTTAATGCTTTTTCGGCCTTTCGGCTGCCTTCATCAGCCAAAGCCTGTAAGCGATTTTTTTTAGACGCAATAATTGACATATCAGAAATAGTAAAAACACCATTTGCCAAAATCAATAAAATTACGATGAGAATATCTGAACCCATTCTGTCGCTACCTTAACTATTTAATAATATAATTTGAAACAATCCGGTTAAAACCAACTCCGGAATAATAAAATCAAAAACATTGTCAGAATTTAATAATCCGGCAAAGCCTCCCGTTGCAATAATAACCATTTCATCCCGTGGGATATTGTTTTCATTTATTACCCGATTAACCAACTCCCTAGCCGCACCAATTTGAGTATAATAAAGTCCCGATTGAATAGCAGCACGAGTATCCTTCGAAATAGCTTGTTTTGGCGCAGAGATATTGACAGTAAAAAGCTTGGCGGTATTATGTTGCAAACTCTCCATCATCAACCGCAATCCTGGTAATACGGCACCACCAATAAACTCTGCCTGTGGATTAATGTAGATCAAGGTAGTTGCCGTGCCAAAATCAAAAATCAGCAAGTGCTTCCCAGCGTATGCAGTAATACCACCAAGTGCGCCGGCGATTAAATCAGCTCCAATTTCTGCAGGGTTATTCGAAGAAATTTTTATACCGGTTTTGATTCCCGGTTGAAGAAACAGTGGCGTAATATTAAAATATTTCACAAATGCTGACGCAATACTGTAATCTATCGAAGGAACAACCGAAGCAATTGCAACGCGGCTTATTAATGGTGGATCAATATCATTTTCACGCAAAACTTGCAATAGAAACACCGCAAACTGATCCGATGATCCAAATTGACTGGTGTTATAACGAAACTGAACCTGTAGCTCGCCCTCGGTAGTAAACACACCACAATGAATCTGTGAATTACCGACATCGACACATAAATACATAACGACCTCTATTTTTTATAAGCACAATAGGCTAATTTTACCATAACTAGCTTTTTTTGGCTTGAGTATGTCAAAATTCAACCGTGAATAACCTTAAATAGAAGTACAGCCATGTTCGTATTATGATTTGAATATTTTTCGAATGAAAATTTTTGAATGAAAAAACAATAATAAGTGGTGCACCCGACAGGGGTACGCCGATAACCGCGTAACATACTGTTATAACAACCTTATTAACAGTATAATTCCCGTGGTGCCCACGCAGTGCCCAAGTAACTATATTAACCAAGTATTTCACTAAAGGTTTATCATCTTTACCATCTTATTTATCCCAAGCTAAAGGATAAATAACATGAAAAAACCAGACAACCAAACAAAGCGCTTTTTCTGGCTAAAACTTCATCACGATTTTTTCAATCGTGATGAAATCCGCATTATCGAATCTCAACCTAACGGTAAAGACTATATCATTTTTTACTTAAAGCTTATGCTTAAGTCAATTAATGACAATGGTAAGTTACTATTCAAAGATACTATACCCTACACGCCTGAAATGCTGGCATCAATCACAAATACCAGCATTGACACAGTTCGGGTA
>CAZATM010000045.1:0-38622 GCA_964488065.1 uncultured Neisseria sp.
GGATAAACCGCCGCCTCAACCAGCACATAATCCGGCGCAATACAGGTTTGACCAGCATTGAAAAATTTGCTCCACACCAGCCGTTTGGCAGTGATAGCTAGACTAGCGCTACTATCAACAATTGCGGGCGATTTACCACCCAATTCTAGAGTATAAGGAATAAGTCGTGAGGCACATTCACCGGCAATCAACTGACCAACTCTCGGCGAACCGGTAAAAAAGACATGGTTAAAACTACCGTGGCGAATTAAATCCGGCACAACTTGTGCTCCATCACCATTAATCACGGTGACATATTCAGGCGCAAAACAACTGCTCAATAGCTCGCTAATTACTGTTGCCACAGTTGGGGTTAGTTCCGAGGGTTTGACCACTACACAATTCCCTGCCGCCAGCGCGCCGATCAATGGAGCCAATAACAGTTGGAACGGATAATTCCATGGAGCAATAATCAAGACACAGCCCAATGGCTGCATGGTGATATAGCTGGTAGAACGAAATAATTTTAATGGAGTAGCAACCTTACGCGGTTTAAGCCATGCTTTCAATTTGACGATTGCATAATCAAGTTCACTAATTATTGGTGCAATTTCACTGGCATAAGCTTCCAGTCGTGGTTTGCCTAAATCGGTGGTTAATGCCGCTAATATTTTTTCTTCATTCGCAACCACCGAATGGCGTAATTTTTTGAGCTGGGTTAAGCGAAATTCTTTAGAAAAGGTAGCGCCGCTATCGAAATAACGTCGTTGTTCAGTTAAGCTCATTATTAGTTGTTGCGTCATAATTTACTGCCTATTTCCCTACGCGCTGATCTAAAAATGAATTACCCTGCCTAACACCATCACTAATTAAGCGCTGAATAAATTCGGGATTGCGATCAAGCTTACTTTCGTAATTTAATTCGCCTTGTAATTCTGGGGACATTTCAATCATGGGGATATGATAGGGCTTATCAGCCTCATCGCGAAAAACCTTGGGAATTTTAATCTCCTTATTCAGCCCATAGCGATGATTAAGATAGGATTTACCCTCCAGCGCAGAGCGATTGGCATTATCAATCAAGAGATCATTTAAAAATTCGAGATGACTTAAACCGTGAAACAGCGACAAATTCCCCTCTAATTGTCCCTTGCGATTGGCAATTGCTTCGGGCGTATCGGGGATTGAAGTGCTGGTAGTTGAATCAATTTTAATTACCCACACTTCATCCGGCAACTGTGATCCGATAAATTCAGGTTTTATCAGCGCATCAATTGGTGGATTATCGGAAAATAACCCATCCCAATAAGCACCAGCGCCAATTGCGACTGCCGGAAATAGATTGGGAATACAGGCTGATGCCAGTAAATGTTTAGCTGAAATAGTTTCATTGCGCGATGAAAATTTACGCAAGCGCCCGCTTAGAACATCGCAAGCCCCCACCACCAAATATGGCAAGCGCTCCTGATTGCAAAATTGGTTTAGCGTAGCAAAGTCTGCATGTTTAGTAAGCAAATATTCAAAATCACTAAATTCACGGCGAAGTCCGTGAGAAAAAGAAGGAGTAAAAGAATTTGCCGACGGAGCTTTATTATACGCCGGCAGACGACCACTCAATACACCTTTGAGATAATTGATAATACTATCGTTAAATGCTAGTTCCCAACGGTTTAAGGCACTATTATCATGCCAAAATTCACTAAGCTGATGGCAATCATCTTGTTGCAACTGTAATGCCAGCCATGCAAAAAAAGCACAGACAGCGCCACCGGAGCTACCGCTCAAACTAACGATTTGATAATCTTTATGAAAATTACGGGCAAAAAATGCCTGAAATACCCCGGCGGTAAATGCGGTCTGACTACCACCACCCTGACAAGCAATTGCAATCCGAGTTTTCATTAAACAACCTCACTAAATACCATCGCGGTAGTTACAAGCTTGTATTTCCGATGGATATAAAGCTGTTTGCTTTTAACCGCTGGTATTATTCAAAAAATTTGGCAAACTGATTGACTTCTTCGCGCGGCGTTAGATAGTTATTGATCGGTGCGGTATTATCCGCATAACCCAAAGCCATGCCGCAAATTAAAATACTATCATCATAGGCACCCAAAAATTCCCGCACAATATCCGGATATTCCGCCAATGCCGCTTGAGGACACGTTGCCAACCCCTGCTCGGTCGCTGCCAGCATCACCGATTGCATCATCATCCCGCAATCAAGAATCGAACCGGCTTCAACCTGCCGCGGTAGGAAGAAATACAAAACCACTGGTGCACCAAAGGCCGAGTAATTCTTACCCCACTGTTCCAAGCGTTTTTCGGTGTCCTGGCGGGTAATTTGCAAAGTTTCATACATCCGCATTCCGCAATCAATCCGCCGCACCTGCATTTCGCGCGGTAACTTCGGTGGGTAATATTTATAATCCATGTTTTTTTCAACACCACTAGTAAAGGCTTGTAAAAGTTTAGCATCCAATTGGCGCTTGCTTTCACCGCTCACCACCGCAATTTGCCACGGCTGGGTGTTGGTTCCCGATGGTGTATGGCGAACAGCCTCCATAATTGCCATAATTTTGTCATTGGCAACCGGTTTATCCAAAAAGGCTCGGACTGACTTCCGGGCTTTAAGCGCTTCACTAACTAACATATTTAATCCTTATAAAATTCTTAATTTCGCTGCATCCGAATCTTCAACCATCTCAGTCTTAGCTCGTTTACTATCCAATCTAATCCGCATTTTAACATCATTTAAACTATCGGCATTTTTTAGGGCTTCTTCATAACTGATTTTGCCCTCTTCATACAAATCAAACAACGCCTGATCAAATGATTGCATGCCAATATCCCGCGAACGCACAATAATCTCGCGGATTTCTTCCATTTTCTGCTTAAAAATATAATCTGAAATGGTTGAGGTATTTAACATAATCTCGAGTGCTACCGCCCGACCTTTGCCGGATTCTAATGGAACCAAGCGCTGTCCGATAATCCCTTTGAGATTTAGTGCCAGATTCATATACACCTGCGGCTGTGCCTCGGTCGGAAATAAATTCACCACCCGCTCAATCGCCTGAATAGCATTGGTGGCATGGATAGTTGCCATACATAAATGGCCGGTTTCAGCAAACTGCAAGGCATAATCCATGGCTTCGGCATCACGAATCTCACCGATTAATACCACATTTGGCGCCTGCCGCAGCGCCGATTTGATCGCATTATGCCAATTATCGGTATCTACTCCAACTTCGCGTTGGGAAACAATACAATTTTGATGCTGGTGAATAAATTCCACTGGATCTTCAATTGACAAGATATGTCCATAGGAGTTGCGATTGCGATGATCAATCATTGATGCCAAGGTGGTCGATTTGCCCGAACCAGTCATTCCAATAACCAGCACCAATCCTTTGCGTTCCATGGCAATATCCGCCAATACCGCTGGCAGCTTTAAATCGGCAATAGTCGGTACTTTGGTATTAATTTTCCGCATCACCATCGCCGGTTTACCCTGTTCCAGATAAACATTTACCCGAAAGCGCCCGCCATCGGGATGAGCAAAGGCAAAATTACATTCGCGTCCGGTTTCAAACTGATTAATCTGATATTCATTCATGATTGAATAGACTAATAATTTAGCCTGTTCTTCGGACAATTTTTGATTAAATTGCGGTGTCAGCCGTCCATCAACCTTAAATGACGGTGAAAAATTTGAAATAATAAAGGTATCATCGGCACCTACTGCCAATGCCTGTTTAAGCAAATAAAGCATGAATAAACGGGCACTTTCTTTTTCGCGAATCATTGAGAGTTCTAATGCCATTAATTATCCTTATTACAAGTCGAGAAATAATTCTTTTTGCACGGCGTAGATTGCCGCTGTTTCTGCCGAGACTTCACCACTCTTAACCACTTTGATTAAGCCCTGATCCATGGTCTGCATTCCGTATTGCTGTCCGGTTTGAATGGCGGAATTTATCTGTGACACTTTATTTTCGCGAATCAGATTTTTAATTGCTGAATTGACAATCATAATTTCATGTGCTGCCACCCGTCCGCTATCATCTTTTTTCTTGAGCAATAATTGCGAAATTACCGCGCGTAAACTTTCTGATAACATCACCCGCACCATATCTTTTTCAGCAGCCGGAAACACGTCAATAATCCGGTCAATCGTTTTAGCCGCCGATGAAGTATGCAGCGTGCCAAACACCAAGTGCCCGGTTTCAGCGGCGGTCAATGCCAAACGAATGGTTTCCAAATCACGCATTTCCCCAACCAGAATACAATCCGGATCTTCCCGTAAGGCTGATTTCAGCGCATTGGCAAAACTTTTGGTATGGGTATTCAATTCCCGCTGATTGACCAAACTACGTTTGGAAATATGGACAAACTCAACAGGGTCTTCGACGGTTAAAATATGCTGATAATCGGTTTCATTGATATAATCAACCATTGCCGCTAAGGTAGTCGATTTACCCGAACCGGTTGGACCAGTAACCAGCACCATCCCCTTGGTAAAAGAAGAGACTTCTTTGAAAATTTTTGGTGCGTTTAATTTTTCCAGCGAAAGAATTTTTGACGGGATCGTCCGGAACGCCGCGCCGATTCCGCGGGTTTGCATATAGACATTGGCACGAAAGCGCGAGACATTGGGAATTTCAAAAGCAAAATCGACTTCCATATTTTGCTCAAAAACCCGCCGGATATTATCATTCATAATATCATAGACCATGGTCTTAACTTCATTGGCTTCCATCGGCGGTAAATTAACCTTGCGAATTTCCCCATTAACGCGCAACATTGGCGGCAACCCACTGGATAAGTGCATATCCGAGGCCTTATTAGCGACCCCAAAAGTCAGTAATTCGGTAATATCCATTTAGCTCTTCTTCATTATAATCAGTATGAGGTTTAATTTTAACATGGCTCATTATGGCAGGAATTTATATTATTTACCTTACTGTTGAATGCCGGGATAAGCCCAAATTCCGGCAGCGCGTAAAACATCACGAACTATCACCAATTTTTCAGCAGTTGTCACCGCCATTGCCTGAGCTAAATCCGGATAATCAAGATAAACCAGATTGTCAATCTTTAGCTTGGTTCCTTTTTGCATTTCCAGCGCCGAAAACACCGAATACGCGCGGCGCATATGACTGGCACTACTAATCAATACCACTTTATCAACCGCCAATTTCTGCACAATTGCCAGCGAATAAACTGCATTCATCACCGTATCTTTGGATTGGTCTTCAATGTATATTTGTTCAGCCGGAACGCCGTGCTTAATCAGCCATTGTTTCATAATATATGATTCGGTCACTCCACCACGCGGCATACCACCACTTACAATAATTGCCGCCTGCGGATTTAGTTTATATTCTGCTAACGCTACTTTCAGCCGCTCAATCAAAGTACTTTGCGGTGTGCCATCGGCAGCCAGTGCATAACCTAAAACCACAATTGCCAGCTTGCCGTTGATTGGTGCGGGCTGTGGATTGAGAGCTAATTTAAAATTCTGCTCAGTCATATCCAAAATCGCCTGCATTTGCTTGGCGCGCCTAGGATCAAGTGTTTGTGCCCTGGCAAAAAATTGTTGTGCAGATTCAGTAGCTCCGCTAATCTTACTGTAAGCGCCGGCTAGAATCAAAGCATTAAAATTGCGCGGATCTTGGGCGAGAATTTTTTGGTAGCTATCCAGTGCGGCTGCAGTTTTATTCTGTAAAATTTGCGTTGAAGCCAAATCAAACTGAATATCCAACCGTGACGGATCCAATTCAACGGCTTTTGCAAAATCATATTCAACCACGCCCAGCTTGCCACGCAAGGTAATGCCTTTAAATACCATTGATTCATTGGCTTTTATCTCATCACCATGCCAAAAATTGTACATTCCATCCTGAATATACTGATTGGCAAGCTCTTGATTGCGATAGTTAATCTGGCTAGAATAGCATGGCAGGCTTTCACTACTAATGGTTTTTGCATTAACCGGCATGCTTAGCATGCTATAAATCCCCAAAGCCAATGCCATTTGATAGATTTTTTTCATCTGTTTATCCTCAAAAAAATAATCAGCCGATAACCGCTATCGACTTGATAGATTATAGATATTACCTAGGCTTTTATAATCAGCAAAAGCTGGAATTACTTGCGCTGAGCCTCGCGAAATTTTAACGGCGTAACCCCAAAGCGCGCCTTGAACAGCCGGGTAAAATGACTCTGATCACTAAAATTTAGCTTAAATGCAATTTCGCCCAGTGACCAGTGACTGGATTTCAACCAGTGTGCCGCCTGATTCAATTTTTCATTCAAGACAAACAGATGCGGGGTGGTATTCAATTCACGTTTGAAGGAGTTAATCAAGGTCGTCTGACTAAGATTAAACTGCGCCGCAATAGTTGCCAGTTCGAGGTTATCTTCCAGCCGCTGACGGATAAAGTCAATAATTTTATGTAATTTATGCTGCCCCAAGGCCAAATCCGGTACGGCTTTATAATTGGAATAATGATGAAGATAATGTAGTGCCAGCGCATTGACAATCGAATCAACAAAAATTTTCTGATTGGGATTCCTCTGCCGAATTTCGGCAAGCAGGATTTGCAGCAAATTTTGCAACTGGATATCGTTGGCATTATAACGGCGTTCAAACACAATCTGCCGCAAATCACTGTATTCGCCAATCGCCGCACGCAAGCGCTCGTCACTAAGCAGCACCAACCCAAATTCATTATACATCGTAACCCGATGGCTAAAACTCTGATCTTTGGGATTTACCCAGATTTGCCCACGCTGGGTTTCCAATTGCCGAAACTGACCATCATATTTAGCTTCCCAATTATAATGATCGCTTAAAAGCATTGCAAAGTAATGCCCATTCACTACCGCATCATCAGGACAAAATAAATCAGCGCTCCCCTCTTCAACAATCACCCCATCCCAGCCAAATTCATTACTGGAATGAACAATATTTAAATTGGTGGCAAATTCGGACACCTCATGATTGCCGGAATGCAGAAATTCAATTTTTTTGGGCATAATTAATTCAATTATAAATTTGTACTATAATCTGTAATTATATTCTATATTTTACATATTCTGGAAGAATATAATAACTGCTGTAAAATCATCGCATAAGATTATAATTCTTCAGGAGCCATCATGCAGCCACCAATCAACATCAGTTATCCATTAGTTGAATACCGTTATTTAATGGATGAACAACGTAAACGCAAATTTACCCGCAATGACCTCAAAGCCTTTGTCCATAAAATCTTTGCCATGTACGAACGCGGAACTTGTGAGAAATATTATATTCCTGCCGAAGAATTTTTACCGTATCTGGCAGAAGATGTTTATTTTGATTTTCCCAACTATAAGGTACATAATCACCGTGAGTTTTGCGAATGGCATCAGTGGATTCATGACCAGTTGGAATCGGATGATCATATCATCGACACCATTAAAGTTGAATTTCTGGCTGATGGTAAATATCTGGTACAATTTGAAGTTGAATGGAAAGCCTTATTTAAAGCCGGAAATTATTTCGAAGGCAAATTTCTGCAAAAATGGGTAGTCCGTGAAGAACCACATCTTGAACACCCACTGCTGGAAGCTTATATTGTGGCGCAAGGTGATTTCATGCAGTTAAAAGAATTTATCGGGTTTTCCAGTCTGGGAACAACCGCAGGAAAATCTAATTAACCAATAACCGACAGATAATCGCTAATTTAAGGAGTATTAATTATATGCAACAACGTAAAATCGCCACTGATACAGTTGGCGCAATTGGCTATGGAGCCATGGTTCTCGAAGGCTATTATGGCAGCAGCGATGACAATGCCGCACTAAACGTAATCCAGCAAGCCTTGGATAGTGGCGTAACCATGATAGATACCGCTGATGCCTATGGCAACGGTCATAATGAACAATTACTGGCTAAAGCCTTGAAAAACCGCCGGACCGAGGCTTTTATTGCCAGCAAATTCGGGATTGTTTTTGAGAACGAATGGCGCGGCAGCGATCTGCCTACCGGTTGGGGATTTAACCTCAATATCAATGGTTCGCCACGCTATGCCGCTCACGCGCTGGAACAGACTTTACTGCGCTTGGACACTGATTATCTGGATTTATGGTATCTGCACTATCCACAACCGGATTTGCCGATTGAAGAAACCATCACCGCCATGGCTGCGCAGGTTAAAGCCGGCAAAGTTAGACACCTCGGATTAAGTAATGTCAGCGCGGCAGAAATTCGCCGCGCTCATCAGGTGCATCCAATCGCGGCTGTACAGTATGAATATTCACTGTGGCGCCGCGAAATTGAAGCCGAAATTCTCCCGACCTGCCGCGAATTGGGCATAACGATAGTTCCATGGTCGCCATTAGGCAGCGGTTTTCTGACTGGAACAATTGAGAAATTGCCGCAAGACGATTTCCGTAATAATAACCCCAAATTCAGCGGCAGTAACTTGCAGCAAAATATCGACCGCTTTGCCCCGCTGAAAAAAATTGCCGCTGATTTAAGCATCACCCCGGCACAACTGGCTCTAGCGTGGCTATTACACCAAGGAGATGATATTATTCCGATTCCCGGCACCCGTACTCCGGCACGAGTTATTGAAAATGCTGCCGCTACCGAAGTTAAATTATCGACTGTACTATTGGCTGAGATCGACAAATTTGCCGGTTTAGGTGCGGCAACCGGTGCAACTTTAGTATAATACTGTCCGTAATGGCTGGTAATAATCGCCAGCCCTCTCAACTAATTCAAAAAGGGACAACTTAATGAAAACTTTGGTAATTCTGGCACATCCAGATTTAAACTCGTCAGTTGCTAATAGTGTTATTGTTGAAGAATATAAAAAACATCCGAATAATATCACCATTCGCCATTTAGACAGTCTTTATCATGATTATAATATTGATGTGGCTGCTGAACAGCAAGCATTATTGGCGGCTGATACTATTGTCCTACAATTTCCATTTTACTGGTATTCGGCTCCGGCATCATTAAAAAACTGGATTGATAAGGTATTTGGGTTTAATTTTGCTTATGGTCCGGAAGGCGATAAATTAAAAGGCAAAAATCTGATTATTTCAACTACTGTCGGCGGACCGGAAGAAGCCTACCGTCCATTGGGCTACAATCATTTCAAGGTAACTGATTTATTATTGCCATTTGAGCAAACCGCCTATTTATCCGGCTTAGTTTATCGTGAACCAATTTTCACTCACGGTTGCGTATATGTTCCCGGCGTTTATAACGTCAAGGAAGAAGTTGAACAGCGTGCCCGCAATCATGCCGCACGAGTATTGGCAACACTTGAACAATTAGCCAACTAGGCGCACGCTCATGACTAAAAAATTATTCGCGCTTAGTGTACTGGTTGGCGGGTTATTGGCACCACTGGCTAATGCCGGTGAAATCAAGCAACCCAGCGATTGGCAAATTGATCCGGTGATGAAATTTAGCTATGGTTATCTGCCAACCGAAAAAGATAAATCTTACACTAGCTGTCAAAGCTCTTTTAACTATACTTCAGCAGATCAACCAGACATCAATAATATCAATCTGGCAGCATTCGCCAAACTGGGTTTTCAGGTACCGACTCCCGATGATGCCGATAATTATCGGTTTTATTTAAAATTGTATAAATATCCGCCGAAGTTAAATCCGGAGGTTTCATCGACCGCAGTTTTAAAACAGTTTTATCTGGAAAAATTGCCGGAAGCAAAATACCTCACAACGTTCCTGGCGAACCCGGATAACAGCTATGTAAAATATGCCTATATTGCGCCCGCCAAACGTGTATTTAACGCCCAAAATCCAATGCCGCAATTTTGTTTGCCAAATAATATCAAAAATGCGCAAAAGGTTTTTGACAACCATTTGCCGTTTGATACTATCTACATTGCCAGCACTAGCGGTGAATCAGGATTAGCACCGGAATCACAGGTGGCACAAAGTCGAAATGGATTATTTGCGCTGCATAATCAATTGATCACCTATTATCGTGATCATCTGAAACAGCTAAATAGCAGTGATAGTGATTCTTATTACTTCAAGTTGCCGGACTCAACGCCCACTCAACTAAAAGTTATCAGTATTCCGAAAAATCCGCTGATTTTCAATAACTGGAAAGACTTGCCGTTTCCTCAAGATCCGAAACATATTTTTGCAACCGCTTTGGTGCTGGTTAAACAGATTAATTACCGGGTAAATCCCGAAACATATCCGGCAGACAGCCAAGCCATTCCGGCAACGTTGGCACAAACCACCATTTTAGAACTAGGCTCAGTGGTAAAACTAACACCAGAAAAATAGCATTCAGATCAGCCAATAATGTTATCCTGCTGCCATTACGCGGCAGGTTTTTTATTGCCGGCTACTCCTCGTAATGCAACAGCCGTTTTAATTGCTTGATGGTAGCGGCAAACCAAAATAAATTGGCAAAAACAATGACAACTAATGCGCCCATAAATACCTGATGATAGCTGCTGTGCGAATCGCGATACACCACAATATTAATGATAATTGCGCAAATAAACAATAACGCCCCATACAGCGCATATTTTAATTCATGGCGTTTGAATAGATATACCAATACTCCCGCCTGAATCGCCACCGCCAGCGGCAGATATAAAAACACAGCTACCGTATAGACCAATAATAACAGATTTAATTTAGCCGTCGTATTAACTGACATAAGCACCAACTTCCTTTCTTCTGCGAAATGATCTTCGTAACAATATTTATCAACATGGAATTTTATTCCTGATACTTTTTGGCTAACGTCATAACCTTTATTCTCAATTACATCTGTATGTTTCATGATTTTGGCGACTACTGCATAAAAACTCGTTATTGCGTTCCTGCCATTTTCAATACATGCTAAGCTTACCAATTTTTTAAGACTATCTTACGAATACTCTCTTTATTGACTCCTGCCTCTTTTTCCCATATATTAAAGTAAAAATATACTGTTTCCCATTTAGGAAAGTAACTTGGCAAGATTTGCCATTGCCAGCCGCTCTTGAGCACATAATAAACCGCACAAAATACATCATACATATCAATTTTACGTAACTTAGTTTTTTTACGGCTAACGTATGTACTTACACTTAAAGATTAATTGAAATTATTTTTTACATATGATATACCAGAATTTTTGCTCTGGTACATCTGTAAATTCCTTCATTTTGATTGGCTCATCAATTATCTGAGAGTCTATCAAACCATATTTACCAAACTCTGATTTAATTGAATCAGAATCATAAAAAAATAAAGTAACTCCATATGGATTCTCAAATGTATCTTTACTTGTTTCTTTCCCATCTCCATATCTAAAATCCATTTTTGAAATTGATACAAATACCATATATCCATTAGGTTCAAGTTGATTATAGCAATTACTAATTAACTTCATTCGCTCGTCTGAATTTAATAAATGAATTAATCCATAACTGAATATTCCATCGTATCGCTCTTGATTAAATGGCATTGAATTTACAGAACCGTGATAGATTTTTACACTATCCCCAAAGTGTTTGTTTGCTAAATTAATTGCTGTTTCAGAAATCTCAATTCCAGATACTGTAAATCCATTATCATTAAAAACTTTAGCATTCCTACCATAACCAAAACCAGGTATTAGGATGCTATTTATCCCATGTTTTTTAAATAGCTCTAATGTCATAAGAGTTGAATTAGCTGGTTCCCAGCCCCACATTTCTTGTTTATCTTTAAAACTTGATTCCCAAAATTCCATCAGAATTTCCTTCAACAATAGCGTTTAAATTAACATTATAATATTAGCTTAAAATCAAAATTTATACTACACACTGAATTAAGCATCAACTCTCTTCAAGGTTATATGCATCAATGAATGCTTTTATTTGTTCAATTTTCTCTGGGGTCATTGATTCAGATTTATCGCACAACTTATGATGTAGGAACTCAGTAAAACCCAACTCTTTGAACTTATCTTTTAATTCACTGAATTTTATTATTTTATCTATACATTTACGAATGATCATCCCGGGAGGTACGTCAATGTCAACTTTTTGTTTAATTTCAACAATTTTTCGATCAATAAATAATTTTTGCTCTTCAGTTAATCGTACGGTAATTGGATATGTTTTAGACATTTTTGCTTCCCTTATAAAAATACTGTAATTGTAAATTACGATGTAATTATAAATTACATAAACTAAATCTGTCAAGTTTATTTTAAAATACACCAAACTAAATCCTAAAGTATAATTTTTTAACTTCTCCATAACATTTTCGTATGGGACTTCCTCCAGCACCTACCTAAAAACGGGGTAGCACATCTCAACACATTTAATCACAATTAATTTTCTTGAATTAAGGTGTATTTCACTTCAATTGATTATCAAAATAATACTATGGCTAGTTCACCACAATAGCGACATAGTCATCGATATTGCACCTGCGTAAAATTGCGCTACCGCCCCCAGCGATTACCACCCGAAATATCAGCGAATGGCACAAGTTAAATTGTCGAAGATCAAACGATTCTCGCTGCGCTGCAACATTACTTTACTAACAGACTCTGATATAATTAACGACTGCTTTTACTGGCAATGGGGAGATTTGATTAATGCAGCACAATAAATATCAGGAATTTATGGCCGAAATGTTCGGCACCATGTTCATCTTACTCTTTGGTAATGGGGTTAATGCGATGGCAACCCTGTTTAATCTCGGTGGTTACACCAATATAACTTTTGGCTGGGGATTGGGAGTTTTTCTCGGAATTTTAATCAGCAATCGCATCACTGGCGCGCACTTAAATCCGGCAATCACCATTGCACTGATGCTCACCAAACGCTTTCCGGCAAAAAAAGTTCCGTTATTCATTAGCGCACAAATGATCGGCGGATTTATTGGAGCCGCGCTGGTATATTTCTTCTACTCCGCCAAATTCCAACAGGTTGATCCAACGCTCGCACATAGCGCCGGAATTTTTACTACCTTCCCGGCAATCACCACTAGTTTCATGCCCGGCTTCATGGCGGAGATAATCGCTACTGCAATATTGATGTTTGCAATTTTGGCAATTGTTGAAAATTTCATCAATGACAAGGCGGGATTTTTGGCACCTTTTGCGGTAGCCGCACTGATAGTAGCAATCGGCATGTCTTTTGGCGGAATGCACGGTTATGCCATGAATCCGGCGCGGGATTTTAGTCCGAGGCTGTTCGTTACCTTAATGGGATTTCAACATACCGGATTGGGTGGCGGTTCGTGGATTTGGGCGGCACCGGTCTTTGGCTCATTAATTGGCGCACCGCTTGGCGCCTGGTTATTTGATTTAACACTAGCAAAAGGGAATAAATAATGAAAAAATATGTATTAGCCTTGGATCAGGGAACTACCAGCTCACGCGCAATCTTATTTGATAAAGCCGGCAATATTTGCAGTAGCAAACAGCTTGAATTTACCCAAATTTTTCCACAGCCAGGATTAGTCGAACATGACCCGATGGAAATTTGGCTGACTCAGCTAACCACCGTTAAATTAGCCATGTCATCAATTGGCGCCCAATCAACCGATATCGCCGCAATCGGCATTACCAATCAGCGCGAAACTACGGTCGTCTGGAATACCGAAACCGGCATCCCGATTTATAACGCGATTGTCTGGCAGGATCGACGCACCTCGGATATGATTGATCACTTGAAAACTCAGGGCTATGAAGCATTATTCCGCCAAAAAACCGGTTTGGTACTTGATGCATATTTTTCGGGAACCAAACTCAAATGGATTTTAGATAATGTTGCCCATGCCCGCGAATTAGCCGCCGAAAATAAACTAGCATTTGGCACCGTGGATAGCTGGTTGACATGGAATCTTACCAATCGCCGCGAACATGTTACCGATGAATCGAATGCTTCACGAACCCTGTTATTCAATATCCACACCGGTCAGTGGGATGATGAGTTGCTAAAAATTCTTGATATTCCACGGAATATCTTACCGCGAGTGGTACCATCTTCCGGAATTATCGGCGAAGCCAGTTCCGGTCTGTTTGGTCATCGAATTCCAATTGCTGGAATCGCTGGCGACCAGCAGGCGGCAACTTTTGGCAATTTATGTATCAAGCCGGGAATGGTAAAAAACACCTATGGCACTGGCTGTTTTCTCCTAAAAAACACCGCCGAGATGGCGCTGGAATCAAAAAACAATCTGTTAACAACCATTGGCTGGCAGATTGATGGCAAACGCAATTACTGTCTGGAAGGTAGTGTCTTTATTGCCGGAGCTGCCGTACAATGGATCCGCGATGAAATGAAATTTATTGACGAATCTTCCCAGATTGAAACACTGGCAACCAGTGTGCCGGATAATGGCGGGGTCTATATGGTGCCGGCGTTTGCCGGGCTGGGTGCACCGCACTGGGATCAATATGCCCGCGGTCTAATCGTTGGCATTACCCGTGGCACTTCGCAAGCCCATCTGGCGCGCGCGGCACTGGAATCAATTGCGTTTCAAGTTGCCGATGTGGTACGGGCAATGAAATCCGACTCGGGATTGGGTTTAACCGCCTTGCGCGTTGATGGTGGCGCCTGCCGCAATAATTTTCTGATGCAGTTTCAAGCCGATATTCTCGATTGTGTCGTCGAACGTCCAACCTGTCTGGAGTTAACCGCGCTGGGTGCTGCGTATCTGGCAGGTTTGGCAGTTGGTTTCTGGGATTCAGTCGATGAGCTGGAACAAGTGTGGAAAGTTGAACGCGATTTCTATCCGCAAATGACCGCAGAAACTCGCGAGCGCTTGCTAACCCACTGGCATGAAGCCGTTACCCGCAGCAAGGGCTGGGCTGATCATAATTAGAAAGTTTAACTGATGTTAAAATTATTCCGACCAGCCGCGGCTATCCCACGGTTATCTGCTGAAGCAATTGCAACCCGCTATCCATGGTGGCGAATCAGGATGTTTATGGTTGCCTACATTGGCTATTTCACCTATTATTTTGGGCGCAGTAGCTTTGATGTCTCCAAACAATATCTGCATCTTTCGCCGCAGTCATTGGGGCTGATTGGTTCAGCCTTGAGTATCGCCTATGGTCTGAGTAAATTTTTCATGGGCAATATCTCCGATCGCAGCAATGCCAAATATTTTCTTGCCAGTGGACTCTTTATCAGCGGAATAATCAATTTACTGCTACCAACCTTTTTGGGGTTGGGGATTAGCTTATTGCTGATGCTGATGTTCTTAAATGGCTGGGTTCAAGGGATGGGTTGGCCGGCGTGCGGCAGAATCATGACCCACTGGTTTAGCGATGCCGAACGCGGCACTAAAATGGGTATCTGGAATACCGCTCATAACGTCGGCGCGGCAACTTTAGCGGTGGCGATCGTTCCAATCGGACTAAAGCTATTTTCCGGCGACTGGCATGGGTTATTTTATGTCTCGGGAACCTTATGTATCGTCATAGCCGTGGCGATTATTATCTGGGGCGCCGATACGCCGCAATCAGTTGGATTACCGCCAATTGAAGAATATACCGGTATTTATCCGGATAAAAAAGTTGAACATGATATTAAGGATCGCGAGCAGGAATTATCGGCTAAAGCCATTTTTATGAATTACGTTTTGAATAATCCGTGGATCTGGACGATTGGAATTGCTAATGCCTTTGTTTATTGTGTCCGCTATGGATTACTGAGCTGGTCGAGTTAAGGGTTTTTCGCCGCTAACCGGACTATGGGGCTTTGCACTATTTGAACTACCGGCAATTTTTGGTACGGTAATTATCGGTTGGCTAAGCGACACGCTTTTTCATGGACGACGGGCGCCAATCAGTGTCATTTGTATGGCATTAACCGGTGGGCTGATTTTTGTTTACTGGCAAAGTTCGTCACCGGTGGTATTACTCAGTTGTCTAGCATTGATGGGCTCCTTAATTTATGGACCGGTGGCATTGATTGGAATTCTGGCACTGGATTTGGCGCCCAAAAAAGCCGCCGGAACCGCGGCAGGCTTTACCGGATTATTTGGCTATTTCTTTGGAACCGTGGCAGCACAGGCGGTAATTGGTATTATTGCTACCCACTTAGGCTGGAATCAGGTGTTTATTTTCCTGATTTCCTGCTGCATTTTAGCGGTAATTCTACTGGCCGCATGCTGGAACCTCCACGATCGCAGCCACCAACAACATTAAAATGAAACGATTATGACAAACTACGATATTATTGTAATTGGTGGCGGTGCCACCGGATTGGGTTGCGCGGTTGAAGCCGCCAGCCGTGGTTATAAAACGCTACTGCTGGAAGGCAACGACTACGGCAGTGGGACATCTTCCAAATCAACCAAGTTGGTTCATGGCGGTATCCGTTATTTGGCAAATCTGGATATTGAACTGGTTAAAGAAGGTCTCGAAGAACGCCATTATTTCCTCAAAAATGCCCCGCATCTGGCACACCGGCAAAGTTATTTAATCCCATTTCAAAATCGCTGGGAACAAATCAAATACTGGTTGGGTGTTAATTTATATAATTTTCTGGCACAAGATAAAAAACTTGGGCGCAGTAAGTTTTTTAATAAACCGGAAACTCTAACTGAAGCACCAGATCTGGCCGCCGATAAAATCATTGGTGGGGCGATTTACTACGACGGTCAATTTGATGATACCCGAATGTTGATTAGTTTGGTTAAAACCTTGGAACAATTGAGTGGTACGGCGCTAAACTATCACGAAGTCAGTAATTTTATTTTTGCGACAGATGGCAAAATTAGCGGGGTAGCGGTTGTCGATAGTTTAAATGGCAAACAGCAGCAGTTTTATGCCCCAATCATCATCAATGCCAGCGGAACCTTGTGTGATAGCGTACTGGATTTGGCTGAGCCACAGCAAAAACACACCAATGTTGCGGCGGCGCAGGGAACCCACCTGGTATTTGAACGCGAGATTTTTGACAGCCAACACGCGATTTTGATTCCGGCTACCAGTGATGGGCGGGTATTATTTATTTTACCGTGGCTGGATAAAGTCGTGGTTGGCACTACCGATGTTGCGGTAGATAGTCCGAGTTTGGAACCACAAGCATTTCCGTCCGAAATTGATTTCATCTTAGAAACTCTCAATCATTACAGTGCTCATCCGGTAACGCATCAGGATATCAAGGCGGTCTTTTGCGGACAACGACCATTGGTAAAAGCCGAAAACTCGCAGTCAACTGCCAAAATCTCCCGCAAACATGAAATATTATATAACCAAGCCAGTGGACTATTTACTATTGTCGGCGGCAAATGGACAATTTATCGATTAATGGGCGAAGATACGCTTAATTACATTGAGAAAAAATTGAGTTTACCATTAACCGAGTCTAAAACCCGGGATTTACCATTAGCCGGCTACACCACTGCACCCAAGCCCTACCCGCTAAAAGCATACGGCAGCGATTATTCCGCCATTGAACAAATTCAGCAGCAGACTGGTAATTTTGCACTAATTCATCCGCAATTACCCTATTTACAGGCTGAAATCATCTATCAAATTCGCCATGAGCAGGTGAAAACCATCGAAGATATTTTGGCACGCCGTACCCGGGCATTATATTTAGACGCTCAGGCAGCAATAGAAGCAGCACCGCTTGTCGCTAAAATTTTTGCTGCCGAAAAAAATTATTCGCAAGAGTGGCAGGAACAACAAATTGCCGACTTTACGCAATTTGCCCAGAAGTACACCGCTGCATTTTACAACACCGATAAAACTTAATAACCACCTGAAATACTATAGCTTAATAAATCCCGCAGAAAATATTTGGCTTTTACGCGGATAAATCAGCCGCGCAAAATTTACCTTTTAATTTGATCATGCTATAATCTGCCCGGCGGATTTTCAAATCCAATGATGATTTTCAAAGTAAAAAGGGATGACAATGAAAAAAATTTTAGCGGTATTATTAGCCGGTGCCTGCCTTAGCGCTGGTGCTGCAAACGTCTATGTTGATGCCAATATTGGCATGAATACTTCATGGAGTGCAGTCGGGTTAAATGCTGACGTTGGTTATATGTTCAATAAATATGTTGGTCTGGAAGGTGGTTTTACCTATAGTCCAAGTTACAGTTATAATTGGGGCGGCGGTAGCTCGTGGAGTTCCAGTTATTATATGTTTGATGGCGCAGTCAAAGGTGTATTACCATTATCGAACATGATTGATTTATACGGTAAGTTGGGTCTAGCATTTAATAACTACAGTTCATCGTGGAATGGTTGCAGCGGCTGCGGAGGACCGGCTTATTACGGCTCGAATGTTGGTTTGCTAATGGCTGGCGGCGTTCAATTTAATTTATCGCGTCAGTGGTCACTACATGTTGAAGATTATGCCTCAACCGGCCCTAATCCCAATTTCCTGATGTTCGGCGGACAGTTTAATTTCTAAATTAATTCGCATACCAAAGCACCTTAACGGTGCTTTTTTTATTTTGGATACCACTGAATATTTCCAGCTGTGATAAAATTCGCGGATATATTTTATGAAAGTTGTGCCATGAAAAAAGTAGCGGTAATCCTCGCCGGCTGTGGTCGGATGGATGGTTCTGAAATCCATGAATCAGTTTTAACCTTATTATCAATTAACCAGTGTAGCGCGCATTATCAGTGTTTTAGTTTGGATTTGCCGCAGGATCATGTCACCAATCATTTAACCAATGAAACGGCATTGGAAAGCCGTAATATGCTGATAGAATCGGCGCGGATTGCCCGTGGCGATGTCAAACCCTTGGAACAATTAGATATTGCTGATTTTGATGCTCTGATTATTCCTGGTGGCAATGGTACTGCCTACAATCTCTTTACGCTGGCTAGCGCTGGTGAAAATTACACTGTCAATCAGTTGGTGAGTGAAAAATGCCGGGCTTTTAGTGCTGCTAATAAACCGGTAGGATTTATTTGTATTGCGCCGGTGATGATTCCGGTTATCTATGCACCAACCACCATTAAAATGACGATCGGTAATGATCAAAACGTTGCCGCATTGGTTAACAACCGAGGTGCCGAACATCATGATTGTGCGGTTGATGAAATTTGTGTTGATTTAGAACATAAGGTAGTGAGCACGCCAGCCTATATGCTTGCCGATAATATTGGCGATGCTTATCGCGGAATCTATCGGCTGGTACAACAAGTTTTAGCTTTGGCATGATGAAAAAACAACAAACGCGGGTAATAGTTGTTGGAATCATTAGTGCGTGGGCAATAACTGCGTGTAGCAGCAAGCAAAATAATTTACCCAAATGCGACTCCAGTGCAGTTAAAAGCCAATTATTACAGATAGCCAGCAATAACGTGCCGCCAAACCAATTTATCCAGCCGGCGATTATAAAAATCGAAGAGCAGCGAGCGGTTAATCATGATGCGCTGTTATCTTGTAAGGCGCAAATAGCCTATCAACATAAGATTTATCCACCGCAAACGCAGATTCAGGATTATAGTTATCAGGTTAATTCCGAGTATCAGATTACCCAATTGCAAACCGAACAAAAGGCTGCTGCTAAATTTAAAAATTGGTTAGCTAGCATTCCAACGGTGGTCAGCCAGCAACCAACCAGCGATGGTGTTCTGGCAATAATCCAAACCCGCAAAACCAATAGCAACGGTGATCTGATTCAGCTCTTGGTCAAAGATGAGCAGATAATCAAGCTTAACAATAAAGCCGATTACTCTTCCATTACCATTGATAAACGTTTTATCCTCGGTAATAATGAGGTATATTTGGTTTCAGCTTATTATAATGATGCGCGGGATCAGACGATTGCACATAGTTTTTTCCTGAATATTGAATCAACTGCTATCAAAACCAGTGCACCATTTATGTATTTACCCGGTTCAATCCAAATCAAGAAACCGGATAGCTTGGTTTTTAACGGACTTTACAAATATCCGTTTTCCGAAGCGGATGATAAATCAATATACCAATATGACAATAACAAAATAACTTTAATCAGTGATAGCAAACCACTTAGTTATTATCAACAAAAATTTGCTAACTACACGCCAGAGCAAATTCTAAAACAGATTAAAAACGATGGTTGTCTGAATGGTGATCAATTTTATCTCTCCGATATTTGTAGTGCCAAAATCTCGACTTACTGCTTTGAATTTCACGCGCTACGTCACCCAAGTACCGACAAAACTTACTGGTTATTAAAAAACATGTGCCAAATTCAGCAATATTAGTGATATTCTACGCATACCAATATTTTGCTCGGCATGGTGAGTTATCGAAATTTGAAAAGCCTGCAATTTTAATCGCAGGCTTTTTACTACAAATCAATTAATCCAAAACCAGCCGCAGCAGGCAATGGCAATCAGAATAATCGTTGGACTTAACTCGTTAAATTTACCCAAACAAAGTTTTAATAGCGTATATGAGACAATTCCAAAAATCGCACCAGCTGTAATCGTTGAACATAGCGGCATCATGACAATGGTTAATGCTACCGCAACGACATCTTCAAAATTACGAACTTTTACCCGGCTGATATTGCTTAACATAATCAACCCGACTACCATCAAGATCGGCGAAGTTGCGCAACTGGGGATAATCGCAATAATCGGTGCCAAAAATAAAAATGGGATACAAATCAAAGCAGTCACAAAGGCGGATAAACCGGTACGTCCGCCATTTTGTATTGCCGCTGAACTCTCCACAAAAATCACACTCGGCGAAATTCCAAAAAAGCTCGCTACCACCCCACCCAAACTATCGGTTACCAGTGCTCGTTTAAGGTAAGTACCACGATCGACCTGAGTATCAAAATGCATCTGCGATAATAACCCCATAGTAGTTGAAGTAGCATCAAAGAAGTTCACAATAAACAACGATAAAATTGCCGGCCAGATACTTAATTTCAGGACTGCCGCAAAATCAATTTGCCCAAACAAACTGAAATCCGGTAACTGGAAATAGGCTTTCGGCAACGTAGCCGGATAAATAAAGCAATATAAAAGCGTAATTAATAAAATCGGCAATAAAAAAGCATATACCTTGCGGCGAATGAATAATACCGTTGCCAGGATAAATCCACCACACGCCAGCACTATCGGCAAATTAAAAGTTCCAATTGAGATTACGGTATTGGGATTACTGATTACAATTCCAACATTCTTTAACCCGATCAAAAACAGAAAAAAGCCAATCCCGGCACTTAGGGCAATTTGCAAAAACTCGGGAATCGCCTGAATAATCAAATGCCGCACCTTGGTTACCGAAAAAATAAACAACAGCAGGCTGGAAAAAAAGATTACCGCCAAAATTGTCGGAATATTCATTTTGTCATGCAACACCATATTATAGGCAATAATGGCATTGATTCCCATTCCCGGCGCTAAAACAAACGGTAATTTAATAAAAAAACTGGCAAAGAGTGTCATGACAATAATAATCATAACCGTTGAAGTAATTGCCGGCGCAAATGGGAAACCCGCACCTTTGGCATTAAGGATTAGCGGATTAACCGCAATAATATAGGCAATTGCCATAAAATTAATAAGCCCGCTGATAATTTCGCGGGAATAGTTAATTGGCACTTCGGGATGACGGGTAAACAGGCGTGTAATCAAATTTCGCTTCCTTTACAAAAATTAATAATCAAACGTTCTAACTTCAATAAGGCATCCCCAGCCTTAATTCCTTTTAAGACACAATCAATTTCGGCTAATTCGCTAAAATATGCCACTAATAAATTATAACCAAGCCGCTGATTAGCTTTTTCAAAAGCGGCTATACCATTACCCCAGATGCGCAAGCCCTCAATTGCCGTACGAAAATTAGGGCTACTTCTGAGAGTATTTTTAATTGTAATTAGTTTACGTAGATCTTCCCCTAAGTTCCACATCAACAAAATTGCTTCATCGCTGCTACTGCAAACGGCGGGAAAGATTGTTAAAACTTTATCCAATTCACCGCGCAAATAAGCATCGGCTAAGGCAAAAACATTATATTGGGCATTTGATACCAGAGCTTCCTGACATTCACCAATTGTAATAAGCTGATTTGCCGGAAACAGCAAGGTTAGCTTTTCGCATTCCTGCAATAACTGCGCCGGATTATTCTGATTCATTACCAACAAAAATGCCAAGGCATCATCATCAATCTGGCGCGAAGCTTTTGCCAGTAAATCGCGGCACCAATCTTCACCATTATCATCATCACTAATCGCCAGATAATCACCGGATTCATTAAAAAGCGTGACCCAATCACTAGACAATTCTTTACGATCCAATTTATCGCAAGCCAAAATCATAAAATTTTCAGCATTGAGCCGTGGAATAATTGCGTTTAACTGGCGCTGCTGCTCAACCGTTGGTTTAGTTTTAAAACTGAGAATAAATAGATTATTATCACCAAATAGTGAACCGGCGGAAAGAATATCTTCCAGTTCATCAAAATTAAAATACCGATCACCAACATAATTATGTTTGATCGCATTATTAAAAAACCGCTCATTCAACGAACGAATGGCGGCATAGGCAAACGGCGCATAATCCTCAGTTGCACTAATCAACAGGCAAAATCCGCTCGGTTTATATCTACTATCCAAAAATTTAGCGGGATTCAGTTTCATTTGTTGAGGCTTGATATGGATGTGAATAAACTATACGCCTGATCAAGCTACTGATAACTGCCTGATGTACCGAATCCCAACTTTTATCTTCTTGCTGCTGTGCCGATAAAATCAAGCTATTATTGTAAGCCATAACCGTTTGTTGTTGCACAACAATGGTTTGCCCGATCTGATTACCACTACGATCAAATACCTGCGCAGCAACCTGATAAGTTAATAGATAGCTGGATAACTGACCTGAGGCATTATAACCATAACCATCACGGCTGGTTTGCTCATTGCTGACTATGATCATGGCATCAGCGCTTTCTTTATTGGTTACGACCTTAGCCAGATTTTCATTTTTAACGGCACTTTCAAAATCATGACAAATCACGGTACCGTCGCATTGAAGATAGACGGATTGATAAGGAAATTTAAAATCGCCCTGCAAGCCGCGCAAATGAAAGCCACAGGCGCTTAACAGCATTACTAATGGCGGAATAAGTAATAAATTATTTTTTTTCATGGTCATTTCTGATTAGAGTTAATTTACGCGGCAGATTTTATCATATTCACGAAGGAGATTTGACTCTTCTTACCCGTGGTTTAGCCGCGGCAGTTTCAGTGACATCTGCAGTTGCCTTCGCCCGTGGACGTGTTACCCGTTTTTTAACGGTGACTGCCGGAACTTCCGCCGTAGAACCAGTAACTTCTTCGATAACTGGGCTTGGCGCTGCCGCACTAGCTTCAACCTGCGCCAGTTTAGTTGCCAGAGTTTCCTTGAATAACGGCATACCCAGCTTATTCATCAAAAAGTCCTGTGCCGCAATACGCTTACCAATTTGCGGAGCCTTGTGGTAACTACCGTCGGAATTCATTTGCCATGAATTGACATTATCCTGAATATAAATTTTCAGGCTTTCATCAATCACCCGCCGCTTAATTTTTTCATTTAAAATCGGAATACAGGTTTCAACCCGTTTAAAAAAGTTACGCTTCATCCAATCAGCCGAGGCGATAAAGACATCCTCATTTCCCGAATCATAAAAATAAAACACCCGATGATGTTCCAAAAAGCGCCCGACCACCGATTTAACCGTGATATTATCCGAAATCCCAGGGACTCCCGGACGCAAGGCACAGGCTCCGCGGACGATCAAGGTAATTTTAACCCCCGCCTGCGAGGCACGATATAAGGCGCGGATAATCTGATTTTCGACCAACGAATTCATTTTGGCAATGATTTCGGCACGTTTACCACCCAAGGCATTAAAAATTTCGCGCTCAATCGCTTTCATCACCATATCGTGCAAGGTAAATGGCGACTGGAATAAAACATTCAGCACCCCAGCCTTACCAACTCCGGTAATCTGGCTAAAAATATTATCGACATCGCGGGCGATTTCCGGATTGGTGGTCAAAAGTCCCCAATCAGTATAAATTTTGGCAGTACTTTGGTGATAATTTCCGGTACCCAAATGCACATAATGGCGGAGCATATGCCCTTCCTGACGGATTATCGTCAGCATTTTGGCATGAACCTTATAACCCATAACCCCATAAACCACATGCGCCCCAGCCTCTTCCAACTGGCGCGCCAGTTCAACGTTAGCCTCTTCATCAAAGCGGGCAAATAATTCAATCGAAGCAACAACCTGCTTACCGGCTCTGGCGGCACGAATTAAATTCTGCACCAATTCCGAATCATTCCCGGTACGGTAAACCGTCATTTTAACCGCAAGAACCGTGGGATCTTCGGCGGCACGACGGGTTAATTCAACGACCGGATCGAATGATTGATACGGCGTATGCAATAGAATATCGCTAGCCACCATGGCTTTAAAAATATCCGGCTCCTGCTGTAATTCTTTAGGCAATCCCGGCGTAAATGGCGCAAATTTTAAGCTATCATTATCGACCATATTGGCAATATCCGACAGCCGCGATAAATTAACCGGTCCATTAACCCGATATAAGTCGGCTTCGGTGATATTGAATTGTTTCAATAAAATATCCACAAACTGCTTATCCGGTTCACCACTGGAAACATCCAGTTCCAAGCGCGAGCACTCGGCATATTTACGATTGTGCAATTCACGAGTCAGCGCACTGCGGAGATTTTTTTGATCGGAATTGACCACCAAATCGGCAGCCCGCGTCACCCGAAACGGATAACAGCCGGTAACCGACATGCCATAGAAAAATTCATTGACATGCACCCGGATAACGTCCTGCAGCAAAATAAAGGTATTATCATTGAGTGCCAATTCCTGCGGCAAGCGAATTACCCGCGATAAAATTCGCGGTGCCTCAACGATGGCAATCCGCGATTCCCGCCCAAATTGATCTTTGCCCTCCAGCGCAACTGCAAAATGCAAGCCCTTATTGGGCACTCGTGGAAACGGATGTGACGGATCAATCCCAATCGGCGTTAAAACCGGCTTTAATTCATTCATAAAGTAGTTATAGACAAAGCGCTGTTGTTCTTTGTTCCATGCGGCAGAATCTAAAATAGTTATTTGATGTTCGGCCAGCGCCGGTAGCATAACCTGATTATAGATCGCATAAAGATCGCTATATAATTTATCGACTTCGCCGCGAATCATGGTTAGAGCTTCTTCAACTTCCAGTCCATCGGGCAGAATTTTTTGCGGCTGTTCCTTATACCATTTTAATAAGCGAGCAATCCGAACTTCAAACAGCTCATCGCAATTTTTAGTCACGATACATAAATAGCGTAACCGCTCCAGCAAGGGCACATTTTCGTCCAATACCTGCGCCAGTACCCGCCGGTAAAATTGAATCAATCCCATTTCGCGATTAATCATTACATCGCGATTATTCAGCACATTTAATCCCATTTTGGCCTCGTTTAAATACTTTCTGCCACTTTACAATAAAATACCAGATATAAAACAGTGATTTTATCATGATTAATGGGGCAAAAATGGAACAACTTGCGACCAATCAGCGTTTAATTTAACCAATTAGCGGTTAGTATAATTGAGAATTGATATTGGCGTGATTGATTTTATCTCGTGGAACGTTATGCACGTTAAATACTTTAGCGCTAAAGTATAGATAAGCACGTAACATCATCAGATTATGATTTGATTTTTACCACATGAGAAATATTAAGCAACAAAGATGCGCTTTCAGTCAATTACTTAATATTTCTCAGATAGTAAGATATTTTATTTTAGAACAAAAACAAATTCGCACTATAAATGTAAGTTAAGAAATTTATTGCGTAGCACAGTATAAGCTTCTTTTACTGCAACCATCAATCTTATCGGTATAACAGTATTTACCAAAATCATCCTGTGAATTATACTGAGAACAGCCACCAGCATTATTTGAGCCGATGCTTCGATAATCAACCGTATTCGGATAGCCAAGCAATCCACCAAGCTGATTAACCCCACTATCGCCTTTAGTCCATTTTTCGCAAGTCCCTTTATTATCCGAAGTCCAGCCGGCGGTTAATCCGGTCCACTGCTTACCGGAATTACTTAACGGTGTTGTAAACTGAAAACCCATCGCGAAATTAAAAATTCCGGTACTATTAGTCGTCCCCAAAAATACTCCTGCAGTATTGACATAGTCGGTATCTGCAGTTAATACCCAGTCTTTGGCATAGCCACTCCCACACAATGGAACACCCGACTCACTCAATACACAAGCAACCCGGGTATCATTATCAGAAATAATAGCCTTACAAACTTTGCCGGCAGGACATTGCGGATCGGCACCACAAAGTGAATCAGCACCAGTAATTCCTGAAGTCGCATTCAAACCAGCTTTTTTGGCAACCTCTTGCAAGTCACCCCACCAACTATCCTGAGTTACAAAAATCAATTTTGTCTCACCTGGAGTAAAAAAGGTAAAGACGGTAGGACTTATTGCTACGCCATTATTACTGGTTATTCCGGAACTTAAACTAACGTTGTAAGTCTTACCGGCCTTTAATGCGGTGCTTGGTGTAAAAGTGAAAACTTCGCCATTGGAACTAATTGTACCAGCTATAGCCACGCCAACTTGATAGGGTGAGCTCTCAGTTACACTAAATGTAGTCGTATTTACGGTCGCACTATTTACTCCACCAACCATATTAAATCGTACCGAAATAGTCGTAGAAAAATTAGTTGTTGTCGATCCCTTAATCGGATTAACTAAAACGGACGTTGGCTGCATTACACAATATAATTTACGAGTACCATTGCAGTCTTGTTGATCATTCGAGATTGCACCAGCACCGGTTTGCCCCGAACGACCACATTTTCCTTTATTATCGCTGCTACTGGATGTCCATGCTTTACATGAATCGCCATCGCCACTACTTCCCCAGCTATCAGTTAGCCCGGTCCAAACATTATCTGAACCACTTAACCCAAAAGGCAGCGTAAGCGGAAACACAAAGACTGATTGCCCATTGGTACTTTCTATCAGTTGATCATTCACATTGTAATATCCTGTATATGGCTGCAATACCCAATCTTGGCTATTTAATCCTCCACAGATATTATTGGCAACGCACGCATAACGTTCACTGCTGGCGGTTAACATAGCCTTGTAGTAGTAACTTTTATCAGGGTTTCCAGCATCAGCATTGCATATACTGTCTGCACCGGTTACCGCACTGGCGGTGCTGCCTCGAAGATTCCCCTTGTAGCCTCCCGATGTAGTGAAAATTTTGTAATTGGGCTGGGTCGAGAATGTGGTACTAATTGAAGTCGGACTAGATGCAGAAGCGATGCTATCTTGAAGAGTAAATTTATAAGTCGTATTAGTCAGCAGACCATGATCTGGAGTAAAAGTATAAATGGAGCCATTGCCGCTAATTTTTAAAGCAACTGCTCCGGAAATCTGCTGATTATTAATGTCAATCAATTTGGCGGATATCTGCGACTCAGAAATATTGGTATTAAACGTTACAACAATTGGCGTGCTGATCCCAATATCGGTATCATTATTGGCCGGGTAAATCGATTTAACCACCGCGCTAACTGGTTGCGTTGATTGAGACGCCGAACTGCCGCTATTACAGGCAAAGAGAAAAGCGCTCGCACAGAATATAAACATCCGGTTAATGTAGTTCTTACTTAATAGTTGTGAAATCATGATAGTACTTCCCAAAAATTGTTTATCCGCACTAAAAATCAAATAACCGTGAGTGGTTAATTTATCACTGCCCAACTAAACAATAAACTATTGAACGGCACAATATAGTCCGCGCTTACTGCAGCCATCAATGAATTGCTGTCCATCAACTTGGTTGTAACAATATTTACCCCCAACTGCATCTTTTTTATTATACTGAGAACACCCGCCTGAATTGTTGGCACCGGCAAAAATACTCTTGTAATTAATTTGATCCGCATAACCGATCATCCCTACCAACTGATTAACACCATCATCACCAACAGTCCAGCGCTCACAAGTAATTTCCTTGTCGGAAGTCCACGATGGAAATAGCCCAGTCCATGCTTTACCGCCACTACTGATAGCCGAATTAAACTGATACCCGAGAAGAAAATTGAAAATACCTGAACTATTGGTGGTACCGATAATTGCACCAGTTGTATTTACATAGGTCGTATTGGGTGACAATATCCAATCAACACTATAACCCGATCCACAAAGCTTAATTGATGATTCGCTGCTATTAATACAGGCAACCCGGTTTTTATCATCAGAAATAATTGCCTTACAGGTTTTACCGGCTGGGCATTGCGAATCTTGCTGACAGAGAAAATCGGCACCACCAACACCGGTAGTTGCGGTTGAACCAGCCTTTTGTGCACTTTTTAATAAATCCCCCCACCATTTATTGCTGGTTAAATAAATTAGCTTGGTCTCAGAAGCAGTCATAAAACTTTGTGTTGTAGCGCTAATTGGGGCACCATTATTGCTGCGGATAGATGCGCTTAAATGTACCGTATAAATCTTACCCGGAAGCAATGAACTTTCCGGCGTAAAGGTATAGTTAACATTGTCCAAAGAACTTATAGTTCCGGCAATACTATTACCAGCAACACCAATAGCACTTTCTCTTACGGTAAAACTGCGAGTTGTTACCGTGGCACTATCGACTCCACCAACAACGTTAAACATTACAGTAATTGGAGAAGTCAGGTTATTGGTTATTGAACCGGCAAGAGGGCTAACCAGTACTGCATTTGGCTGCATAACACAATAAAGCTTGCGTTCACCATTGCAATCCTGTTTATCGTTTGAAATTGAGCCGGGATCTATTTGAGCCGAACGACCACAGCGACCTTTGTTATCACTCGAACTAGATGTCCAGGCTTTACAACTATCACCGCCATCAACCGATCCCCAAGTAGTCGATAATCCTGTCCAAACATTGCTGGATGAACCGAGTCCAAAGGACAGATCCAATGGAAAATTAAAGATTGACTGGCCATTGGTAATACCAATTAAACTTGAATTTAGATTATAGTAACTGGTTCTAGGCTGCAATACCCAATTAAGATTATTACCACTTCCGCAAAGATTGTCGCCATTACATGCGTAACGTTCTGATACGACACTAAGCATTGCCTTATAATATTGAGAAGTATCTGGATTGGCGCTATCGGCATTACAAATAGCATCGGCACCACTAACCGCGCTTGAATAACCGGCTTTTAAGTTGCCTTTATAATTTCCACTGGTTACAAAAATCTTATATGCGGTTTGTGTGGTATAGGTTGAAGAAATCAATGGATTTGAATAACTAGATTGGCTATTATTGCTGGACCCTGAACTATTTACGGCATTTTGGCTATCATTTTGGTATAAAACAAAGCGATACGTTGAATTTGGATTTAGCGCACTCAACGGTGTATAAGTGTAAATTGTTTTATTTATATTGGTTGCAAGAGTCAGATTATATGCGGTATTGCTATTTAGGTCTATTAGACTGGCACTGATTCCAGTTGATTCAACCGGCGATTTAAACTCGACGATAATCGGGCTTGATGTACCGACATTGGTGTCACCATTAACCGGCAAAACCAATTGCACCTGCGGCGCTGCAGAAGAGGTTGTATTTACTGAGCTACCATTATTACATGAAATAAGAACTAGGCTATAACTCATAATGAATATCAACTTGCTTACGAATTTTTTTGTGCTCATCATCAATTACTCCCGTTAAACAAGATGTATTATAAACAATCTCATTAACAATTAGTTATCCGAAACGGATAACTAATTTACGATTATTCTGCTTAAAGAATCAATTCGCCCTATATCCAACTAATTTATTTGATTATATCTAAACAAACACTACATCCTTGTTTTAGTAAAATAACTTTAAAGATGTCATTTTTTTAGCCAACACCTGCACTGTGAATATGATCATTAATAACCCACCTCGCTAATCTATTTTTAGACCCGGATTAGATTTACCCTAGTTGGTTAATTGGTTATTTTGCCGATTGTGTCGAATTTACCACAACAACCAAATCAGCATATCACACTGAGTTACTTAATCATTACCACATAGAAAACTATAAAAATTAATAAATTCATTGATTTTATCCGTTTTGGATAGATATTTAACCGGCGCTCAATGCTAAAATTGTTTTTTTAACCAGCCAGTTACACCGCTTCTTAGTCATCAATACGATTACTAAAATGCAACTATGAGTGTAACATCAACTAATACTTAACACATGGAATTCACAAATGAAACTAACCCAATTAGTTAAAAAATATCGAACCCTGCTTTTGATAGCTATAGCTATTTCCAGCGGATTATTAAGCGCCTGCTCAAGCGGGAGTAGCAGCTCAAACCCAATGCCGCTACCAACACCAACCAGCGATGCTCCTCAATTATTGATTTCATCATTTAGCGAATCAAACATCCAAATCGGTGAATCGGCAACAGCAACAATTGGTGTTGCGAATTTAACCACCAACGAATCAATTGTGGTTGCAATTACCAACAATAACAATTCAGTAATCTCCATTTCTCCTAGTAACTGCACACTATCACCCGCCGCGCCATCATGCAATATAAAAATTTTTGGTATTGGTGCCGGGACCGCTAGCTTCACTGTCAGTTCAACCGGCTTTGCAAGTGTTACATCTGGAGCTATAACTATCACTTCAATTCCACCGGTAATTCAAAATGGCATTTTGTTTGGTACTCAGGATGGTCTGGTATTTGCCAATGGAAGTTTAATCAGTGGAAATTCGCCATTGGCTACCATTGATTTCAGTCAAATAAATGGTCTTGCCATAGATTCAGGTGGCAATCTTTATGCTGGGACAGGTGGTGGAACATTTAATGGTTTTGGTGCAGGTAAAGTGTTTAAATATAATTCAACTCTGGGTTACTGGATTATGCTTGCCGGTAGTGGTGGTGGTGGTTCTCTGGATGGTTCAGGTGTAAATGCTTTAATTTTGGACTCTAATAATAATTTATACGCTGGGACAAGTGCAGGGAATGTATTTAAGTATACTAACGGTGTCTGGAATTTAATGGCTTCTAGTCTAAATCAACCAATAAAAGCCATAGCTTTGGATTCTAGTAATAATTTATATGTTGGAACAAACAATGGTTCCGATGTCGGCGATGTTTTCAAATATATCAACGGCAATTGGCAACAATTAGGAGCGTCTCCTGATGGAACCGGTATTCAGTCAATTGCAATTAATTCAACAGGAGATATATACACAGCCACACAAGGAAATGGTGGTGATGGACAAGTATACGCATATGATGGTACAAACTGGACTGCAATTAGTGCCTTTAATGATGGTGCGGTAAACGTAGTTGCCGTTAGCAGTAGTGATCTTTATGCCGGAACCGCTACTGGTAAGGTTCATAAATATGATGGCACGGGAACATCATGGTCATCATTAGGAACTCCCGATACCTCCTCTGGCGCACAGATAATATCTCTGATGTTAAATGGTTCGAATGTTTATGCTGGATCATCTAATGATAATGATAATGGACAAGTCTATTTACACGATACTGGCACAAGTTGGAATAATGTTGGAGCATTAAATAACGGTGGTGTATCTGTCATTACCATAAAGAATAATACCCTTTATACCAGTACCGCCAACAGTGGTAACAGCACTGGAATGGTATATCAATACACCGCAAATATGTGGACACCAATTGGAACAGGTGCTCTAGATGGTACGCCGGTATATTCTACCACTATTGATAGTAGTGGCGTCTATTATGCTGGAACGCAAAGCAATATATTTAAATACCTAGCTGCAAATAAATTATGGATACAACTTGGTAATTTAAATGATAGTAATAAAGTTGCAGCGCTAACAACATATGGAAATAATATTTATGCCGGAATCCCCGATGGTAATATTTTTGTGAGCAATAATAACGGTGGCAGCTGGAACCTGATATATAGTAGTGATCTCTATCAAGTATCAGATTTATTAACTAGCACTACTGGTAAATTATACGCCAGCGTAAACTATTATGACAGTAATGGTGACCAAATATTAAAAGATGGTCGGGTACAGGAATACAATAGTAGTACTAATACTTGGACAGTGCTTGCCGGGAATGCGTCACGGCAGTCACTGGATGGAAGCCCAATAAATTCAATTACCATGGATAGTGCCGGAAACCTTTATGCGGTGACCGCAGGTATGGGTAGTGGTGGTCTAGTCTGGAAATATCCGGCTGGCGGTAACGCATGGATAATGCTCGGACTGGGAACACTTGATGGTAACCCAATAACCAGTGTGGTAACAGATAGCTTACTAAATGTTTATGCTGCAACCTCAGCAGTACAAGGCAATCAGATACAAGGCGGTAATGTGTTTAAATATAATGGTTTATATTGGACGCAAATTAATTCTTACCCCCTTGATACTCTTGGAGTTAATAGCCTTACCTTTGATGCCACTGGTAACCTCTACGCAGCAACGGCAGGTGGGTACGTTTGGGAATACTCCGGCAGCGGCGGTTTATGGATTAACACCAGCTATGGCATCGGTGTATCGATAAATATAACCGGCACTAGCGGCTATTAATAAAATAAAAGCGGATAAATAATTTTATCCGCTTTTTTATTTTTGATACACTTTCCGCAAAAGTTCCCCCAAAGACTCCCACTGCCTATTTGGCAATGAACAATGTGATGGTTCAAATTTGCAGGTATCATATTTTCTAAGCCGCCTATGTGGCAGTGATCAGTAACTTTTAACGCTGACGAAGTTTGAATTCTGTTGCTATTAAATGCCAACAAACGAGCAGCCTAAAACTTGGTCTGCAAATCATCCGTTTTGCCCCTCAGTATTTCAAAATTATTAATCACTTTCTGAGTTGAATTGAGTTTCCCCAACTAAAGCTGCATTTGTGTCATTTTAGCATTGGTTAAACTAAAAGCCCCACAGAATTGACGGCTTAGCTTAGCACCAATTTGAAATGCGACCCGAAATACCTCTGCTACATTTTGACTACAATAAATTGCTATTATTACACAAAAATGTTATAATTAACCCAGAGGAGATGAACATGTTACTACTACTTTCTGCAATTGCAGTCATTCTGCTAATTCCGGTACTGGTAATTACCTACAGCCTAGGTTTTATTGCCGCGGTTTTTGATATCATTCGGCTCTACAAAAAACCACCAGCGCAACCCTACAATACTTGGCTGCCCGATGATTGCCACCGTTAATTACGGCTCAACTTTCAGTTATAGCTCGTTAACAATTTACGTAATGGTAAAATTGTTTGATAGCTAAATAATTACCAGTCCAGGTTATAGCTCGTTAACAATTTAAGTAATGGTAAAATACACCAATTATAATATACTGAATTATTTTTAATAAATAAAATAATTTAATGTTAAATTTAATTAATTTACATAAAATTTACCCCCAATTAGTAAATTTTAGTAAAATAATGGGATACCATTACTTAAATTGTTAGTTTGCTATAATAAGACAAAAAGTCGTACAGCTGACATCTGTAACTGTCAAACTCTTTATCAGAACAATAGCAACTGTTTTTGTTCTTTGTTGATCTTTTCTTGTGTTGATGGTTGACCGACTAAAAAATACATTTGGCTGTATTGTTTTTCGGTTACTTTCATGATTCTTACATTGCCATGTTCTGGTGCATTTAATTCTATGCGGCGAATATATTTCTCTACTGCATCATGTCCATTGCATAGGCGACAATATACTGAATATTGCAGCATGTCATAACCTTCTTTGAGTAGGTAATTATGAAAGCGCTGATAAATCTGCCGCAGCCGTTTGGTGCTAACTGGTAGATCATAAAAAACTATTATTCTCATCCAACGAATCTCAGAAAACATAAGTTAATCCATATTGCTACGCTCTATCCATGGTGGCAGAGACGGTAGTTTTAATAAGCTATGATTATTATCATTAATACAGCTAACAAAACTTTTTATCATTAAATCAATAGAGTTCAAAATCGTAGTTAATTTATTATCGGTTACAATAATATGATTTAAAATGTCAATAAGTGCTGCTTTCATTGAGGGTGATAGCTCCATGGTTTGCTTGTCATTAACCAGCTCATAAATATACCAGTCAATATAAGGTCGATAAGGCTCGATAAAATCATCCGCAAGGTTAAAGGCATTAAGCTGATTATCATGAAATAATCCTAATGTTGGTAATAGTCCATAACCTACCAAAGCGCGACAAATCAAACTACGAATAATGGTATAAGCATAATTAAGTAAACCGTTTATTTCCTGATATTCATTATTGCTTGTATTCCGGTTTTTGCCTATTCGGATAAAGTCTCTACCAAATAGTTCTGGAAAATATATTTTACTTGCCTGAGCTTCATTATTATTTTTATCGCCGGATAGCACTGTTTGTGCCAAGTGTCGGAGTTTTGTTAGTTCGATACTAGCTGGGTAAATTTTTTCTATAATACTCGCCTGATTAGTAATTTTCTGTTCTATAATATTTTGCCAAAGACGCTTCTTAAACGGTTGGCTTAGATTTAGTTGTCGTTGTAACACCAAGTTTTGGCGTGAGTGTGGCAAAAAGCTATGAAATATTCCATTTGGCAGATGGGTATTATCGCAGCTCATTAATACAATATTATTATCGGCACAGCTACTAAGTACTGCACCACTAAGATTAATTGCATAATGATTCAAAACGATACAGGCAATATCTTGTAGCGGTACAGTAAATTTGTTACTGTCCTGAGTTATCTGCAATTGAGATTTATTAATTTGCAGACAACTTGGGTTACTAATCATTACCGAGCGAAAAGTCATGCTGGTTTATTTTTCTGAGATTGTAACTGACTAAAATCAAGGCGCTTTTCTTTTTCTACTTTCGTGATGTTTCCTAAAATATCAACCTGATATTTCTCTAATAGTGTATTAATTTTTATTCCTATACCTCGAATTTCTTTTGAGCCATCATGTATTAGTATAGTTATTAATCCTGTAGATCGATCGGTTCCTCTATAATATCCTAAGTAAATTTCTTTTTTTGTCATTATTTTAACTAAATCATTTGGATATAAGCTGAATAAGAATTTGAAATTGTCATCCATCACTTCCCATTCTGATTCTGGCTTACCAGCAATAATTGCACTATTAGGTAGTCCTGCTTTTATTGTATCAGATAGGTAAATGGGTACAATATAATTCTTTCCATTTTTATTAAAAATGTCAATACGAACCATGCCACCATTATCAGCTATACCTTGATTCACTTTTACCCCAGTATTCTGCGGCTGAATGATTTTTATGGTTTTTATCTGAGCTTCACTTGGTGTGCCGTCTTTCCGTGGAGCATATAATGGCTCAGCAAAGGCTTTTTTGGCATCATTGCCATGTTTTTCAAGTTGCTCTTTTAATAATCTATAAATATTTGGATTATGCTGTTTATAAGTTGGGCAGAGGGTAGGGATTTCACCATTTTTATCTAATTTAATCCCGCTATCAGCCAATTGTTTATTTATAGTTGAAAATGGCTTACCATTATTATATTCTCCGACTGGGTTATCCACATATTTACTTGAGCGGATAGTATCTAGGTGAACTTGCCCGCTAATCTTATGTTTTGGCATGCGCGATACAAATACCTCGTTTACCCGTTTAATGATTTCCTGACGGAAATTTATGTTTGGCATGGGGAATCTATCATGAATATCGCCATCTTCATCGACAAAACGTATTTGTGGTGCTGCACTAAACTCTTTCTCGTGCATATACCTAGTTACGTTTTGTACCAACTTAGTCGTAACTGCTGCAATCACACAAGCATCCTGTGCGTGGTGTAAATCATTTTCTTCACGTGATTTACTTAACCCCCAATGACTCCGAATAAAGGCAGTAGCTTGACCGGTTAAAACCCGCACCCGGAGTTTATTGTTATCATCTTGTTGTGAAAACTGTAAATAATTTTCCAGATAGTTTTTGCAGAAACGAGCTATATAGCGAGTATCATTTAAGTTTCGATCAATAAATCCAGCATTATCTACTTTCTTAAGTAATAAACGATCTAATTTAGAATAGTCAAAACCTAGCTGATAGCCTGTTTTATTTATAAGCTTGCACCGTTCTTCAAATTTGTGCCATGCTTGCTCATTATGTCCGTTTTGCCCGATGTACTCGAATGGAGTCTGATTACCTTTGCGTTGATTTTCCTGAGTTAAGCAAAGTGCTTTATTACCCATACTATCATCAAAACTACGCGAGTGGGGAATAATGTGATCAATCTCAGTTGCATGAGTACCATGTAAAATACTTTCAGGGTTGATATATTCACCACTATAGATACATTTATTACCTTGTTGTTTCCAAAGTTTAAATTTGGTAAATTCGTCTTTCATCGGTTTGCGTTTAAAATGTTCTTCAAATTCAGCAATCAAGCGTTCATTTTTTGCCTGATTATCTTTTTGGCGTTTGCTAATTTCATTGCGCTGTATTACCGATTTACCGATGTCGCGGGCTAATTCAATGTTAATCTGGTATGGTGAACCATAATTATCAATAACTGCATTAATTACTTTACGCACTTGAGAAATAGCTCTGATTACTACTGGGTTGGTTAATTCGCTATCTAACCCTAATGCCTGAATCGAAGGTAATTTAAGATTGGCATTTTTCTTTTTCTGACTGTGATGGTAGCCAGCAGATTCACACGCTTCATCATAACGTTGCCCATTTTCGAGATGAGGAATGATTTTAGACAGCGCTTTTAAAGACAAACTGATATTTTTATCAAAACTAATCCCCTCCTCTAAAATAGCTGAGATTATGGCTTGTTGGCTGTTGCTATCAAAATTATTTTGTTGCGTGGAAAAACACTTTTCTAATGCAGTTTCGATGGTTTCATCGGTCTTGTTATAGGTAAGTGCAACCGCAATTGTGTCTAATAACGCGGTATTACTAAGCAGATTACCCCATATAATTTCGCCACAATGGTTGATAATTGCTGCTTTTAATTCATGGGTCGCTTTAAACTCAAGTTCCTTAATTTTAGTTTTCTTCTCAGCTTCCAGAAAGTCCTCATTTTTACCATATTTGACGAAATTAAATCTCGCTTCGTCTGATAATCCCAAATGATTACGTAAAGTAGCGAAAGTGATATTGAAGGTTTTTGTGGTTCGTGCCGCTGCTAAGTTAAAAATCTCCTGAATTTCACTTGCTGTTAATGATTTTTCAAGTGAGTCTTCGGTATATTTGATATTATTTAATTTGGATAACGCAATAAATTTTTCGCTACTGAAACAGGCCTTAGGGGCACGTTTTTCATTGAATTCAAATTGACAATTGCCCACCATATCTATAATATTGCCGCGCCAATCAAAAGACTTTTGCCAGTTAAACATTTTGATGTATTTGTCAATAAATTGTTGAGTAATTAATTGATTCCCCAATTGGTGCTGGGTTTCTAAAATTATTTTTGCTTCTTCCCCAATATCTGATCGCTGAAGCATAACCCGATATTCACCGAAGCGATTACGTTTATTTGCTGCAAAAGTCTCATTTTTATAAAACATTTCGCCAATAGTGCGATAGCCATTTTCTTCTAATAGTTTTCGGTTTTCTGCCAAGCTTTTGTTAACTGTGCCATCAACTGATTTATCTTTTTTACGATTGGATTTAAAGCCTCGATGTTTGGCTAAATGGATTAAAACTCTTGCTAACTGTTGATTGCTAAGTAAACTATCTAGTGCTAGGTAACGCAACTCATAAACATCATAATGTGAGGTACCTGATTTAGTTTTACTAGTATTATCAAACATACTTGCTAGTTCGTCTTTTGAAACTAATCCAGAATTAATCAGATGATCTTTAATCTTTTGCATGCGGTAAGCACGTCTGCGAATCCGGCGGCGCATTCCTCTGGCTTCACGTCGAGGCTGAGCTAGCGGTGATTTATCCTTTGGATTCTCAGCTGCATCAAATAACCGAACGCCACATTTCTCTATGATTGTGTTATCCATATTATAAATAGCCCAACCAATGGAAGCAATACCTAAATCAAGTCCTAATACATAACGCATAATAAGTACCTCATATAAAAATGATAAGTTATA
Organism: uncultured Neisseria sp.; assembly: GCA_964488065.1. Taxonomy (GTDB): domain Bacteria; phylum Pseudomonadota; class Gammaproteobacteria; order Burkholderiales; family UBA11063; genus Aquella. Next base: position 38,123 of record CAZATM010000045.1, read on the forward strand.
TCAATTAATATCAACTAGTTCTGGTCTTATTCCGTGCGCTTGTGCTTTGAGATTGATTTATATTGTGATTAATTCTTGCTTTCGATCATATTTAAAGATTCCAAACTATTTGCAAAAAACTGTTTAAAGGTTTGTAATTCAGATTTGCCAGCATCACCACGACTGATTCCATTTGCTAAAAATGAAATAACATAAACATGTCCATTACGGGCATAGAAATAGCCTGAATAAGCTTTGGTATCAGAGAGAGAACCTGTTTTGGCATGAAGCTGGGTTTTATATCTGCCAAATTCAGTTTGCAGAGTACCGGATTCACCGGGAGTTGGCAGACTATTAATAAAATCGGTGGATTCTTTATCATGATACATGGTATAGAGCAAAGTTGTCATATGGCTAGCAGATAGTTGCTCATAACGAGACAAGCCGCTACCGTTTTCTACCTTGAGCTCGGGGAAGTTTAGATTTTGTTTAAATGTCTGATAATAGATGTTTTTAGCATT
>CAZATM010000046.1:0-17926 GCA_964488065.1 uncultured Neisseria sp.
CCAACTCTTGGTTTAAAATACCACTTAGCTGATCAATCTTCATTTTAGGCATTATCTATCTTTTCTTGGTCGAAAATTCGATAAATTACCTTATTTTGAAGTTTTGGTCAGCTTTTTTTATTTTCTGTCATGTAGCAAGAACTATTTTAGACAATATCAGTTCTATATTACTCTTACTATTTGCAAAATATATATTACTTGCATACTGAGGTAACATGCCAAATTGTGGTTGACCATTTACTACCGATACACCCATTTCAACCCTAGAGTCAAGAATCACATTTTTTATCCATTGCTTAATATTATTAAGGTTATTTCTTACCAAGATTTTCCGCCCAAGCTCCCCCCCAAAAATAGCCCTATCATCAAAATTCTCATCTATGAAATCACCAACTATCCACTCTGGATATTCAAACCGATCTGAAGGAAAATATAGATATGAGTTTTTTTCAAACTGGTCTTTTATAATATCATTGTTATTTATTGAAGCTACATTATTTAGCTTATTATTCCCTTCATCTATGTAGCCATTCAGAAGATTTATTTCTGCTATATGATTGAGACAATCTTGATTTGATAAAATGCCAGACTTATTTAAATATTGGATATTATTTGTATATTTGATAAAACATAACCCATAACTAGAACCATGCTTTTGGTTAGTTCCACCACTAACCTTAAAGTATTTATGTCCAGCACCATCCTTTGGAAGCACATTACCAAAACCAGAATCTCTAGCTATTTCAAAAAATGAATCCGCAATACTGGATAGTAATGTAGTTTTTCCTGCCCCATTCTTGCCAAGTAAAATAATTGGTTTTGGTGTTCCATCATACGTTATTAAGTCACTTTTATCCAATGTAAACTTATCAATTCTACCAAAATTATGCATTACCAGTTTTTCTATGTACATATATTGCCCTAAACAATTAATATAGCTAAAACCATCTGTTGTAAATTTTAATTATTTAATCCATCATCTTTTCAATCGGCAATACCAAAATCGAAGAAGCACCAATACTTTTCAGTTTGGCAATGGTATCCCAAAATACACCTTCTTTACTAACTACATGCACTGCGACTTTATTATCGCTGCCATGCAAGTGCAATACCGTCGGTGATTCACAGCCGGGCAGCATTTCCTTGAGTTTATCAATATTTTCCTTATCGATATGCAGCATAATATATTTGCTGTCTTTGGCACTAATTACGCTATTAAGACGGAACAATAATTCCTGCGTCCGTTCTTTAATCGCTGCTGGTGCATCTTTACGGGCAATAACCACCGCCTCACTTTTCAATAACACGTCCAGCTCAACCAAGCCATTTTCTTTTAAGGTTGTTCCGGTAGAAACCAAATCACAAATTGCATCGGCAATCGCTATTTTTGGTGCCAATTCCACCGATCCGTGCATCACCAGAATTTTGGCATTAATTGATTTTTGTTTAAGAAAATCTTTCAAGGTTTCAGGATAAGAAGTGGCAATCGTTTTACCTTCCAAATCCTTGGCACATTCAATTCCGGAATTGCCCGGTACCGCAATACTCAAGCGGCAGTGGGCAAATTTGAGCCGGCTGACAATCTCGAGATTATGGTCAGGATTTTCAAGAATATATTCAACATAGCCATTTTCGCCAACAATTCCAATATCGCTGGCATCGCTGTCAACAAAACCGGGAATATCGTCATCACGGATCAACAGAAAATCCGCATTCATTTCTTTTGATTGAATCAGATAATGATTTTTGGCGGGTTTAATATTAAAACTACATTTATTCAATAAATCAAAACTACCCTCGGATAATTTGCCGGATTTTTGTAACGCCACTCTAATTCTTGTTTGTTGCATAAATTTACTTCCTAAAACGAAACTCTTCCGCCAGTAGATAAAAGCATCAATTTGAATCCTGGCGGAAATTAAACTATAAACAATTATTATACCGGAGACAATTTTTACTATTTTAACTATATTTAAACTCTTACAAATTGCAAGGCTTGGAGTAAAATAATCCATTGCAAAAGGTTTAAAAAAACTGCATTATATTTAATTAAAAGCGTCTATTTTAGCGTCTATGGAAATTTAAGCAATGATAACAGATAAACAGATACAGGCATTCATAAGAGCGTCTAAGGAAAGCAGTAAAAGCCATTATTGGCAAAAACTAGATTTGCCAAATTTGTGGCTGCGGGTTACTGTTAAAAATGGCATTTCGGTTTTTGTTTATCGGGTGAGTATTGGCAATAAGTCAACTTGGTACACTATTGGCGAATATCCGGCGGTTACACTACACGAAGCCAATCAAAAAGCCAAGCAATTGCGGACAATGATTAAGGGTGGAATTAACCCGCTAAATCAGGAACGGCAGGAAATTGCTAACCGATTAACTGTTGGTAAAATTTTTGATATTATGCTGGATGGTTTAATTTCCAAAGGTGGCGCAAAACAATCAGTGGCGATGCTAAATACATTTAAAAACAATTATCTACCGTTAGTTGGTAATATGACCATGCAAGAACTCACCCCGCAAATAGTCCGCGAGCGCTTGATTGATCCACTAATTGCCGATGATAAGCGAACTACCGCCCACACCGTTTATTTACGGATTAAGCAACTGGCAAAATTTGCCTACGAGCGGGAATATGCCCCAACTAATGTACTAGCTAAATTGCAGAATGATTTTTTTACACCAAACCAAAGAATGCGAATATTGAACAATGGCGAAATCGCCGAGTTTTTGCGTTGGTGTAATTCCAATGATGAAACTATCACTCAGTATTTAAAATTAACTTTAATGCTGGGTACTCGGTTAGTTGAGTTGTTATCAATGCGCTGGGATAATGTAAACCTGATCGAGGAAACTATTTTATTGACTGAAACCAAAAACAAGCACGACCTATTGATCAAGTTACCACCGCAAGCGCTTGAGATATTTAAGCAATTGGCAGCCGTTAAAATTGGCGATTTTGTTTTTAGTAATGGCAAAAAACATTTTTCAACAACGGCGGTAACCATTAGATTAAATCAGTTGATTAATGATACCAAAATCAGTAAATTCACTTGCCACGATTTACGCCGGACGTTCAGCAGCAAGCTGGCAGAATTGGGTTACAACCTTGATTTAATCGATGCGGCAACCAACCACGTGTTGCAAGGCGTGCGAAAAAACTATGTGCATACTATCCGACTGGATGAACGCTATAAAATGCTGTGTGAGTGGGCTAATTATTTAGATGAGGTGGGAAAATGAGTTTTCTTACAGATTATCAAAAAGAATATTTTAAAAATTTAAGTAAAGTTAGGGTTAGAACCCCAAAAGAATTGCTGGATGCGGTCTCAACAGCTGAGATAAAAGGGGTTGAGCAGCAACGATTAGCTATTATGTTTAAATTTAATAAAATCATGAGAAGAATTACGTTAAATTTTAATAAAAATGCACTTTGTTTAAAAGATGTGCTTGTTTCTGATTTTAAAAATAACCAATTTATAGAAAATATATTGGTTAAAATTTTTGAACTTATAGAACGATTGAACCAACGAAAACCACCTGAAGAATTGTTAAAAATTTATAATCTAATAACATTATTGGAGTTTGAAGTTGACCAATATGTTACACCAGCTATAGATCACGCAAGAATGGGCGGAAAAAAAAGAGCTGCAAATAAGGAGCTAGATTATTACGATAGGGTAGGAAATTTAAGGGATTACGTCGATAATTTTAGTAGAGAATATTTACTGGAGTTGTTAAGAAATAAAAAAAACGCTTTGAATGTGTTAATAACCGAGGACTATAATTTTTGCCAAGCTCACGGTATAAAAGCATATTCAGACTTTACAAAGTTAGCAAATAGTGTAGCTGGTAAATGTGGCGAAATTAACTTATCAAGAACATACGCCGGACGGAGGTTTGAGTTACCGATCGCAGAAGCTTTATATAAAGCTATTGAAAAATTTAAAATAGACACTGGGAATAGCGACTGGGTTATCAAAATAATACAAAAAAATGAATTTAAAGATATATAATTAAATCAATATACATCTTGTGTTTTATGCCAGCATAAAACACAAAATACCATCGTGAGAAAATTTTATTGTAATTTTTAAAATCGTGTAATATTCGGTATTGAGATTAAGTAAATTTAACATTTTATAAGGAATAATAAATAAAATGACAGAACAGCAAAATGAATTGCTACTAACCAAAGATGTTTGTAAGCGGTTGCGAGTGAATGAAGTTACATTGTGGAGAATGACAACTGCAGGAACTTTTCCTAAGCCTGATTTAAGACTGGGTAAATTAAAAAAAGCGTGGTTTAGTAGTACTATCGAAAATTGGATAGCGGAACAGCACGAAAAAACCCAAATTGCCCAAACGGCATAATTATGAAAGGACAAAAAAAGATGCACCAAAAATAACAAAGGGCATTTACAACTGGTAATTGTAAACACCCCCAAAACTAATGCGACTTAGTGTACTAACCGCCAAGTTTGATCACTAAGTCAAATTTCAAAAACCGTTAGCAAGGCTATGAAAGCAACGCTAAGGCGGTATCTATTATCACATAGCACCCGCCACCAGTCAACGCGATTTTTTGCAGCAAATTCATAGCCTTGTAAAACCAAACAACTAAATACCAGTGATTAACTTTATTTAATCCGGTATATAGTGATTTATAAAGGCAATGTAATGACTAAAATAATTAACTTCAACCCTACAAATTCAAACAAAGCCCGCGAATATTTAGCAGAAATCAAAGCTAAACTAAACGAACATAACCCGCGCCGGTGGTGGTGGGTTAGGCGGTTTTCCGATCAGTTTATGGGGCAGCAATTTGATTTAATCTTTTGCCGAGATATGGAAGATACATTTACCAATGATGATCCAGAAATGGATAACAAGCAAATGTTGATACCTCTTTATCAATGGCTGGAATTTATGGAAGTAGGCAATGCCAATAGTGATAATTTACTGGAAGTATTTTTATCTGATAACTATTATCCGCTGGATGTTCACTACTACCCTACAACCACGCTTTACCTACTGCAGGAAAAGCCCGATCGGGCAAATTTTGCCAGTGATGAGCAATGCCTTGAGTCATTTTTGCATGATGACGAAATTGTACCTATTTACATGGTAAGCCAGCGCGGGGAAATGGAACGCGTCAAGGACGATAACGTGGTCTATGCCGAGGCTTATTTTAAATTTGAGCACTTAGTGTTTTTTGAGCTGGTATTTCGCTGTTACTCTTTATTGGTTGATGCCGGAGAGTTTAAAAAGCCGGAACTATTACCAATCTGGCATAACTATTTGGAATTAATGCAGCGCAATGCCGCCGCCAATAATTTAGAAGAGATCCACCGGATGTTTTGGAGTAGCTATTGCCCAGAGCTGCAGGATTTAACCAATACTGCCAAGGGGGTAAATTGATCATGAATAATTTAATCACAACCAGCAAGCAATTAACTATGAGCAGCCAAGAAATTGCCAAGCTGGTAGAGTCCCGCCATGATAATGTTAAAACTACTATGGAGCGCTTGGCAAAGAAAGGATTAATAACGTTTACTGCAACGCAGGAACCGACCGAGGGCGGCGGAAAATCCACCACAGTTTACCACGTCAACAAGCGTGATAGTTATGTGGTAGTTGCACAGTTATCCCCTGAGTTTACCGCCCGATTAGTTGACCGATGGCAAGAACTGGAAACCAAAACCACGGTAGCACTACCAGCAAACTATATTGAGGCACTGGAACGGCTGGTTATCAGTGAAAAAGAAAAGTTGCAACTTATTGAGAATAACAAGCTATTGGAAGCTCAAAACAAAGACATAGCCACTCATTTTAATGCAGCAATGGGCACGGTTAAAAACTTGGGCGATGTTCTAGCCTATCAGGCAAGAGTGCTGGAAGCGCGGAATGAAGACCGCGAGGATTTACTCAAAACCTACCGGAGCGCCTGATCATGAAAATCAATAACACCAATGTAACGCTGGGGGTAAATTTCGGCACGGATTATAACCTGTCCGAGGTTTACCGCAATAACGATAATCCGGCAATATTGCCACCAGTTGAATGGTTTAATGAGTGGGTAAAGACCGAAACCGGAACAAAGTACCTCGATGATTTATCAACTATTGGCGCTGATAAATTACTCCGTGCATTAAATGCCCTGCACCCGGTAATCTATGTCCGCAGTCGCTATATCTGGCTGCAGTACCTGCGGCACTGTATCGGTAATCTGGATAACGCAATTGCAGCAGAATATGGCGGGGGTGAGTAATAATGTTAGTAGCTATAGTAATTATTGCCCTGATTTTTTACGTGGTATCTCACCATGATAACAATCCCCGCCTCTAAACTAACCGAAGCGGTAGAAAAAGCCTCTGTTATGGGGCTTTGTCTATCTGGTGACCGCATAGAATCAGCGCCTACCGATAAAATTATCCGCTGCGGTACTAGCACCCATCCCAAGGGTAAAAACGGCGCTTACATGGTGAAATACGACCCTCAGAACGAGTTTATAACACTGGTACTATGGAATCATGAAACCCAAGAGCGTACCAATCACCATATCAACCTGAAATCCCCCGATCCTAACTACAAGCCAATGACACCGGAACAGCGCCAAGAGCTGCAGCAACGAATTGATGCCAAGCAGCGGGCGGATCGGGAAAAGCTGGAACGCGAGCGCCGGCAAAAAGCGGATTATTATGTGGCAGAGTTTAATCAATTGGGATTTTGTGTTGAGCATGACTATCTGGCCAGAAAAGGTATTAATAATCTGCAGTGGTTTAACTTTCGGCAGGATGCCCGCTTTAACCGTGATTTGCTGTGCATTCCATTCATGAACAACGGCGGATACCTACAGGGTTATCAAACTATTGCAGCCGATGGCACTAAGCGATTTAACGGCGCTATTGGTGGCTGTTACTGGCAATTTCCGGCGGTAAATCCCTGCCCTGAAGCCTTTGATAATAGCAACAGCTTTTATATCATTGGCGAGGGTGTAGCTACTGTATTAAGCGCTTGGCAAGCGATTACCAATCATTATGATACTCAGGTATATTTACCCTATGCACTGGTGGCATTCAATGCCGGAAATTTGGGCAAAGTCATAGAGAATACCAAGCACAATAACTTACCATATCTGTTATTGGTCGATAATGATAGTAGCAAACCCAAGAATGCCGGAGTAGATACCGCCCGCCAGTTGATAGTCGCTAACCCAACTGCAAAGATTTACCCGCTGGTAATGCCGGATTGTAACGATGCCAACGACTTCATTATCAAGCATGGCACACTGGCATTTATTCAGCTATTCAAGCAATTATCCCCGATCATCCAATTAATAGGACACTAAAAATGACCGACAAAATAATTAAATTCGTACCGCAGAACGAGAACCAAAAGCAATCAATGGAGATGTTAAATAGACAAATTACTGACTACAACATCCCCAACGCCGAACCCGTGGAAATTTGCGAGCCGGTGAGCGATTCTGGCGCTGCAGTTAAGGCAAATCCTATGCGATGGTAAAAGAATCGCAGGAACGGGCAAAAAACCGCCTCAACGTGACAATTGGGCTTAATAATATGGATGACTTGCACAAGATTATAGTATCCAATGCCGGATTAATCGATTTTAACCGTTATATTGATGCACTTGGTGGTGATCATAAGCGTTATATCAAAGATGGCAAGAGCCGGATACCGCAAGCGATTATAGCAGTAATTGTCAGCGATTACCTGATCAACCTAACAAACCTGATCGGGTACTCATTGGCACAGCTATTCAGTAATGATATGGAAGTCAAAGCCGGATACTTATTTAATGGCAAATACTGGCAGCCATTCAATGAGGGCTTTATTCGTAACTTATTGCGGGATGTATTAGTAAAAATGGGTTATGACCCACTGGAAGCCCAAACAATCCGGCTATTAAGTACATTAGTTCAAACATTCTGGACTAAAGCCCCCAAATGTCCCAGCCGTGATAACAATTTGATATTGATCAATCTTAATAATGGAACTTTGGAAATAGCAACGGATGGCAGCGTTAAACAACGCAAATTTAGCCGCAATGACTATCTGCTTTATTGCCTACCCTACGCCTACAATCCTAAGGCATTAAGCCCATTATTTACCGCCTACCTTAATCGGGTACTGCCAGATAAGGAAAGCCAGAACGTATTGCAGGAACTAATGGGCAGCGTGTTTATTAAAAATATCAATCTGGAAAAAATCGGGATTTTGTACGGCAGCGGCGCTAATGGTAAAAGCGTGTTATTGAAAATTATCACGGCATTACTTGGTGATAGTAACATTAGCCAAATGGATTTAAAAGCCTTGACCACTGACCGCAACGCCGATAATAACCGCGCTCAATTAATGGGAAAGTTGCTTAATTTTGCACCGGAAATAAACGCCAAAGGCGAGCAAGCCCACGACCTGATTAAGCGCATGGCAAGTGGTGAGGCAATACAGGTAAAAATGCTCTATAAGGATACAATTACCATTAGCGATTATGCAAAACTGGTCTTTAATGCCAATGTATTGCCGACTGATGTCGAGTTATCACACGGGTTTTTTAAGCGATTTTTAATTGTGGAATTTGGGCAAACCATTGGCGAAGATGAAAAAGACCCAGAACTGGCAAACAAGATCATAGCCAATGAATTACCGGCGGTATTGAATTGGATGATCGAGGGAGCAAAACGCCTACAGCAGAATAAACACTTTAGCGCTTGCCAAAAGTCCGATGAAGTACTGGCACAATACAGGCTGGAAAGCGATGTAGTAGCGTTATGGTTAGATGATCGGGGTTATATTCCGCATGATGTATCAAATAAATCATTGAGGGATTTATATCTGGATTTGCAAGACTACGCAAAAGATGGCGGTTACAAAACACCAAGCGCTAAAAATGTAGCTAAACGCATGCGCGATTTAGGATTTAAGCAACGCAAGGGCAAGCCCGTAGTTATTTACTTAATTATCAAAACTCCGAATTATCAGGATGATTTTTAAAAAATTTGGGTATATGGGTATATATAATAAGAAATTATCGTTATATCACAGTATATTGCGCTGATTGTGATTTTTATTTGGGTATATTATGGGTATAAGATGGGTATATTTTTTATTTTTGGGTATATAAAAAGGTATAAATAAAGAAAATGACAATATACTCAATATACCTAAAATTATACTGAAATCAACCCATTTTTAACCAAGGTATAAGCTAAAACCTTTGCAGCAGAACGGATACAGAGGAAAATATACCCATATACCCATTTTTTGCAACAAAAAACATCGCGACGGTGGGAACGGGGGAAAATGAAAAAACCACATGCGATAATTAACAACAGACCGGACTTTATTTACTTGGAATTTTAACAACATTTAAAATTAGCCAGTAAAGTAACTGTTATAAAAACAGAAATTGGCGAAATTAGCCAAATGGCTAAAGATGCAAAATATCAATACTTTCGAGACAACTACGCGCGCACGCGCGTGCGCGTACTGCTCAGCAATAATAAAACTTGCCAACTTGCCAAAGATAAGCCTAACAATATCAAAGAGTTGGTAAAGTTATAAGCCGAAACTTGCCAAGCAATGAAATACCGATTTTAAAAAGGTAAACAATGTCACAATACAGCCAATTTAACGACCATAGCGCGGTTATCAGCGTGCGGATGAGTAAAGACCAAGCCAAGCAGCTAAAAGCCACTGCCAAGCGATTAAACACCAACCGGAATAACTTAATCAATCAGGCAATCCAACACTACTTGGAGATGTTGGAAAAGTTTAACCCACAACACAACAGATAACGTCCCTAATCCATTGGTAATAGTTGACGTATTACAACATTACAACAGAATTACAGCAACTAAACTAGCGTGTGAATTCACACAAACTAAACAAATAATGCTGGTTTATCCCTTGGTATCTGGTACTGTGTTACTTTTATCGTACGAAATGGCACACATGATCGGGGGGCTTTTTAGCAGAATCCTAAACCCAGAATTCTGGGTTAGAAACAAAACAATGGGTTATAACCAGAAATGTTATAATATTTCATGACTAAAAATATCTCAATAATGAGCCTCGTTGTTTGCATTGTCGGATGCTCAACCACAGACACAGCTAAGACCACCCAAGTGGTAGGTTCTCAAGTGGAAATGTACAATTTAATCACCAGCCCGGCAACTGCATCGGTAGCGCCGATAGTTGGTGTTTATGCGCCTGCAGTTATCAATGCGATCAATCCGCCACCGAAAGTACCGGAATCAGTTAACTACTTGATTGTGAAGAAATGCGGCGATAAGCCATGTAAAAAAAACCATAAAATACCACGTAGCAACCTGCCAACCCAAGCGCAAATAAATGATGCCCGCGCCGAGGCTACAAACTAAGCCACCCATTTTTTAAACAAGCTTTTTCTTGCCCAACCTTGACAACCACCCCACCAATCCGGCATAATATCGCTACAGGGCTTAAGAACCCCACAAACAACAAGCGGAGCGGATAACCGTTATCTTTTATCCGGCACATTGAAGATTATCCCATATAGATAGACACATTACTAACTAACCCGATCGGCAAAATTTATTGCCGGTTCGATATTGTTATCATTCGCCAGCTTGGCGGGTACCAGACAGTAATAGGCTATTGGCTGTCATGGCTCAGTTTTGAGCCATGATAGTAACTATGTGGGGGGTGCGACTAATAAACCCTAACCGGTGAATATGTCCAGCCGACTTGTTGCGGTGTTCTTAGCCCCCCACGCCCCTACTTAAGAACTAGGGTTTAGTTAAGCTAAAATTTACAACAAGGTGATAATCATGTCAAAAAAAATCAATCAATCCGGCATTACTTTAATGCCAGAGTTCAACCTATCCCAACTATACGAAAATGCCCAGCATAAAAGTATTTGCACCCCCACCGAGTTTATTAATTCGCCGGACTGCAAAGCCTTATTGCTGGAATTGACCGGACAATCAGAACCGCACCACTTTACCATGTACATACACGTACCGGCTAAACACTACTACACCCACTCTCGGTGGTTATTTCTAGCCTATATCCGGCATTGTTTCGGCAATGACCTGACCCAAGCCATTAACCACGAATTAGCGGCGTGAGGTGCAATCATGAACAACAAATACACTACTGCCGAAAAAATAGAGCTAGCTAATGCGTATTTTAAGGAATTTCAAACCGGCGAGGCATTGCCCATGTGGCTACGAATGAGAGAACGCGAAATTGAAAAAATGAACCCCGATAATTCGGATTTATCGGATTTTGCAATCCCATTATCTGATATACCGGAGCAGCATTATAAGCTGATGCAATCTATGTACTGGGTTGATTCCGATACCGGAGAGCCTTTGATTAATAACCTCGGCACTAAAACACCACTTTTATATATTGAAAAATGGAGCAGAAAGCAGGGGGTTACGGAAGTAAAATATTTTATCAGCACTTATGACTACTTTTTGCTAATGTTAATAGAGCAGGAATTAAAAGATCGCTACAAGGCTGCATAATTCCCCGATCCGGTGCGTGCACCAATCGCTATAGCAGACCAATAAACTAAAAATAACAGCTCTTTAACAACTCGATCACACACTCAAAATTACCGAGTTTAGGGTTTGGTATCCGATGAGTGTTAAAAGTAAGAAAATAGCTCATTCTTGCAGTGGGCTATTTCTTAAATTATGCAATATCCTACACTAAGCACAAAATTAAAAATGGTATAAAAATAGCTAAAATTTAAAAAGTGGGTGAGAATAGGGTGAGATGAAACCCTAATCATTTAATTATTAAATCGGTATCCTGATCGTGAATAAATCTCTTATTGGTAAATATATCAATTCCAAAAAATATGGCTCATGCGTGCAGTTATATCACCGCACCGATGGCGATATTACCTATCTAGCATGCTTTAAAGATAAAACCAAACTAGGCAAGGATGGTAAGCCCCTTAGCACAACTAAATATTTAGCAGGTGAAGATATGATTAAAGCTACCGACAATGTAATCAAATATTTGACCAGAAAAGGATTTAACCATGGCATTAACAAATGAAGAATGGAACGAAATAGCGGTATTATACAAAGTTGGAGAAATGCCAATCAGGGATATTGCCGCACAATTTGGCATTACCCATGGCGCAATCCAGCAACGGGCAAAGCGTGAAAATTGGGAACGTGGCAGCTTAAAAACGGCAGTTAATCAACTAGCCAAACAAACTAGCCAGATTAGCCACATGGTTACTAATCATGAAGCCGTGATAGTTAATCGGATAATTAAAGATAAGGCAGAATTATCAGCAATAACAACTGAGATAACTAGCGATGCAGTTCAATTGCAACGATCAATTGTTAGTGGTACATTAAACAAGTTGCAATCTGGGGTAATTGATGAAATGCAAGCAGCTAAGGTTTTACAATCTTTGGGATTAACTTTTGACCTATCCTATGAATTATTTGGCGCAAATAATGATTTGCCGTTACCGGGTGGGAATATTATTGTCAACATAACCCCAGTTGCCGGACGCGTGCCGGATGATGACGAATAGCCGAAAAGTTAACGACTAAAATAGAAATAATTCACTATTATCTTTGTAATAGTGAATACAATTAATAGCTAAATACAACTTATGATAGTATAAAAATAGTATAATACATGGTGTAATTTTATAAAGGTTTTATTATGAAATATGTCGAGAATGCCCCAATACGGCTGGGAATCCAGCAATTAATTGAATTTACCGGCTTGAGCGAGTCCACAATTCGCCGCAAGATAAATAAAAATGAGGTTGGATATGATCCAACATTTCCAACACCAATAAAAGTATCAGCACGTAAATTTGTCTGGGATAGAGCGGAGATTTCCGCATGGCTGGAAAGTAAAAAAGAAAGTGAGGCGTAATTATGAAAGTTAAATCATTTACTGTAAACACCGACAACGCCAAAGACTTTCGCGATTGTTCTTTTTCCAATGGTCAACGATATTTAGTACCGCAAGATCGGGGTTATACTGATTCCAGTCAAGAGGAATATCACAGCGGGTTTTCCGATCATGACCGGCTACTGGATAATGCCATAGAACGTGGCAAGGATTTGCACCTGGGATGCAATTTGTGGCGTATTTATGATGATGCAGTCGATAATTACGGGCTTAGTCCGCTAGACCCCTACGACTGGTTATTTAAGCACTCTACACTGTCCGAGCGGTCGATTGTTATCAGTAAACCACAAGACCGGATTTTGTTAGTGTATGGATTAATCAGCATGGAATACTACGATTTTATTCATGGCGATGGTGCGTGCACCAATCGCTATAGCAGACCAATAAACTAAACCAGCAGCCCGCCCAATCCGGCGGGTTTTTTGTTATTCCTGCAACCAATATAAATAGCTTTAAATTAATTTACATGATATAATACACATTATAACGTGTATTTGAATCTTATTATGGAGTAACAGCAATGAGCCTACAAAATGTTTATGCCCATAAAACCATTGGGATAACTGACTTAAAACGTGGCGATACCAGCTTTATAGATGAGTTAACTGAACCTGTGGCAGTTTTAAAACGTGATAGTATCAAAGCCTATCTAATACCTGAAAAAATGATGGCACTATTTGCTGATTATTTGGATGACATGAAATTGGCAAAGATTACCAACAAGCGATTACAAGAGCTGGAAGATGGCAAGGCTGATACTATTCCGGTAAATATTGATGAACTATAAGCTGGAATTTATCACCCACGCAAAACGCGAGTGGGATAAGCTGGATAACACAATCAAACAGGCATTTAAAGAGGTGCTAATTCGCCGCTTGGAAAATCCGCTAGTACCAAAAGACCGGCTACATGGAACAGGCAAACATGAATGCTATAAAATTAAATTGCGGACAGCCGGATTCCGCCTTGTTTATAAGGTTGAACATGATCGGTTGATTCTTTTGGTTATCACAGTGGGCAAGCGAGAAAATGACAAGGTATATAACGAACTAATGAACCGACTATAACACCCGCCCAATCCGGCGGGTGTTTTGTTATATGTAATAACTTGCAATAGGTTGCAAGGATTTTAATTATAATGATATAATTCTGATACAATGAAATAAAGTTAGTAGCTAAAACACTTGTTAGAATTTTCAAAATCGTCTATTTTAGCGTCTATCGACTATTTTAGCGCACAAAATAAACCATATAAATCAATATATTGTAAAACACACCATATAAACAATTATTATATCAAGCTTTTCTAGCAAATAGGCTGGCAATCCGCGGCTATTCGCATAATTCGCCAAGGTTTACATCAAAAATGCCAGCTTGTAACATTGCCAATTATCCATTTAGGATAGTCTAATGTCGGCAAATTGTGGCATAATAACCTGCCTACATTCAAAGTATTCGTTTTTGCGTTAACCAACGGTGCTGATATAAACCGAACAAAACCAGCTATTGCACAAATCGCAACCAGCATACTGCGGAATCCTATTAGTGTACGTTTTATTTATTTTAAGGTGTAAATGATGATATTACTTAGGTTGTGCTTCTTGGGCTTTATCGCAAGTGTTATTTTCGCGTGTTCAAATGGTAAAACGAATACCACTTCAGGGGCACAAATTAATGGAACTGTCCAATCAGGTAATCTAAATAACAGTCAGCCATTATCCGGATATACGGTAAATTTATACACCATTAGCGAATCATCTACCAGCTTAATTACGCAAACCACCTCAAATAATAGTGGTAAATTTTCACTGCAAATTCCCAATTCATTAATAAACAGTCAGTTATATCTAACCGCGACTAATGAAAGCCAGGTTGAACTGGCGCTAATCATTGGTAATTATACTGAATCAAATTTGGTTATTAATGAATTAACCACGGTTGCCGCAGCCTATACAATGGCACAGTTTTGGCAAGGTGATCTTATTTCCGGATCACCAAGTTCAATTCAAATAGCAAGCGGAATGAATCAAAATTTGATTTCGATTACCAGTGGTCAGTTAAGTAATGTAATTTCCAGCCCACCGAATGCTGATCAAAGTAATGCGCTGCGCCTGATGAATACTTTGGCAAATGCCGTTTCTGAATGTATTGAATATAATACCACCTGTAGTGAGCTGTTTAGTGTAACTACCGCGGTTAATGGAACTAAACCGAATAATACGCTTCAAGCCATGCAGAATCTAGCACTCAATCCGGCTCAGGGAGTAAATGAAATTGTGGCAATATCGAATCAGAGCAAAAATTTATATACGCCATCTTTATTAAGAATCCCAGATGCTTGGACTCTCGCCCTTAAATTCAATAACACTGGTAGTGAATCATGTCCCTTTGGTGGCCCTGGCAATTTTGTTTTTGATCGCAATGGTTATCTATGGATAACCAATAATGTAGTACAAGGTACGCCAAATTCAACAAATTGTATGATTGTTCTAAAACCGGATGGAACACCTGCTGATGGGCAGAATGGTACGGTTAAATCGCCTGTTTATGGTGGTGGCATTTTAGGTGCCGGATACGGAATTTCAATCGATTCGCTCAATCAAATTTGGCTAGGTAATTTTGGTTGGGGTAACCTGATTCCGGATGGGAGCATTTCATTATTTAGCTCCATGGGGGTTGCTCTTTCGGGGTCAACCGGCTTTAATAATTTAGTTTATCGCGTTCAAGCACTAAAACCGGATAGCAAAGATAATCTGTGGATCGCCAGTAATGGCAACCAACGAGTCGTGGTATATCCATCTGGTAATCAAGACCAGGGGAGTTATTATTCTACCGCCAGCCTAAACCCTTTTGACATTTCAATTACCGCGGATAATCAAGCGTGGGTTTCATTTAATAACGAATCAAGTATTGCTAAATTTAAACTAACTGCTAATGGCGAAATTGAACAAATAACTTCGGTAAAAGTCGGTCAATCACCACTGGGAATGGGACTTGACTCACGTGGTAATATTTGGGTTTCATCGTTTAAAGAATCGGCTATTTATATGGTTAATGCAGATGGAACGACTGTAAAAAATTTTTCTGGTGGTGGAATTATCGCAACTTGGGACGTAACTGTTGATGGCGATGACAATATCTACGCTGTAAATTTTTTCCCAAATAATAATGGCGAATATGGAGTTGCTAAAATATGTGGCACTGCGGTGAAGGGTTGTCCGCCAAATGCCTCATTGGGAACGCCAATTTCTCCCCCTAGTGGTTACACTTTGCCCAGCGGTGGTAGCCAAGTATTGCTATCCAATGGATACCCATTGTATGGACCAAATAGTGCGCCGGACTTTCATCCACTAATGCGCATGACGGCTGGCCATATTGATCGGGCAGGAAATCTCTGGGTTACTAATAATTGGAAACCCAGTCTTTTGATTGACGCGACAACTAATCCCGGAGGAGATGGCATGGTGGTCTTTATCGGATTGGCTAAACCGGTAAATTAAATAGCGCCACTATCAATTGATTTACATGGTTAAAAACACATCACCGCACCATTTAGGCTACCCTTGATTGTATTTTGCGGCTAAATTGGTAAAGCATTAATTGATAAAAATCAACAACCAGATACAAAAAAAGAGGCTTACTAACAAGCCCCATAAATTTCAACGTGGGATAATTCTACAGCGTACTTTCTGCCGCCCGCAAACCAATAATTCCATCGGTTTGATCAAATAATACCTGATAGGTATTAAAGAGATTATTTCCGGCATTAACTTTATTATCTGAATTAGCTTCATAAATCATGGTTGTAGTAAGCGGTAACGGCAACACTCCTTGACTCGTAGTAACTTTGGCGGTAATGGTATTTTGAATCACGTTACCATTTAATTGTAGCCATGAGGGTTGTGAACTAAATTGAAACATTGCATTCCCCGCACCACTATCAAATAAAGTACCTAACGTTACCTGTCCGTCCGGCAATCCGCTTTGGCTATAGGTATATACGACCGGAATTGATTCGGTCATCCAGCAAGTATTGGTCATACTGGTAGTGACTTGATGGTTCTGGCAGGTTTCTGATTCCAACTGAATATTGGCAAAGCCACTTAATTGGGCGAAACTTAACTGTCCAAAAATCAATTGGCTTTGCGGTTTATTTAAAAGCATCATTTGATTATATGGAGATGGCAAAAACAGGCGCACGCTAGTCTGATTATTGAGCTGCATTCCCAAAATCGCATTATTCCCGCCACCTAGATTAACCGTTCCCTGTGACACCACCAAAATCGGAGTTTGCGCGCTGGAACTCAAAGTTGTGCCGCTGGTAGTGGTAAAACTAACACTCCCGTAACCGATATAACCGCTGACGGTATTAATTCCACCACCATAAGACAAAGTCAAACTCTCAGAAGTCATTTGAATATTGGCACCGACTACCGCACTTTCATTGACCACGGTCAAATTAGAGCCGGTATCCACCTCGGCTATAATTGGTGCACTGCCGCCAATTGAAACATTTACCCCAGTTTTATCTCCCGGGTTATAGGTGAACGTACTGACCGCCAGCGTTGCTGGTGCAACGGTCGGCGACGGAGATGGTGATGGGTTTACCGACGACGAAGAACTACCACCGGAATTACACGCCACCAACGTAAATGCACCAATCGCAACCACCAATGATTTTAAAACCTGCATTGCTAACACCCTTTACAACAAAATTATATACACAATAAACAATCTAAACTCTCACACTGAAACAAATATTCATCAAGTCATGCACAGCGTCAAATCCAAATTTATAAAATTCACTTAAAATGCCGGACAGCTTAACGGTAGTGTTTGATCGGCAATTCCCTCACAAGTATTGCTAAAAGTTAAATTACCCTGACTGTCGGTTTGTAACTTCCATACCGTATCGTAATCGGTATAACTCCATTCCGGTAGATTGGCTGGAACTG
>CAZATM010000047.1:0-1823 GCA_964488065.1 uncultured Neisseria sp.
GCCGGTTTTGCCCGAATATCCGTTAACTGATACAACCGTGATCCACGCCCACCTGCTAAAACTAACGCCATCGCCTTTTTAGGCAATTGGCGCGATAAATTTGCATCTTCAATTGAATTAGACATTACACACACTCCTAGAAAATTTCCAAACCGTTTTAATTACTCACACCAGCGCAATGCCGGCACCTAGAAAATCATTTTAATTATGTATCATTAACCATTTTCCAGTAATTAGGTTATTACTGTCGGATTATTCATGCCGGTATATAATTTAATTTCAGCAACGTTATCGGCAATTTCAATCAACCCCGCCAAGGCTACCTGAGTATCCACTGCAAATTGGGCTGGGTCAGCTTGATATTTTTCCAGATAAACCCGCAACGTTGCCCCTTCAGTTCCGGTACCTGATAAGCGGAAAACAATTCGAGAACCATCACTGAATATCAACCGCACCCCCTGTTTATTCGAAACCGAATTATCTACCGGGTCACTATAGCTGAAATCATCGGCTTTGGTAATGGTATAAACACCAAAAGAGCTACCAGGCAATTGCGCCAGTTTTGCCCGCAAATTAGCCATCAGCTCATTAGCTTTAGCGGAATTAATTGCTTCATAATCATGTCTTGAATAGAAATTACGACCGTATTTAGCCCAGTGCTCATTAACTAATTGGGGAACTTTTTTACCGGTTATCGCCTGTAAATTCAGCCAGAATAATACCGCCCACACACCGTCTTTTTCACGAATGTGATTGGAACCGGTACCATAGCTTTCCTCACCGCATAAAGTAACTTTATCGGCATCCAGCAAATTACCGAAAAACTTCCAGCCGGTTGGCGTTTCATATAATGGGATACCCAATTCTTTCGCCACCAAATCAGCGGCCGTTGAGGTTGGCATAGAGCGTGCGATCCCGCTTAAACCTTTTTTATATGCTGGTACCAAGGTGGCATTTGCCGCCATAATCGCGAGGCTGTCGGAGGGAGTTACCACCAATTGTTGACCAACTATCATATTGCGATCGGCATCACCATCGGAAGCGGCACCAAAATCAGCCGTATTACTACCGTTCATAAAAGAAATTAATTCAGCAGCATTAACTGGATTGGGATCAGGATGGTGATGACCAAAATCTTCCAATGGTTCAGCGTTAACTACCGTTCCTGCCGGAGCACCAAGAATACCTTCCAATATTTGTTTGGCATAAGGACCGGACACCGCGCTCATACCATCAAAGCGCATACTAAAACCGCTGGCAAATAATTGTTTAATCGCCGTAAAATCAAAAATTTGCTGCATCAATTCGGCATAATCGCTAACCGAATCAATAATATCTACTACCATTGTCTCAATAGTGTAGCTACCAATTGTTGCTAGATCAATTGTCGCCTCACCAGCATCACTGATACGATAGCCCACTATAGTTTTACTACGCTCATAAATCGCATCGGTAATTTTTTCCGGTGCCGGTCCACCATTGGAAACGTTATATTTTATACCAAAATCACCATCCGAGCCACCAGGATTATGGCTGGCAGATAAAATAATTCCACCATAGGCATTATTTTTGCGGATAACACAGCTGGCGGCAGGAGTTGATAAAATTCCGTTCTGCCCAACCAAGACCCGTGCGACACCATTAGCGGCAGCCATTTTTAAAATGGTTTTAATCGCAACTTTATTGTAATAGCGACCATCACCGCCCAAAACCAAGGTTTTGCCTGCTAAATCTTCTAGTGAATCAAATATCGATTGAACAAAATTTTCCAGATAGTGTGGCTGCTGAAATATTTTAACTTTTTTACGAAGTCCGGAAGTTCC
>CAZATM010000048.1:0-11639 GCA_964488065.1 uncultured Neisseria sp.
CACCAGTTCGCGGTTTTTTAATAATTTCAGCCATTGCATACAAAATCCTTCATCGTTACCAGCATAACTGGAAACTATTTTTTCATTTTTTGATGTAAAAAAGCGGTGATAACTATCTCGCTCTGATCTTTTATCCAATAAAAACTAAAACCAGCGAACTAAATTTGCCTATCCCCGCAGCAAGCAACGGAGTATTACGGCAAATTTTCTCTTCGAGACCGTCCACTGGTAATTTACTGTCTTAGCACGGCAAGCCGCGGGAAATTAGACCCGAAGAGATTAAAACAATCTATCCGCCAAGCCGATATAATTCGCCGGAGTCATCGTAAGCAAGCGCGAAATTTCGTCTTCCGGCAGCGGCAGACCACGAATAAACTCCTGCAACGATTCGGCAGTAACTTTTTTACCACGGGTTAAATCTTTCAGGAGTTCATAGGCATTATCAATCCGGTATTTGCGCATCACGGTTTGAATTGGTTCAGCCAGCAATTCCCAGTTGTTATCCAAATCAGCTGCAATGGTTGCCGGATTTAATTCAAGCTTAGTTATTCCCTTGGTTAGTGAAGATAATGCCAAAACTAAATACCCCAAGCCAACTCCAATATTGCGTTGTACCGTTGAATCAGTTAAATCACGCTGAAAGCGCGACAATGGTAATTTTTCCGCTAGATGTCCCAAAATCGCATTCGCCAAGCCCAAATTACCTTCGGCATATTCAAAATCAATCGGGTTGACTTTATGCGGCATGGTAGAACTGCCGACTTCACCGGCTTTAACTTTTTGTTTGAAATAATTAAGACTGATATACCCCCAGATATCGCGGGCAAAATCAATCAAAATGGTATTAATCCGTCGTAAATTATCGTAAATTTCCGCCTGATAATCGTGGGGTTCGATTTGAATGGTAAACGGATTAAAGCTTAAACCCAGATGCTTTTCAATAAATTCCTGACTAAGTTTATCCCACGCCACCGCTGGATACGCCGCCAAATGGGCATTATAGTTACCGACCGCGCCATTCATTTTGGCTAAAAACTCCTGCTGCTGTAATTGCTTAATTTGCCGACTTAAGCGATGAACAAAATTATAAATTTCTTTACCAACGGTAGTTGGCGTTGCCGGCTGTCCATGAGTGCGCGCCATTAGCGGCACATTCTTGGTATCCTGTGCCAATTTAGTCAGTGAGTCCTGCAAATTACCCAGGCGCGGCAAAATTACTTCACCAATACTTTCCTTCAACATCAAGGCATAGCTGGTATTATTAATATCTTCGGAAGTACAGGCAAAATGGATAAATTCACGATAATCATTCAAGCGTTCATGACTAGCAATCTGTTCTTTGATATAATATTCAACTGCTTTAACATCGTGATTGGTAGTGGCTTCAATTTCCTTGATCCGCGCAGCAGCGGCCGGCGAAAAATTAGCGGCAATCTTATCCAAAATGGAACAATCAGCCGAGCTTAATGCCGGCAAGCCTAATTCTGGCTTGCTAAATAAAAATTTAAACCATTCAATTTCCACTTTTACCCGGTTCTTAATCAATCCGAATTCAGACACTAACGGCTGTAACTCGGTTAATTGTTTTGCATAACGACCATCTAATGGACTAATTGCCAATAATTTTTCCATAACCACCTCTTATAAAATTCATTTCCCAGCGCATCTTAAATACGACCGTAATTTTAACAAAATATGGACAGTTGTAGTAAGATAGTGCCTGCAAAATGGCAACAGTGACAATACAAGCTTTTAACCCAAAAAATTCGTTAAAAATGTGATAGTATCCGCATAGTAAATACATAGAAAACATTTTTTAAAATAATTAAAAACCATGGTTTGAAAATAAACCTATCTTTCCCCGCATCGGAGTGGTTGAATATGTTAAAAACCCAGATTCCATCAACAGAATTTTCCATAAAAATTCTCATCATCTCATCAATAGGTGCGTTATTTGAGTGTTATGATTTTATGATTTGTGCTTTCTTATCAACGTTCTTGACGAAGTTATTTTACCCCGAGAATCAACTTCTCGGAATATTCACAATATTTACCATCGGATTTTTTTCCCGCCCGATTGGAGGAATGTTCTGGGGGCATATTGGAGACCGTCATGGACGCAAAAAAGTATTTTCTTTAACCATGATACTATTAGCTTTACCCACGTTATTAATTGCATTTTTCCCATTACAATGGTTTTCCATCAAGGTCGCTGGAATTTCTTTTGCTATATTACGGTTTTTTCAAGGATTTTTAGTTGGAGGGGAATTTCCTGGTGGGGTAACTTTCATTGCAGAGGTCAGTAAAGACCGCAATCGTGGGCTGTTTATTGCTTTATTTATGGCTTTCCTTACCGGGGGAACTTTATTAGCTTCACTTGTTAGCTTAATTCTAACTGCTTATCTAACCTCAGATGAAATTCTGGCATGGGGATGGCGGTTACCGTTTATCTTAAGTATCATCTTGATTATGGTATCAATCTATATTAGAAACAAAGTTAACGAGTCCTCTTTTTTTCTAGCTCTACAAAAACGTAAAGAAATCTCTAAAATTCCACTGATTCAGTTAATCACACACTACCCATGGACAATCTGTCATGGAATCTTGCTAACTTGCAGTTCAGCATGTGGAATTGTTACGCTATATACATTCTTGCCTCAATTAATCGGAGCTAAACAAATATTTTCGCCACAGAAAATTTTGCAAACTACAACTGCAAGCCTGATTATCTTAAGCGTCATGATGCCCATTTTTGGACATCTTGCCGATAAATATGGACGGAAAATAACTTTTATTGCCGGGATGATTGGCATAAATATTTGCTGGAGTCTGGTATTCATCGGAGTAAATGCCAATAACTATAACTTACTGTTTGGCGGAATGTTATGCACCTCGTTGTTGTTTGCCGCAACCAATGCTACTTACTGCGTCATTCTTAGTGAAATGTTTCCCACCGTCATTCGCTATTCAGGTATTGCTCTATGTTATACACTAGCCTATTCGCTATGCGGTGGCTTATTACCGCTGCTATACACTAAAGTTGCTTATTTCAGCAATATTCTAACATTACCATGGATACTTTTTGGTTGTTGTCTTTTATCCAATCTGCTTATCATTCCACGTATAAAGAATCGGCATCAGCAAAAATTAACCCCTTAATCAAAATTGCAGCGACCGGTGTGACAGGCAAATTTAGGCTCCCACACCGCAGGCTTCAAGCTCAGCAAATTTGTCGCTTGAAGTTCCAGAGTCAGCCGCACCAATTTCTCAGATTTGGCATCACCGACTGCCAGCATCTGCGCTTCAATCCCAACTTCCTCAATCGCTAACAGCGGAAATTTTGTAGTTGGAATATTGATGGTTACCACCATACCATTTTCATAAATTGCAATAATTTGGCTAATTGCAATCGGCGTCAAATCACCAGCAATTCCGACGGCAAATACTTGTGGTAACTCGCTGGCGCGCGCAACTTCTTTTACCAATAACGCATCATCCTGCGCTAAACCAAGGGGCTTAATATAAACCGTATTTGCGGCAAATGGACGTGCTAACAAACTAACCCCAATCTCTGTATCGTTGCTATGGTTCAATGCGCGCAAGAGTATCTCTTCATGATTCCACGCCGTACCAAACTCAATGCTGAATCCCGTTCCATTATCATAATTAATTTGATATTTACTAACTGCGACCGGCTGCTTGCTACCGTCGGCGGCCACCAAAATAATTTGTTTTTCCATAGTGTTTAAATCTCCTGAGAAAACCTGTTTTTAGCAAGTTAATACTTGCACTGCACTTATCTACATTACATAAATAAGACTAAATTAGTGCTTAAAGAAAATAATTTATTATATCGCGGGCGGTGGCAACCGGATTTTTATGCAAAAAGAAATGCCCACCACGCGGATAGACGATCAATTTAGCATCGGGAATAAAATTTGCCAATAACTGACTGGCTTCAGCGCCAACCACCAAATCATCCCGCGCCCATAAAATTAATGCCGGTACATTAATCCGGGATAACAATTGTTCATCCATCCCCTCCCAGGTTATTACCGCATAATCCTGCAGTGCGCGCGCTTCATCGGTAAAACGATAATTGTAATCAGCAATCGGCAATGCCGAATTAGTGATGAATTGTTTTAGTTCGGCACGGGGATTTTCAGAAAAGAACATCCCATACAACTGTTCGCGAAAATGATTACTGGGCATATTTCCGGCATTGGCAACCAACTGCAAAAATTCACGATTGGTATAAGTCGCATGCGGAATAGTCGCCAATAACACCACCCCACCAAGAATTTCCGGAAAATGGCGTAAAACCGTCTGGGTGATAACCCCGCCCATCGACCAGCCAAACAGATACGGTTTATCCAGTTGCATTGCTTGAATAAAATCGACCATATCCTGTGCCAATCCCAGCATCGAAGCCGGATTAGTTGAATCGGACAGCCCGATTTTACGGTTATCCGGCAGATAAACGGTAAAATGCCGCGCCAATTCGTAAATGAAATCGCGGTTCCAATGAAATAATGTCCCGGAATAACCGACTGCCAAAATCAATGCCGGACCGCTGCCAAGCTTACAAAAACCAGTTTGTCCAGTAGTGGTCTTAATATGCTGGTATTCTAGCATGGCTGATAATCTCCGGCAGTCAACCGTTCCAGCAACATCTTTTTATCGACTTTGCCAACCAGCGTTTTGGGTAGTTCCGGCAAGATATAAATACTATGCGGTACTTTATATTTACTCAATAATTTGCGGCAATGTAAAATAATTTCATTAGTTGGAAGCGTTTGTCCAGAATGAAAAACGATACAAGCAACAACTTCCTCGCCGGTATCTTCATTGGCTCGTCCAATCACGCTGGCTTCACGAATCGCAGATAATTGATCCAGCACCCGTTCAACTTCCGCCGGATAAACATTAAACCCCGAGACAATAACCATTTCACTGCTGCGACCGCTGATTACCAGTTGATTTTTATCATTAAAATAACCAACATCACCAGTAATCAACCAACCATCTTCAGTAAAAGATTGTTTGGTTTGTTCGGGTTTTTTCCAATAACCCTTGGCAAATTGCGGACCGCGAACGACAATTGCGCCAGCTTCACCAACCGGTTGCAATTGATTAATATCATCTAATTGACGAATTGATATTTCCGTTGATGGTGCGGGAAATCCGGCACTACCATTATAGGGTTCATCAAAATAGCTCATCGAAATACACGGACAGGCCTCAGTCATCCCATAGCAATTGACCGGAATTACTCCAGTTAGTTTTGTCCACTGTGCCGCAACCGATTCGCGCAGCGGCATGCCGCCACAAATACCGTATTTATAACTATCATGATTCATCTTGGTAAACTCATCATTTTCCAATAATTTATGATACAGACTATCCAGAGAATTGAAGACACTGAATTGGGTTTTATTCATTAAACGAACTAAAGATTTAATGTTCCGCGCATTGGGAACCATAATCGTTTCGGCACCATGAAAAAATGGCGTGAATAAATTAGAATGCAATGAAAAGATGTGATATAACGGCAAGGCACACAATAAAATCTGCTCATGCCAATTTTCGACTTGAATATCGATTATGGCATTAACCTGATGAATATTGCTGCTCATATTGCCATGAGTCAGAATCGCGCCTTTCGGTCGCCCGGTAGTTGCGCCGGTATATTGAATAAAGGCAACATCTTCGAGCGTAATTCGCGGATAACTACCATGCGCTGAACGAAAATTAAATAAATCACGCCATTTTTTAGGTGAATAGGTTAATTTAGGATTTATCCGAGCCAAATAGCGCAAATAAAACCCGATTAACGTCCGCTTAAACACCGGATACGGATCGGCAAAATGGCTGATAACAATCTGCTTAATCCCAAATTTTCCGGCACAACCGTTTAGTTTAGCCGCAAACATATCTAGACAAACCACTACTTTGGGTTCGGCATCTTCCATGATATACTGCATTTCATCAACAGTATATAGCGGATTGACATTTACTACCACAGCGCCGAGCAATAGTATGGCAAACATGGTAATTGGATATTGCAGCGAATTAGGTAGTACAATTGCGACCCGATCGCCCTTAGAGACGCCCAGAGCCGCCAATCCTGCTGCAACATTGATAACCCGTTGATGAACTTCGGCAAAGGTCAAGCTAACACCATGGCAGGTAAGTGCTTTTTTACTGGCATAACGCCGGCAGGAATCGGCAAATAAATCAACCACTGTTTCGTAAACCGGCGCAATTTCTGCCGGAATTCCCGCTTTATAATCCTTTAACCATGGCTTGTCCATAAATTTTCTCCTCCTGAGAAACAATTTATAATAGACTGTTATAAAACATTATATTTCAATTATTTTACTTTGTTAATACTCGCTCCAGCGCGACGCTGGCTTCTGAGAAAATAATCAAATATGATCGCGATAACTAAAATCGCGGACGCGGAATCCCATCATAAATAAACCACCAAAATAGCCGACCACGCCAATAATAATCACTACCGCCAGCGAGATAACCCGCCATAGTAAATGTCCGCTAAAAGTCAATGGTAAGAAATATAGTGCCGCCACCATTACCCCGCCCATAATTACTATCGCGATAAATAACCGCAACAAGAATGAGCGCCAGCCGGCTTCAGGATGATAAAGGTTCTTTTTAATCAAAAAATAGCATAAACAACTAGCATTGATACAGGCACTAAGCCCGATCGACAACGATAATCCGGCGTGTTTTAATGGACCGATAAAGACCAGATTCATTAGCTGAGTACAAATCAAAACAAAAATTGCAATTTTAACCGGAGTTTTAATATCCTGATTAGCATAAAATCCCGGCGCCAAAACCTTGACCATGATAATTCCCAATAACCCAACCGAATATGCCATTAAGGCGTAACTAGTCATGGTCGCATCAAATTCGGTAAATTTCCCGCGCATGAATAAGGTCATCGCCAGTGGTTTAGCAAGAATCCCAAGACCAATTGCCGCCGGTAATGCCAGTAACAAACACAAACGCAGACCCCAATCCAGGAGCTGTGAAAAGCCCTCGTGATTTTTGGCACTGGCATGCTTGGATAGACTCGGTAATAAAATCGTTCCTAAGGATACACCTAATAATGCCGATGGAAACTCCATTAAGCGATCGGCATAATACATCCATGAAATACTGCCGGTTGGCAAAAATGAAGCATAAATGGTATTGATTACCAGACTAATCTGGGCAATCGATACTGCAAAAATCGCCGGTCCCATTAATTTCAACACCCGCATTACCGCCGGATTATGCCAATCCAGCCGCGGACGTACCAACATGCCAACTTTTTTCAAAAATGGAATCTGGAAAGCCAATTGAAACACACCACCGACAAAAGTTGCCCATGCCATGGTCATAATTGGTGGATGGAAATAATGGCGGAATAACAGAATAAACACAATATAGCTGATATTCAGTAAAGTTGGCACAAACGACGGGATTGAAAACCAACCCCAGGTATTGAGAACCCCGCCCATCAGCGAGGCAATTGAAATCAACAGAATATACGGAAAGGTAATCCGTAACATATCGACAGTCAGGGCAAATTTAGCCGGATCAGTGGTGAACCCCGGCGCGGTAATCAAAATCACCCCCGAAGCAAAGATCATTCCAAGAATAGTAACCGCTAGCAACACCAATGATAAAATCCCGGTAACCGAAGCGATAAAGGCATGGGTTTCACTGACGCTGCGAGTATTTTTATACTCAGCTAACACCGGAACAAAGGCTTGCGAAAACGCTCCTTCGGCGAAAATCCGGCGGAGCAAATTGGGTAATTTCAATGCCACATTGAACGCGTCGGTGGCGGCACTGGCACCAAAATAGCGCGCTACAATCATATCGCGGACAAAACCGAGTATCCGCGAAAAAAAAGTCAGCCCACTAACACTTAATAATGAACGCAGCAAATTGGTTTTACGATGTTCCATGCAGTTATTTTTTCTCAATTAAATTCATGATACAGCGCGGCACCATCCGACCAAGTATGCTTTTATGACGAATGTAATGGACAATCGCAACCAATCCATGGGCAATCGCCAGCATCACCAAGCCAAACGCACCGGCCTCATGCACTTCTTTAATCATATGCCGGGTGGCATGTGGCCACGGTTGATCGACAAAAGCCGGAAACGGAATTCCCAGTAAAGTAATTGGTTCGCCGTGAGTAAAAACCAATACCAAGCCTAAAATCGGAACAATTAACATCAGGAGATACAGTACCGAGTGTCCCAAGGTTGCACCGAGTTTATTTAGTGCCGTTAAACTATCATCCATTGGTGGATGTCCGGCAACGACTTTCCATACAACCCGAGCAACCATCAGCACCAGAATCAATGCGCCAGTTTGAAAATGCAACCAATACCAACTGGTGGTATCCAAGGTTGCGCCGATCATCCATTCGGCAAAAATCAAAATTGCCATTAACCAGTGCAAGGTTTTGGCTACCTTATTGTATTCGTTGTTATGAGTAGTCATAGGTGTGCTCCATCAAAAATATAATTATCATTTAGGGTTAAATAAAAAATGTTTTAGTAATAAATTATCGCAAAATTATGTAATATTAAACACATTAGTAAATGTTAAAGCGTTTCCTGATAACGACTCTTATCAACGTAGTTCAATACTTGTTGATGATAGACGCTATCGCCAAACTGTTCGGCTATCAAGCTGCCCAAAAAGGCTGCACATAAAATCGGTAAGCTAAACTGGCTGGAATTACTCATTTCAACTACCATTGCCACCGCGGTAATCGGAGCTTGGGTAATCGCAGCCAAGAAAGCCGCCATTCCCAGCAGATAAAATTGCGCTAATGGAAAGCCGCCCAGCAAATGATGCAATAAATCGCCAATCCCAGCACCTATCGATAATGCTGTCGAAAAATAGCCACCGGGAGCACCCGCCGCCACCGAAGCTAAGGCGCCGCTAAATTTGCCCAGCGCATAATGCCACGGGGCATTAGTCCCGCTATCCAAAAATTGACGGGTAGTTTCACTACCATTACCAAACGATAAACCGCCGGTCAAATGCCCGATAAAGGCAATTAATAGCCCACAAAGCAAGGCATTCACCAAATAATGCTGTTTACGCCAGCGATTAACAATCCAGGTTTTATCAACGGTGACAAATACCACCAGCTTGGTAAATAAAGCCCCGGCCAATCCACTAACTACGCCAATCAATAACGCGCATAACAAAATGCCAAAACTCGGATGCAATAATTCCTGATTGATAAATCCCAGATAGGGGGTATTGCTCCAGGAACATAAATCGGCAACAGTTACCGCAATTCCGGTCGCCGCCACCAAAATCGTCGCAACATGCGGGTTAATTTTCTTGAGATATTCCTCAATTACAAACACCATCCCTCCAACTGGAGTATTAAATGCTGCCGCGACCCCGACCCCGGCACCAAGTTTAATCAACATCCGCCGCCGCCCATCACTGAGATTGCGTAATTGGGCAAATAATGATGAACAAACCTGAATAGTCGGACCCTCTTTCCCCAATGATGCACCGCCGGCAATACTCATAAAAGTCAGTAATAATTTTCCAACCATTGAACGCAACGAGTAGGTATTATTTAAGCGCTCACTATCAAATACATCAACCGCATATCCTTGCGGCAAACCACTGCCATCGGCATAGGGAAAGTATTTTTTCAATAGATAAACTGTCGCGGTAATCATCAGTGGAATATAGATATAGGTTACCCAGCCGCCAAATGAATACATTCTATGACAAAACCACGTGGCCAGATTTACCAGTTCGGTAAATGCAGCACTAATTACCCCTACCACCACACATAAAGCCAGAAATTGCCAGCTAAATTCTTTTTTCAGAGACTCAAATCTCATGTTATTAATCTTTCTTATACTTATTATGAACTAATGCATATGACATAACCACGCCGGTGATTATTACCACAAAGAAAATCACACCACCATCGAAATACTTACTGCTAAATTTATCGGGGAGCTGAAAAAACAGCAACACCGTAATTAATCCGCGGGGTGCAGCGGCAATCCCCAATAAGCGATCCTTAGCTTTGGGAAACGGTAAAAATACCAACCAGCGAACGGCATAAATCGCAATCGCAATCATAACCCCGAGCAAAATAACCCGTAGGTCACCTAAAGCCGCCAAGTTTATTGAATACCCCAACAAAATGAAAAAGAATGTTCGAATAATAAACCCAATTTCATCGACAAATTCATTCATTTTGGTCAGATTGGTACGAATATTTCCCGGATTAAGAAATTTACCAAACCAGCGAACCCCGATTTTGGTTGACATCAGCTGCGGTAAATTGCGCAGAAATAACCCAAATACCAAAATAAGAATCAGCGAAGATAAATGGAAATGTTTAGCCACGGTATAAACAAAAACCAAAATCGCCAAAATAAACACGTGTTGATTCTTGCTATGTAAATTACTTAATACTATTCCCAAGATAATCGTTGTAACCAGCGAAATAACTACCATCAGTGCAAAATTTATACCAAACAGCCCAATCGAAGAGACGCTATTAAATTCCGCCATTACAAAAAAATTAAACAGTAAGATTCCGATAATATCTGAAAAAACCGATTCTAATATAATCAAATCGCGAAATTCGCTAGTCAGATTTTTTAGACTCGGAATAACAATTGCACTACTGACAATACTCAATGGCAAGGCATAAACAATCGCTGCCACCGGTGACAAAAAGCTGTATGCCCGCATAAAACCATAGGCAATAACCAGACAACTGCCACAAACAATTACCGTCGCAATTGCCGCGGCTTTGATATATAGCCGATAATTCTCGCGGTTGATATCCATATCCAATACCGCTTCTAGAACAATAATCAGCAATCCCAGCGTGCCAAATATCGGTAGCATACTTGGCGGCAAC
The DNA here is from genome assembly GCA_964488065.1 of uncultured Neisseria sp. GTDB lineage: Bacteria > Pseudomonadota > Gammaproteobacteria > Burkholderiales > UBA11063 > Aquella. The sequence continues at coordinate 10,949 of CAZATM010000048.1, forward strand.
TCAACATTGCCAAAATAGCGCCGGACAATAAACTGTAAAGCCACGCCACTGATTAATAATAAAATCACCGCCGAGATATTAAAACGCCGTTGAATATTATTATAAAAAAAGGATATTATCAACGCGATGCTCAAAATTAATAATAAGCTACTGGTACCCACCCTTATTCCCTTTCAATTATTATCAGCGATTACGCATCCGTCCACCTTTGACGGTTGCCATATTAAAGGTTTGTGCCAATTTGGCATAATGAACATGCGTTAAAGCACATGCCAAAGCATCCGCGGCATCTGCCTGTGGCGCAGCCGAAAGATTTAGTAAATAACAAACCATTTTCTGCAACTGATCTTTTTCCGCATGCCCATAACCGACCACCGATTGCTTGATTTGCAATGCGGTATATTCACTGACTTCCAGTTCCTGTAATACGCAAGCAGCAATTGCCACCCCGCGCGCCTGCCCCAATAGCAGCGTTGATGCCGGATTACTATTAACAAACACTTTCTCAACACTAGCTACATCCGGATGGTAGGTAGTAATAATTTCGCCAATTCCAGTTAAAATAGTTTTTAACCGCGTGGGTAATGGATCGCTGGCAATGGTTTTTATAACCCCCGATGCGACATAGCGATACTCATGGCGGGAAATTTCTTCAATAATCCCAAATCCGGTATTTCTCAAACCCGGATCA
>CAZATM010000049.1:0-51644 GCA_964488065.1 uncultured Neisseria sp.
TACTAAATATGGCTATACCGATGTATTACAATTTGGCGAAGGGATAACCAAGACTGATCTGAGCTACCAGCATGTTGCAAATGATTTGGTGATAACAGTCGGCGCCGAAGGCGCGGACAGCATCACCATAAAAGACTGGTATGCTAATTATGATAATCAGATTGAAACTTTCAAATTTGCCGATGGTTCTCAAGTTGGTATTGCCAATCTGCGGGTTGGGCTGGATAGTAATGAAACTATTACCGGAACAGACTTAGCTGATCTGATTTATGGCAATGGTGGCAATGATACGCTAAATGGTAATGCCGGTAATGATGTTATTATTGGTGATAAAGGTGATGATATCCTTAATGGTGGTGCCGGAGACGATACTTATGTTATGTCTGCCGGCGATGGTAAGGATATTATTGATGACAGTCAAGGACGTACCACCGTAGTTTTTGATAAATCAGTCAATAAAGAAGACTTATGGTTTACTCAAAAAGATGAAGATTTAGTTATTACCAATACCCAAACTCAGGATGTGGTTACGGTTAAAAAAGCCTATGCGTGGTTAACCGGTGATGATCCTTATGCGGTTATTCGGAGTGATGCCGAAGTCATGGAGTCAATCATGAGTGGTAAGGAACTGCTTAAAATCGCCCATGATATGGCACGCTTGGGCGCAACCCCGATGGCACAAAGTGAAATGACCTCCAGCCAGCAGGCGGAATTTAGTAATATCATCAATTCCAATTGGATGGTGGATGCCAGTAAATAATTGTCATTAGCCCATCGTAAGCCACATTTTTAGGTGGCTTTTTTGATACAGTTGTGGATTGGAATACGCTTGCAAATTCCGGCGCAACGACTGGAGGTGATTACTTTAGTGGTAATAAATTGCCGCGGCAAGAAAAATCGCCAAAACTCCGCTAAAGTTAGCGCTAAGAATGCCAATCGCTTATGGTAAAATTAGGCAAGATAAGCGGGGCAATCAATGATTGCTGAATTTTCAGGCAGGCATACAATCATTGTGATGATTGGTTTTGAAAGGATCGTTGATAAATGAAAATACTTATAATTGGTAAGGGCGGACGCGAGCATGCCTTGGCTTGGAAGTTAAGTCAAAATCCTAAAGTTTCGGCAATTTTTGTGGCACCCGGTAATCCCGGTTGCGAATTATTGGCAAAGGTTAGTAACGTTAAATTGACTAAAATTAGCGATTTAATAGACTTTGCCAAGAGCGAACAAGTCAAATTAACTTTGGTTGGTAGTGAAGAATTATTGGTTGATGGAATTGTTGATCAATTTGCCATGCATGGTTTAACTATCTTCGGACCGGATAAAAAAGCGGCGGTATTAGAAGGCAGCAAAGCCTTTTCCAAAGAATTTATGAATAAATATGGTATTAAAACCGCGGCACATAAAAGTTTTACCGAATACGCTGATGCCATCCATTATCTCTCCAAAGTTAGTTACCCGATTGTTATCAAAGCTAGTGGTTTGGCTGCCGGGAAAGGAGTGATAATTGCCCAAGATAATGATGAAGCGGAGGCTGCGCTGGCAGCGATGTTATTGGAGCAGGCTTTCGGCGAATCCGGTGCCGAAGTGGTGATTGAAGAATTTCTGGTTGGCGTTGAAGCTTCAATTTTATCTTTTACCGATTGCAAAACCATTGTGCCGCTTTTAAGTGCCAAAGATCATAAGCAAGTTGGCGATAATGACAGCGGTCCCAATACCGGCGGGATGGGCGTTATTGCTCCTAATCCATACGTTACGCCGGAAGTTTATCAACAGTTTATTGACGATATTTTGGAACCGACCTTGCGTGGGATTCAGGCGGAAGGGATGCTTTTTGCCGGAGTGATCTTCTTTGGATTGATGATTACCGCCAAAGGGGTTTATTTACTCGAATACAATATGCGAATGGGCGATCCGGAAACTCAGGCGATTTTGCCGTTGCTGGAATCGGATTTGCTGGAAGCCATCGAGGCGGCATTAAGCGGCAATTTGGCGAATATTAATCTGCGCTGGCGCGAAAATCAGGCTAGTTGTTGTGTGGTGTTGGCTTCCGGTGGCTATCCTGATGATTATGCCAGCGGCGTAGTTATTGACGGAATTGAAACCTTTAAAGCCGACAATTGTTGTCTATTTACTGCGGGGGTCGGACAGAAGAATAACCGCTTGGTAACCGCTGGTGGACGAGTTGTCAACGTGGTTGCGGTTGGTGATAGTTTGGCCGTTGCCCGCGAACGAGCCTATGCTGCGTTGACTCAGGTTAAGTTTAAAGATTGTTATTGCCGTAGTGATATCGGTAAAATTCGTCAATGACCACCGTGAAAAATCACAGGAATAGTTAATGAAACAGATATTTGAATTGGCAGTGGTGGTTAGTGATGAGCATATCGATTTTTTAAAACATGTAAATAATGAAATTTACTTGCGCTGGTTGATGGATGCGGCGAATGCACATTCGACATATTGCGGTTATCCGGTGGAAAAATATCTTGCTGATGGCGCTTGTTTTGTTGTTCGACGCCATGAAATTGATTATTTAGCCCCGGCATTCCTTGGTGAGCGGCTAATAATTGAAACTTGGGTTGAAGAAATGCAGACCAGGAAGTCGCGGCGGGCATATCGAATTCGCCGTGAGCATGATGGGCGGCTAATTTTGAGTGCAGAAACCGTTTGGGTCTTTGTTGATTTGCATAGCGGTCGTCCGGTGGCTATTCCGGCGGATATAATTGCCGCATTTAATAACTACCGTTCACCGGTTTCAATTAACTGATTGTTATTTTAGGGATTGAACTATGTACCGACAGAAATTCAACTTAACCATTCGCGACATTAATTATGCCAATCACATGGATCATTTGGCATTACTCGGTTATCTCCATGAAACCCGAGTTCGGTTTTTGCGTTCGCTAGGCGATTTTAGCGAATTGGACATTGATGGAAATGGCAGCGGCTTGGTGGTGGCTGAATTATCATGCCAATATAAAAGCGAATGTTTTTATGGTGATGAAATCGAGGTAGTTCAGCAACTTGAACTATCATCACCGTTACGCTTGTTTATGAATTATCTGGTGTACTCCGGCGGAACGCGGTTGGTGGCAAGCGCTAGAATCCGGGTGGTATTTTTGAATCAATACCGAAAAATAATTCCGGTTCCAGTTCATATTGCGGTATTAGCGACAAAATCTATAAAGTAAGGACAATTGATGACCGAAATAGCTAAAAAATCTCGTTGGCAGCGGATAAAAGAAGAAATTTTAGAAATCTGGATTCTAACCATTTATCTGGCAATTTTTTTCTCGGCAATTAGTTATTTGCGCTTTGCCATTTTGCAACATGCCGGAATAACTGATAGCGAATTTTGGATGAATGCGATCAAAGCGGCGGTATGTGCCAAGTTTATGATGATTAGCCGCGCTTTATATCCGCTTAAAGTTCATCCATTACGTCCGTTGGTGTGGCATATTTTGGGGCGCTCGCTGGCTTATGTGGTAATGGTAACGGTTTTAATCGGAATCGAAGAAGCCATCATGGCCAAAATTCATGGTAAACATCTGACGGCTGGGATTACCGGCTTGGAGCCTGGCAGTATTAACATGTTTTTTGCCTTGGTGTTACTCTACTGGTTGATGGTAATTCCGTATATTACTTATAGTGCAATTGCTCAGGCATTGGGTGAGAACCGTTTGCGTAAACTGGTATTTGGCTATAATAAATGATGCCAAGATGATGATTTTATGTGCGGAATATTGGTAAAGAAGCAAGTGCTCAGTAAGTAAACTTATACAAGCGGGCTTCTTTAAAAATGACAAAGTCAGGTTTGAAAGAATGAAGAGTATAATTGATGGTGGTGGCAAATGAAGATAGTTTGTATTTCTGATACCCATAATCTGCATCGTGAATTAAGCGATAGATTGCCTGCTGCCGACATGATTATTCATGCTGGGGACATTTCCTATCACGGCACGGCACATGAAATTCAGGATTTCCTCGACTGGTATCGCGAATTACCGTTTCGATACAAAATATTTATTGCCGGAAATCATGATTTTGCTTTTCAGGACGCCAAGGAATCGTTAAATATTCATAGTGAATTGATTTATCTCGAAAACTCAGTGGTTGAGGTTGCTGGGCTAACCATCTGGGGCTCGCCGCTGTGTCCGCCGCACCATAAGTGGGCTTTTATGTGGGAAGAATCCCGCCGCCGTGAGGTTTACGAACAGATTCCTGATAATTGCGACATTATTATCAATCATTCTCCGGCCTATCAAATTCAGGATCGGGTGTGGAGTGGCGCTGACGTTGGTTGTCAGGCGCTGCGGGCTAAAATTGAACAAATTCAGCCGCGCTTGATGGTTTGCGGGCATATTCACGAAGGCTTTGGTATTGAACAAATCAATAATACCATCTGTGTTAATGCTTCGTACATGACCCGCCGCTACGAGCCATTAAACCATCCGCTATTAGTCGAGATTTAATTTATGATTGATGCTGATCGCTTTTATGATCAGCACCGTGCGTTTAAGAGTTAGTAACCATTTTGAAAGTTACTACTCTTTGGCTTGTAACCGGGTTTTAAATTTTTGCATATCCAATTGCTTTTCCATCCGAGCAACGATTACCGTCGCCAGTGAATTTCCAACTAAATTGGTAGTAGCACGTAATTCACTCATGATTTTATCAACCCCGAGCAAGATCGCAATGGTTACCACCGGAATTTTACCGTGCATTGCCGCCAAGGTTCCGGCAAGAACAATAAAGCCGGCACCGCTAACCCCAGCCGCACCCTTACTGGTTGCCATCAATACCAGGATAATAGTCAAATATTCCTGCCAGCTCAGGTGGATGTTAAATGCCTGACATAAAAAGGCAATTACCAGCGACAGGTAAATATTGGTTCCATCAAGATTAAAACTATAACCTGCCGGAACCACGATTCCTACTACCGATTCGCTCACCCCGGAATTTTTTAATTTTTGCATTAATGGTCCCAGAGCACTCTCGCTGGAGGAGGTGGCAAAAACTAAAATTATTTCGTCTTTAACAAAGCGCACAAATTGGAAAATACTAAATCCGGCCAATTTGGCAACGATACCCAGAATTACCACGATAAAAAATACACAGGCGGCAATCATGGTCAGGACCAAGCCAAGAAGATTCCAGATTACACCGACACCAAACTGTCCGAGCATGAATGCCATTGCGGCAAAAGCGGCGATCGGTGAAAACCACATGATCCAGCTTAGAATTTTAAATAACCAACCTTGTAGTACATGCAACCGGTGCAAGGTTTTTTCGCGGGCTGCCGCCGCTAAATAAAATAAACCAAACCCCAGAACTGTGGCGATTACCAAAATTTGCAGGGTATTGCCTTCGATGAAGGGTTGCCATGGATTAGGCGGAATCGCCGACAAAATTATGCTTTTAAAACTGCCGACATCGCCACCGTGGGTGTATTTACTGACCATTGACGGATCCATGCTGGTAATCGATAGATTCATCCCGGCACCGGGTTTTAACAGATGTCCGAAACCCAGACCGATAACCAGAGCAATTGTCGAGATGGTCTCAAAATAAAAAAATGATTTGGCGCCAATGCTGCCTAATTGTTTAAGACTGCCCATTCCGATAATACCGCTGACTACCGTAACAAAGACGATTGGACCAACCAATACTTTAATTACTTCAATGAAATGATCAATTATCGGTTTGGCTTGTCTTCCGGCTTTGGGGTCGATTACGCCAAAGGCGATACCGGCAAGCATGAAAATTACCACCCACAACCAGAGTTTGCGATACCAATGCGATTTTTTTAGTGTGGAATGAGTCATGGGTGAGCTCCTTTAGTGGGGGATTATTAGTGGTTGGCTATACTCAAACGAATTGATTATCCTAGTCGTTGAGATGTTTAGTTGCAAGTGTCATCTCACAGCGCCTATTAGGATTACGAATCAGATTGAGTTTAGATGAAATTATAGTGTTTTTTTACGGCTTGGCGGATGATCCAGGTACACGCTAGTTCTTGTGGCAAAGTGACAAAATCGCCGGCAGCAAATTTAACATTTCCCTCTGGCGTAATTACTTCAACTTCGCCTTCCAGCAACAGGCATTGTTCGGTAGATGAATAATACCATTCAAATTGGCTGATTTCTTTTTCCCAGATTGGCCAGGATTTAATTCCCCGTGCCGCAATTTGCTCATTACTCAAGCGTTCAACGGTAATTTTGGAAGTGGTCATCGCGATTCCTTTGTGACAAATATTTATTGAGCTTACGATTTTACCATGATTTGTTACGGTGATTGCTAACCCATTGAGGTAGTAAAAAATAAACCGCCAAATTTTAGCATTGGCGGTTTATCTAATAGGTAATTATTTACTATAATTACAGCGGTAAAACGGCGATCGCTTCTACTTCTACCAATAAATCGCGTGGCAACCGGGCTACTTCAACACAAGAACGCGCTGGGAAGTTCCGGTCAAAATAAGATTTGTAAACTTCGTTAAAAGCGGCGAAATTATTCATATCTGACAGAAAACAAGTAGTTTTTATCACATGATTCATGTCGGTTCCAGCCGCTAATAAAATCGCCTCAATATTTTTCATCACTTGATGGGTTTGGGTTGTAATATCCTCACCGGAAAGTACGCCGTCTTTGGTTAACGGAATTTGTCCGGAGGTGTAGATTACATTACCGTGTTGTACCGCTTGAACGTAAGGACCGATTGCTTGAGGTGCATTTTGAGTGCTGATAGCTTGCATAAAATTCTCCAAAAAAAATTAATATTTACAGGCGCAATTATACTAAATACCAGCAAAATTTATAGGTATATTTTCTAATTATCGATTGTGTTAATCTTAAATTGACATACCGACCGGTCTGTACTATAATTCACCGCTGGTGTATATGACAACAAATTAACCAGTTGGCATAAAGTGAACCAAAATAACCCCTGCAAAAAGGAATTGCAAATGACTAAAGCATTATTATTAATTGATTTACAGAATGATTATTTTGAAGATGGAAAATTTCCATTATGGAATACTAGTAAAGTTTTGGACAACATTAAACAATTAATCTTAAAATTGCAAAAACAGGGTGTGCCCGTGATTCATGTTCAACATATTGCGGATAGTAGTCATGGAATTGCTCCATTTTTTAATGAAGGGAGTATTGGTGCCGAGATTAATGCACAAGTACTCCAACTTGCCCCAAGCGCGACAATCGTGATAAAAAAATTTGCGGATTCGTTTCATGAGACCACATTGGAATCGGTATTATCTAAGCTGGCAGTTGATGAATTGCTTATTTGCGGAATGATGACTCAAAATTGTGTGACCCATACGGCAATATCCAAACAGGCTGAAAAATATAAGGTTTCGGTGGTAATGGATTGTTGTACAACCGTTAGTGAAATGTTACACAATATTGCACTACATGCACTTTCTACGCGGGTTAATTTAATTACGCTGGCAGATGTTTAATGTCAACCAGAGATGCAATTTTGGGTGCCGCGGAAACACTGATTTTACAAAAAGGTGTTTCTGCTACCTCATTAAATGATATTTGCGCATTGGCAAAAATAACCAAAGGGGCTTTTTTTCATTATTTTAAATCAAAAAATGACTTGATTATTGAATCAATTTTGCGATTTTCTCAACGTTCACTAGATAAATATACCAATTTAGTCCTTTCTGCGGACTATGACCCGGTAGGAAAATTAAAATTATTTTTCGAAACTTTTGAGACTGAGGTTGTGGCAAATGATTTAGTTGGTTGTGTCGTTGGCATTAGCGCGCAAGAGTTGGCGGTTTGTAATTCCGAGATCCAAAAAACAATTGTTGCAGCCTTTACTCCGATACTGGATTTTATCGCTGAGTTAATTGAAGATGCGGCACAACAACAGAATGTAAGAATTGAAGCCCATTCCTTGGCGCTTTTGTGGCTTTCTTGTTCACAAGGGGCGCTGATGCTCTATCGTGGGTTTGGTGATAAGCAGATTATTGTTTCGGTTCTTGCCGATTTCCGAAATTATCTGTTTCAAATTTTAAAGATCAAATGAGTGGTTAATAAAGCGATATTACTTTATAATCTTGGCATTATATTGGCTATATCGGTAGTTAGTGGAACTGTCAAATAGGAGAGATTGTAATGTTCAATTACTCAACGGTAGAATTTTTACAACAACTGGCATTGAATAATAATCGCGAGTGGTTTAACGCGCATAAGGCCGAATATCAGGAACAGGTCTTGTTGCCGACACAAGATTTTGCCGATAATATGGTACAGCAACTACGTGAAATAAGTGCTTATCCACTGGAAAGCAAAATTTTTCGCATTAATCGCGATATTCGCTTTAGTAAAGATAAAACCCCTTATCATAGCTATACTCGGATAGGCTTTTATTATCATAAAAATCCCTGCTCTCCGGGTTTTTATTTCTCAATCGAAAACAACCAAATCATTTGCGGTGCCGGTCTGTTTCAGTTTGACAAATCGCAGCTTGAGCAATATCAACAAGGAGTAATTGATGATATTCGCGGTCAGCAGTTGCAAAAGATTCTTGCCGAATTAACCGGGCGCTATGAACTGCTTTACATTGAAAGATATAAAAAAATTCCTTGTGGTTTCACTGCGGAGTTCGCTAGAAGCGAGCTATTAAAGAATAAAGGGGTGGCGTTATGGCATCACCAATCTACGGGGGCGGATTATCCGTGGGAGAACCTGGCTACTGAGGTTTTAACTCATTATAAAAATCTATTGCCGTTATTTAACTGGTTGGCAGAGAGTCTGAGATGATGAAAATGGCTAACTATCGCGAAAAACTTGGCAAATATTCGCGGCTGCTTCCCTGTTATGGAATATTGGGAATGAATTTGCTGCCCAACCTCAATCCGGAGTCGCGGGTTTCCCAAGTGATTGACGATCATCCGGCGGCGGTAACCGCCGTTTGCGCAACCTATGCCAAAGGCGGCTGTATCGCCTGGAAAGCGGTTAAAAATGGTGCTTCGGCGGTAGTCGCGGATAAAGAGTCTCAACCACATTCGACGCAATGATAATCATCATGACTAACTAAAAGAGGTAAAATTGAGGGCTTATTAAATTCTTGAGGAAGAAAAATGAATCAAACTATCGAAATAATCAAAAATCATCGTTCCATCCGTAGTTATTTGGATAAAGATATTCCGGATGCGGTTTTAACTACCATTATTGAAGCGGCGCAAGCGATGCCAACGTCTATTAACGGACAGCAGGTGTCGCTGGTAATTGTTCGCGATAAAGATCTGCGTAAAAAATTAGCCGAACTGTGCGGTGGGCAGCCATGGGTGGCACAAGCACCGGTATTTGTTCTCTTTGTCGCCGATTTTTATAAAACTTCATTAGCCGCAAAATTAAACAATCGCCAGCAAGTTATTCATGAAAGTGCCGAAGGTAATTTGGTGGGAATTTTTGATTGTGGTATCGCTTTGGGCGGGATGACGGTGGCGGCTGAATCTCTTGGACTCGGAATTGTACCGATTGGCGGGATTCGCTTACATGCACAGGAAGTAATTGAATTACTGGGATTACCGGAATACACCTTTCCGGTAAATGGACTGTGCCTGGGCTATCCGGCTGATAATTCTAAGTTAAAACCCCGCTTGCCACTGGCTACCTACGCACATTATGAAAAATACAATCCAGCAATTCTGGAAGAAAATATCCGTGCCTATGATAAAACCATGGCGGAATATTTAGCCGGAATTAACCGCAGTGAAGAAGTAAACTGGAGTAGTCGAACCTCAAGTATTTATCAACAGGTGTATTTCCCGAACGTCAAGCCAACCATGACTAAACAGGGCTTTTTACACGATAAATAAACTATGTCATATCAATATCTGTTTTTTCAGGCATTTATTTATTTGTTGGCAACCGTAATTACCGTTCCGATTAGCAAAAAAATTGGCTTTGGCTCGGTATTGGGCTATTTATTTGCCGGTATCATCATCGGACCATTTGCACTTGGGCTGATTGGTAATAATAGCGATAGTGTTATGCACTTTGCCGAATTTGGCGTGGTGATGATGCTGTTTTTGGTTGGACTTGAGCTGCGTCCGGCGATGTTGTGGGAATTACGCCGACCGTTGTTAATTACCGGCGGTCTGCAGGTGGTGTTAACGACGGTGGTAATTGCGGGCATCTCACGGCTCTATGGACAATCGTTGGCTGCCGCTCTGGCAATCGGGATGATTTTTACTTCATCTTCCACCGCGATTGTGTTACAGATGCTGAACGAAAAAGGCTGGATTAAGCTCGAAGCCGGAAATACCATCTTTGCAGTACTACTATTTCAGGATATTGCGGTAATTCCGATGCTGGCAATTTTTCCGTTATTGGGCGCGGGAGCACAGAGTGCTAATAATTCCGGGCTTAGCGGTTACCAACAGGGTTTACTAATTCTGGCGGTAATGGTCGGGATTTTTGTTGGTGGTAAATATTTGTTACGTCCAGTGTTTCGCTTCGTCGCCAGCAGCCGCTTGAGCGAAGCTTTCACTGCTATGGCATTATTATTGGTGATCGGAACGGCGCTGGCAATGCAATATGTTGGTTTATCGCCAGCTTTGGGCGCCTTTTTAGCCGGGGTAATGCTGGCGGAGAGTGAATACCGTCACGAATTGGAGGCGGACATTGAGCCGTTTAAAGGATTATTGCTGGGCTTATTCTTTATCTCGGTCGGTGCCAATATTAATTTTTCATTGATTGTGGCAAAATTTTGGCTGATTATCAGCTTAGTTTTAATTCTGATTGCGGTTAAATTTTTGGTGGTATTTGCCTTGGGTAAAAGCTGCCGCCGGGCATTAAAAGATAATTTGCTGGTTGCCTTAACCTTAGCCCAGGGTGGCGAATTTTGTTTTGTATTAATTTCGTTCAGTCTGCAGCAGCAAATTTTCTCGCCGCTAATTGCACGTGAATTAATTGCCGTAGTGGCATTATCAATGTTATTGACTCCATTGATAATGCTGGTTTATGAAAAAATTATTGAACCACGGTTGAGCGAAACGAACGAAACACCGGAGCCGGATGTCGAAAAAAATGACAACCCGGTTATTGTGGCGGGGTTCGGACGGTTTGGCCAAATTGTCGGACGGTTTATGATGGCCAATGGTATTGGCACTACGATTATGGATTTGGATGCCAATCAGGTTGAATCCATGCGCCGCTTTGGTTTCAAGGTGTATTTTGGTGATGCCTGTCGGTTGGATTTGTTGCAGACTGCCGGCATTGAACATGCCAAGATTTTGGTAATTGCGATTGATGATTCCAAGGCGGCATTGAAACTCGCTCACGAAGTTAGACGGGTTTATCCAGCACTCAAAGTTCTGGTACGGGTGCGTAACCGGATTGATTTGTATGAGGGAATGCAGCAGAATTTTGCGGTTGATGAATTATTTCGTGAAACGTTTGAAAGTTCACTGACAATGGCTTATCGCGCCTATCGTTTATTGGGATATACCAGTGATTATTCGCGGGAGGCAATTGAGAAATTTCGCGCGATTGACCGCCAGCATTTGGATAAACTATTTAAGCTTTACAAGGGGAAAATGGATGATAGTTATATTTCGCAAGTGCGGCAAAATACCGAGGAACTTAGCAATATCTTGAATGAAGATAAATCCACGGTTACCCGTCCGTGGTGATTGGTTGGGATAGAATAGCTGTTTGTAACCTGATCGTTAAATAGAAATTAACGTTGCTGGAACAGTTTTGAGTATGTAGCTAACCCAGCAAAACCAGTGTAAATCATTGTCAATAGTGATGCGGCTAAATTATATTTTGGGAGAGTTTTGATGTATCAAGCGGTGGTGTTTGATTTGGATGGGACTTTATTAAATACTTTGAACGAGCTAGCATATACCGTCAACAGTGTTCTTAAAAAATACGACTTGCCTACCCATCCGGTTGATGATTATCGCCGGTTTATCGGTGATGGGGTTGCGACTTTAGTATGGAGGGCAGTGCCGGAAGATTGGCAAAGCGGTAGCAAGTATGAGCAGATTTTTGATGAAGTGCTGGTTGAATATGGTAATAATTTAAATCGTTTTACCGTTATTTATGACGGGGTAACGGAGTTATTGGATGAATTAACCGCGCGTAATATTAGGATGGCGATTCTTTCCAATAAAGCCCATCAGTTTATGCCGGGGGTGATGGCGCAATATTTTACCCGCTGGCAGTTTGAATATGCCTTTGGCGCTAGAGCAGGGGTTCCGGTAAAACCTGATCCAACATCGGCGCGTGAAATTGCCGGATTAATGCAGTTGTCACCAGCGGAAATTATTTATTTAGGTGATAGTGATGTCGATATCAATACCGCAATTGGCGCGGGGATGTATCCAGTTGGTGCCGGCTGGGGGTTGCGCGGTAAAGATGAGCTGGTGGCGGCTGGCGCGGCAGTGGTTCTTGATCACCCAGCGGACTTAGTTAAATTATTCAATTAAAAGGAGCTTATGATGAAAAAAATATTATTTGGTTTATTGAGCATCGTTGCGATTAGCGTTTTTGCTGCTGAAGGTTGTAATAGCAGTAGTCCTCTGAATGAGTCACTAGTTGCCGGCAAAATGGCAGCTAGTGGTTGTCATGCCAAACCATCCACCAATCCAACTATGCTAGTTGGCGGATGGTATCCGGTATTTTTTAGTAGCTACGATCAAAAACAGGTTGATCAGATAGTTAAGCAAATCAAAGAGGGTAAGGTTGAATCAGTCAAGATTAGCTATGACCAAAGCGCCAAATTGGCAAAAAAAATTCAAGCCCGAATTGAGAAAAAAACCAAGTTTAAAACTGAGTTGACGCAAGTGGTAAATCAGGATAGCGCAACCACCCAGTATAATCACTCTCAGGTGGTTGTTACGGTCACTCTTGGTAAACCGGCAGCTACTATCCGCGCTGAAAGTAAATGATTAGTTAAGGCGTGATGACTAATTTTATTTCACATAACCGCTTTGAATATCTGCAAGGCGGTTTCTCAAATTCAACAATTAGTTTTTATTAGTGGGTTTTATGGTAAAATTCAGTGCCTTTAATTTTGTAATAATGAAATACTTGGGTCTTTAAATTAAAAGTAAGGTTGAGGAAGCTATTAAATCCGCTTGCTGCAAGCTGAATTAATAGCTTCTTTAAAGGCTTAAAGTGTATTTTAATAAGGAAATATCAGTGTTTAATAAAGTAACTAAAAGTTTTCAGTATGGTAAACATACGGTAACTCTTGAAACCGGCGTAATGGCGCGTCAGGCAACGGCAAGCGTTGTTGCCACGATGGGTGATACAGTAGTTTTGGCGACAGTGGTTGCCAATAAAAATGTTAAAGATGGTCAGGATTTTTTCCCGTTGACCGTAGATTATTTTGAAAAAACCTATGCCGCCGGCAAAATCCCCGGTGGATTTCTAAAACGTGATGGTCGTCCAGCTGATCATGAAACTTTGATTGCGCGCTTGATTGACCGTCCAATTCGCCCGTTATTTCCAGAAGGTTTTTATAATGAAATCCATCTGGTTGCGCAGGTGATTTCATTGGACCCTGAAGTTAGCTCTGATATCGTGGCAATGTTGGCGGCCTCCGCAGCAATGTCATTATCAGGTTTACCATTTAAAGGTCCATTGGGCGCCGCTCGTGTTGGCTATATTGATGATCAATTTGTTATTAATCCTAGTCGGGCTGAAATTGAAACTTCAGCACTGGATTTAGTGGTTGCCGGAACTAAACATGCGGTATTAATGGTTGAATCGGAAGCAAAAGAGTTGCCGGAAGATGTAATGTTGGCCGGGGTTATGTTTGGGCATGAACAATTGCAAAACGTGATTAATGCAATTAATGAAATGGTTGCCGAAGTAAATCCGGTAATCTGGGAATGGACAGCTCCGGAAAAAGATTTGGCATTAGTTGAACAAATTAAAACTTTGGCTTACGATGGTTTGGTTGAAGCTTATAATATTCGCCAAAAACAGGCGCGCTACAGCAAAGCCAATGAAGTTAAAGCTGAAGTATTGGCAAAATTAATTACTGAAGACAATAAACATTTGACCAACGTAATCAATAATCACCTATTTGATTTGGAATCACAGATTGTTCGTTCAAAAATTTTGAATGGTGAGCCGCGGATTGATGGTCGCGATACCCGCACCGTTCGTCCGATTAATATCCAGACCGGGGTGTTGCCGCGTTCGCACGGATCAACTTTGTTTACCCGCGGTGAAACTCAATCATTGGGTGTGGCTACGCTAGGTACCAAAATGGATGAGCAAATGATTGATGCCATTACTGGATTTTACAATGACCGCTTTATGTTGCAGTATAACTTCCCGCCATTCTCAACAGGTGAGTGCGGTCGGATGGGTGCACCGAAACGCCGTGAAATCGGACATGGTAATTTGGCTAAACGCGCGTTACGTGCGGTGTTGCCGGATCATGAAGCTTTTCCATATACATTACGGATTGTTTCAGAAATTTTGGAATCAAATGGTTCTTCTTCAATGGCAACGGTTTGTTCTGGCTGCCTATCATTGATGGATGCCGGTGTGCCGGTTAAAGATCATGTTGCCGGAGTGGCAATGGGCTTGATTCTGGAAGGTAATAAATTTGCGATTCTGACCGATATTCTTGGTGATGAAGATCACTTAGGCGATATGGATTTCAAAGTTGCCGGGACTGAAAAAGGTATTACTGCCTTGCAAATGGATATTAAAATCGAAGGAATTACTAAACCGATTATGCAAGTTGCATTGCAACAAGCCCGCGAAGGACGGATGCATATTTTAGGTTTGATGAAAGAAGCATTACCATATCCTAAACTATTGTCGGAGTTGGTGCCACGGTTATACACCATGAAGATTAATCCGGAAAAAATCAAGGATGTAATCGGTAAAGGTGGTTCGGTAATTAAAGGCATTATTGCTGAAACCGGTGCCACTATCGATATTAGCGATGAAGGTGTGGTTACTATTGCTTCTAATCTTCGTGAAAGTGCAGATAAAGCGCGGTCAATTATTGAAAATATTGTTGCCGAAGCGGTATTGGGTGAAGTTTATGAGGGTAAAGTTACCCGTATTTTAGATCGCAATATGGGTGCCATGGTTGCCATCATGGGTGGACGTGAAGGTTTTGTTCATATTTCGCAAATTGCCAATGAACGGGTTAATAATGTTGGCGATTATCTGAAAGAAGGGCAAACTGTTAATGTTAAAGTTACCGAGTTTGATGATCGCGGAAGAATGCGTTTGTCAGTTAAAGCGGCATTGCCGGCTCCGGTAGCTGAATTACCAGCAACTCCAGGAGCGGATGCTCCACAACAATAACAATAAAAAACTGCACTTCGGTGCAGTTTTTTATTGTCGGCTATTTCTCTTACATAGCGATATACTTTTTGGTAAGTAACGGTTTTTTAATTTTATTTATGTGTTGTTTTGGTGAAATTAATCAAGCATGGCACAAAATTAGAACTTATCACTAAGATTATTATTCGTTTGAAATTGTGAATATTCGTTTTTTTATAGATAAATAAAAATTCAAGCATTTTATATTGCACTGCAACTAGCTTTTTTTTGAAAGCTGGATTAGAATGTGGGGTTATTAAAAAATTTTGGAAGGATACTGAAATGTTAATTGGGGTACCTAAGGAAATCAAGAATCATGAATACCGGGTGGGAATGACACCCGCCGGTGTTTATGAGCTGGTACGGCACGGACATCAGATATTGGTTGAAACCAATGCTGGTTTGGCAATTGGTTATGGTGATGAAGATTATATCAGTGCCGGGGCAACAATTGCCCGTTCGGCGGAGGAAGTATTTGCCAGTGCCGAAATGATAGTTAAAGTTAAAGAGCCACAAGCTAATGAATGCAAAATGCTGCGTTCGGGCCAGTTGCTGTTTACTTATTTGCATTTGGCACCAGATCCGGAGCAAACTAAAGGTTTATTGGCATCGGATTGTATCGCGATTGCCTATGAAACCGTCACTGATGCTCAGGGCGGCTTGCCGCTGTTGGCTCCGATGTCGGAAGTCGCCGGACGGCTATCAATTCAGGCCGGTGCGCATGCAATGGAGCGGCATAAAGGTGGTAGTGGTGTGCTTATGGGGGGAGTACCAGGAGTCAAGCCAGCCAATGTAGTAGTAATCGGTGGTGGCGTAGTTGGATTGAATGCTGCCCGGATGGCTGCCGGATTGGGCGCGGATGTGACGATTTTTGATCGTAATTTGAATGTGCTGAAAAAAATTGACAATGATTTTGGCGGCAGAATCAAAACCATCTATAGTAATCACATGAATTTGGAAAAAGCGATTAAAAGTGCACACTTGATTATTGGTGCCGTATTAATTCCTGGAGCTGCAGCGCCGAAGTTAGTTAGCCGAAGTATGCTTAAAGAAATGAAAAAAGGTGCGGTATTGGTTGATGTGGCAATTGATCAAGGCGGATGCTTTGAAACCTCAATGCCAACTACTCATGAAAATCCAACTTATATCGTTGATGATGTGGTGCATTATTGCGTTGCTAATATGCCCGGTGCGGTCGCCAAGACTTCAACTTTGGCGTTAACTAATGCAACACTGCCATTTGTGGTTGAATTAGCCAATAAAGGCTGGAAAACCGCAGTTCGTGAAAATCCACATTTAATGAATGGTCTAAATATTTGTCAGGGTAATGTCACTTATTATGCGGTCGCCCGTGACTTAGGCTATAATTACGTGGATCCAAATAGTTTAATTTAAATTAAAATTAGATAATTTGATAAAATACCTGCTTAAATTCAAGCAGGTATTTTTATGCAATATAAAAAAATAGAATCGCGGGACAATCAGTTAGTTAAACGGGTAGTACGTTTGGCACGCGAACGCAAGCATCGCCAAACCGAGAAACAGGCAGTAATTTATGGTGAACATCTGGTTAATGAAGCACTTCAGTGTGGGTTATTAAGCGAGCTAATTTTATTGGAATCCGCGTTGGATAACTATCCGCAGTTTAATAAGCTGCCATTGTCCCAAATCCATTTGGTGGATGAGTTGGTAATGAAAAAGATGAATCTGCTGGATTCTTCAGTTGATATGGTTGGGGTAATTAGTTTACCAGAACAACCAGCCAGCCAAGCGGAGTTTAGCGGTGATTGGGTAGTTATTGAAAATATTCAGGATCCCGGTAACTTGGGAACGATTTTACGCGCAACCAAAGCTTCAGGGATTAAGCAGGTTTTTCTTTCTAACGGCAGTGTCGATGTCTATAACCCCAAAGTCTTACGTGCCTCACAGGGAATCCAGTTTGGTTTGATGATTATTAGCGATGGTACGATTGAGGATTTCTTAAAGACCTATACTGGTAGTATTCTGGCATTTACCCCGCATGGTGATAATAGCTTATATCAACAAGATTTAGTCACAGAGAGTGCCTTGGTTTTTGGTAACGAAGGGGCTGGTTTAAGTAGCGCTATTTTAAATAAATGTGCCAATCGGGTGACAATTCCGATGCGCGGGAGCGCCGAATCATTAAATCTGGCGATGGCAGTAACAATAGCGGTATTTGAAATGTCGCGGCAAAGGATTAGTCATGCTTAATAAGCTCAAAATTATTTCACGCAATAGTGCGCTGGCAATGTGGCAGGCGAATCATGTCAAAGAATTATTGATGGCCAATTATCCGCAATTAGAAGTTGAAATTATTGGTATAACTACTGCTGGCGACCGGATTTTAGATAAATCGCTGGATAAGATTGGTGGTAAGGGTCTATTTATCAAGGAATTAGAGCAACAGTTACTCGATGGACGTGCTGATATTGCTGTTCATTCATTGAAAGATTTACCGGCAAATTTACCGGCTGGGTTTACTTTGGCGGCAGTTTTGGCACGTGAAAATCCATATGATGCTCTGGTTTCCAATAACTATTCCTCATTAGCTGAATTACCAGCCGGAGCGGTGATTGGAACTTCAAGTGCCAGACGGATGGCAATTTTACGACGGGACTATCCGCAATTGACGATAAAAATGTTGCGCGGAAATTTACAAACCCGGATTGCTAAACTTGATGGCGGCGAATATGATGCCATTATTCTTGCGGTTGCCGGTTTAAAACGATTGGGTTTACAGGAACGGATTCGGCAGGTTTTGCCGGCAGAGCAATTTATTCCGGCAATCGGGCAGGGGGTGTTGGGTATCGAAATCAGCAGCCAGCGTCATGAGTTGCTTGAATTATTACAACCATTACATGATGGCAATAGTGCGGCGATGATTGGCGCCGAACGCGAAATGGGGCGCTATTTGAATGCCAGTTGCAATATTCCGTTGGCGGGATTTGCCTGGATTAGCGCCGGAGAATTGACCTTAACCGCCTTACTTGCCGATAGTCAACGCGATGTTTATTTAAACGCTACCGCTACTGGTGCGGCAGGGGATTATTTGCAAATTGGGCAGGACTGTGCACGGGTGCTGATTAATGCTGGTGCTTTAGCGGTTATTGAGCGCTTAAAAATTGTGACCGATTAAAATGTACTTAATTGCCCGTCCGCGACAACAGGCGATGCTTTTGCAGGATTTACTGGCACAAGCTGGTATTACTGCCAGCCATTTGCCGCTAATGGAATTAATTCCCTCGGTGAGCGGAATCGCTACCGCGGTCAGCAAGTTGCCGCAAGCTAAGGAGCTACTGGTGGTTTCACCCAGTGCAATTGAGCTATTGGCTGCGGAGTGGTCAAGGTTGACCGCGGGTACCCAGATATTTTGTGTCGGGCGCGCTAGCGGTGAACTAATGGCAAAATTTACCGCCAATCCAGTGAGTTTTCCGCATTCTGGCGCCGGGGTTACCGCGTTAATTAGCGAAGAACTATTGTTATCGGGTAAAATAGAGCATTTAGTTGTGATTGGCGGCGATAAAATTAATAGTCAATTGGCTGATTATTTACAAAGCCAGGCAATTAGTTACGAGTTTATTAGTTTATATCAGCGTGAAAATTACTGGCAGATTGCGCCGCAGTTAATTGAAGAACTTCTAGCTAACCCCGCCGCGAAAGGGATCATCGTAACCAGTCGCCAGATTGCTGAATATTTGTTAAGTGGTTTACAGCAGTACCCACATTTACGGGATACGGTGGCACAACTGGCTATTATTAGCCTGCACCAACAAATTAGCAGCTATCTTAAAGATAGCGGGTTTAAACACATTTATCAAACTAAAGATAGCTCCAATCATGCGATTGTGGAATTAATAAAAAATTTAATGGAACATTAAAATGAATCAAACTGAAAATAATCCAGCACCAAGCGCAGCAACCACGGTAGTTGATAAGCCGCAAAAGGAAAAAACTCCCCGCGGATCCAAAACACCGCATTTATTGGCCTTGTTATCAATTGCGCTGTTGGGCGGTACGGTTTATTATGGACTATTTGCCCGCAATGGTTTTTTTGATCTGTGGGAAGTAAATTATGCCCAGCAACAGCAAATTAATAATTTATATGCGCAAAATGCCCAACTTAAAACACAAATTCGCCAATTGACCGCAACTCAGCAAGCGCTGCAAAACTCGGTAAATTCTTTGACGCCCAATCAAAGTCTGATTATTCTAAATCAGATTAATAGCTTGATTGGCGGCGCTAATCAAAGTTTGTATCTCTATCATGATTTTGCCGGAGCTATTAAGATGCTTGGTTATGCCAAACAATTACTGGCGGCAACCAATGATCCGCTATTTAGCACCTTAAAATTGAATTTAACGCAGGATTTAGATAATTTACAGGCGCAGAATAATTTTGATAATAATCTGGTTGCCGGCGAATTGGAAAATATTATTAATGCCATTCCGCACCTGCAATTGGTTGCACCGGTGAGTGTTTCAAGTGAGACACCGAATGCAGATTTGAAATGGTGGCAACGCTTACTTGAGAATGCCAAAGAATCATTAAGCGGGTTGGTTAAAGTGGTAAAAACTAATCCAGGCGCTGAAAAAACCTTGCTGCCGGAAAACGAGCTGATGATTCGCCAACAATTGCAGTTGAATCTGTTTAATGCCCGCCAAGCATTAATGAACCGTAATCAGGGATTATGGTTAAGCAGTTTGCAGTCTTCCGAAGAATTATTACGTAATTACTTTATTCTCAATACCGCCAGCCAAAAAGCCTTGAGTGCAACTACCCAACTGGAAAAAATTTCATTGACCGAAAGTCAGGTTAATCTGGATTTGACCATGCAGGCATTGGCGAAAACCGAACAGTTAATGCAAGGAAAATAAAGCGTGAAACATTTTATCAAAGCGGTAATAATTTTTGCCTTAGCCTTGGCGGTAGCAGGCTTCAGCCATTTTAACAGTGGATTTGTCACGATTGCGATTGCTAATTATCGGCTCGAATTTAGCCTGAATCTATTGCTGGTGGTATGGTTATTGAGTTTCTGGATAATCTATTATTTATTACGGATTATCATTAATGTCAAACGAATTCCATCCAAACTACAACGTTCGCGGCAAAAACGCTCGCTGATTTTAGGTCAAAAATACCTTAATCTAGCCGGACTGTATTATTTTGAGGGCCGCTATAAAAATTGTTATAAATTTGCCATCAAGACCGTTAAACAGCAAACTTCAGCCGATAATAAATTTTTGGCGTATATGTTGGCGCTGCGTTCTGCCAGCATCATGCAGGATGCGGCTTTAGAAAATAAAATCGTGGATGAAATCGCCGGGTTCAGCGAACCGAAATGGCAATTGGCTAAACATATGATTCTTGCCGAAAACCTCTACAACGAGCAGCAATACGGGCAATGTATTGATAATCTACAAGCGGCATTGCAGTTGGATTTTAAACACATTCCATCGCGGCGAATGCTCTTAAAAGTTTATCTGTATCTGGGTAATTATCATAAAGCCTATGAAGTTCTTGAATGGTTGCTCAAACACGATAGTCTGCGCGAATATAAAGCCAACCGCTATAAAGCACGGGTATTAGGCGGCTTATTTGCCGAAATTGGCGATGCCGAGGAATTGAGCCGAATCTATCGGCGTTTGGAAAAATCCGAGCAATCGAGCTTTTTGTATGCCAAGATTTATTTTGATGCGCTACTACGGGTTAAAGATTATCAAATGGCACTGGATTTTCTGATTGATCATGCCAAAGATGAAAGTCTGCAACTGATTTATCCCGATGCGATTTTGGCTCTTGCGCGTAAATTGGATAACAGTGCCGGAATCGAGCGCTTATTGACGCTAACTGAAAAATATCTGACCAAAAATACCGGAAATAGTGGAATTTTGCTGGCGTTGGGAATTTTGAGTTACCGCAAACAGTTGTGGGGTAAGGCGCGTTCTTATCTTGATAGCAGCCTGAATCTCAAAGTGACGTTGGATGGGTTAACCTATCTCTCGATGCTGGCAGAAGAAACTGGTGATTCACAACTATTGAGCGATACTCAACGGCGGCTGATTAGTGATATTCAAAAATTTAAGTAATCTACAGAAATAAAAGGCAATGAGAACCAGTCAAAAAATGCATACTAATTTACCGACCAAAAAACCGAAGTTTGCTACCAAAAATCGCGAGACGATTCTTCCATCCAAAATGGCACAGGTAATCAATGATATTGTCGCAATTTTATTATTTGCGTTTAGTATCATGATCGCAGTGGCGCTAGCAACGCATTCACCGTTGGATAGCTGCTGGTCAAAGAGTATCGATTCACCGGTGGTATATAATAAATTGGGTGCGATTGGTGCCTATTTTTCGGATATCTTATATTATATCTTTGGTTATTCGGCATGGTGGCTGATGTTGGGATTGTTTTATTTGGGGTTTTATAAAATTTCGCGTAAAAAAATTCCGGTTGGTAGTTGGAGTCATATTTACCGGATAATTAGCTATATTCTCTTGGTCGGTGCTTCGGCAACCTTCGAATATCTGACTTTTTATCATCAACCAACGCCGCTACCGGATGGTTATGGTGGAAGTTTCGGTGCGTTCTTGTTTGATATCAGCTATCATGGAATTGGTGAAGTTGGCGTCACGATTATTAGTTTGTTATTGATTGTGATTTGTTTGTCTTTTTCTTTTGGTATTTCCTGGCTATATATTGCTGAAAAAATCGGCGCAACCTTGGAGTGGTTCTATCTCCGTGCCACCGGATTGGTTTCTCGTAAAGAAGAGGATACTAAACCGCTTGCGGTCGCTGCTGAGGAACCTGTGTCGCAAGCTACAAGTAGTAAATTTGATTCTAGTCCAATTGAAAATGATGATGAGGAAGCTGAAGATAATTTAAGTAAACCTGCTCACTCGCGGTTTGCCTTTGCTAAAAACCTATTCAAGTCCCGTGAAGAAGAAACTGTTGCGCGGATTGACAACGATGAAGACATAGATTTTGATATCAATGATCCGCTGTTTGAAAATGATAGCGAAGATGAGGCTGCCGAAGCAGTAACACCGCAACGGATTGAAGATCTGCCGGTAATTCCAGCCCGGGAACAGCCACGAACGCAAGGACTAAAAGCCGGATTAACCAATAATCATATTTATAGCAAGTCGGCAGATTTGCTGGATTCGGCAGCAAAGAGCATGCTGCCAAGTACCGGCCTGCTAAATTTACCACGCGCGCAAAGCGAGGGTGTATCGCCGGAAACGGTTGAATATGTCTCAAATGTTATTGAGAATACCTTGGCGGAATTTGGCGTGGAAATAAAAATTTGCAATGTTGAAAGTGGTCCGGTAATTACCCGTTATGAGTTAGTGCCACCCAAGGGTGTCCGTGGCGATAAAATTACCAATCTGGCAAAAGAAATTGCCCGGGCTTTGGCATTGCCGATTGTGCGGATAGTTGATACCATTCCTGGTAAAAATACCATGGGGATTGAGGTGCCGAATTTTAAACGCCAGATGATTTATCTTAAAGAAATTTTCGATTCGGCGGCTTACCAAAATAGCGGAAGTTTACTGACTTTGGCGTTGGGCAAAGATATTGCCGGCGATGTAATTGTTACCGATTTAGCCAAAATGCCACACTTGTTGGTCGCCGGAACGACCGGTTCCGGTAAATCGGTTTCGGTGAACGGCATGATTTTATCGATTTTATTTAAAGCCACTCCCGATGAAGTTAAATTCATTATGATTGATCCCAAGATGGTGGAATTATCGTTTTACCAAGATATTCCGCATCTATTGGCACCGGTGGTGACCGATATGTCGCAAGCTGCCAACGCGCTTAAATGGGCAGTGGGTGAGATGGAGCAGCGCTATAAAATTATGGCTAAAGTCGGGACTAAAAATATTGTTGGCTTCAATCAAAAAGTTGAAGCGGCATTACAATCCGGTAATCCGATTTATAACCCCTATAGTCTGGATTTAAACGATCCGGAACCGTTGCAGAAATGGCCGTATATTGTGGTGATTATCGATGAGCTGGCGGATTTGATGATGGTTGCCGGTAAAAAAATTGAACAATATATTGCCAGATTGGCACAAAAAGCCCGAGCGATCGGGATTCATTTAATTGTGGCAACCCAACGGCCATCGGTAGATGTTATTACCGGCTTGATTAAAGCTAATATCCCGGCGCGGATTTCTTTTCTAGTGTCCAACCGAATTGATTCGCGGACGATCCTCGATCAGCAGGGTGCGGAAAGCTTGCTCGGGCAGGGCGATATGCTATTTTTAAATCCCGGCTCAGGATTCCCGCGGCGGATTCATGGTGCCTTTGTTAATGATGATGAATTGCATCATATTGTCGATTACCTCAAGGAAATGGGTAGCCCGGATTATATAGATGAAATTTTAACCGGTGCGGGTAGCGTTGAGATTCCTGGCTTTGAGGATGATAGTAATCCGGATAGCGGCAGCATTGAAAAAGATCCGCTTTTTGATGAAGCGGTAAAATTCATTATCGATAGTAAACGTTGTTCGATCAGTTCGCTGCAAACTCAATTTGGTATTGGTTATAATAAGGCCGCGCGCTTGATGAATCATCTTGAAAAAATTGGCATGGTGCGGCGGAATGACCGTGGCGGTTTTGAGTTGTTAAATAAAACCATTTAATAAGCTTTAGAATGAGATGAAAAAATGCTGCACTGCGGCATTTTTTTATTTGGCGGATAGCATGATTTACAGTAGGGTTTGTCGTTGCTAATCGCTGAAATATGGTATAATCCACACATTTATATTTGTCAATTTGTCATAGATTTTAAAAATTTAGTTGATGTTATGATGATCGCAGAATTGGCTGTGGTTTATCGTTGCAAAATTGATATAATTTATACTACTAATTTTATGTAAATAGGAGCCAACAATGGGATTTTTGCAAGGCAAGAAAATTTTAATTACCGGTTTAATTTCTGATCGTTCAATTGCCTACGGCGTAGCTAGTGCGTGTTTTCGCGAAGGTGCCGAATTGGCATTTACCTACCAAAATGAAAAGCATGCCGAACGGGTGGCAAAATTTGCCAAAGAATTTAATTCCGAATTGGTTTTCCCCTTGGATGTAGCGCAAGATGAGCAAATTGCAGGATTATTTACCCGCCTTGCCGAACATTGGGACGGTTTGGATGGTGTGTTGCATTCAATTGCTTATACTCCCAAAAATGGCCTAGTCGGCGACTTTGTTGATAATGTTGATCGGGAAACTTTTAGTATTTCCAATGATATTTCAGCCTATAGTTTTGTGGCCCTAGCCCGCGAAGCGCGTAAAATGATGCAAGGACGCAACGGTTCACTGGTTTGCTTATCTTATCTTGGCGGCGAACGGGTGTTGCCTAACTATAATATGGCCGGGGTTGCCAAATCAGCGCTGGAATCGTGTACTCGTTACATGGCATGTTCTTTGGGTGCTGAAGGAATTCGGGTAAATGCGGTGTCTGCTGGACCAATCAAGACTCTAGCCGCTAGTGGTATTGGTAATTTCGGCAAGATATTGGATCACATGAGCCGTTTTGCACCTTTAAAAAGAGGTGTTACTGCTGAAGAAGTAGGAAATGCGGCGGCATTTTTATTCTCACCATTGGCAAGTGGAATTACCGGTGAAATTATGTATGTTGATGCCGGCTATAACATCACTGCTGGTGGTTTAGAGGGTTAAGAGTGTCTACGACAACGAATGAAATTCTGACAATTGCCGCCAAAGTTTTTGACGATGAAATTGCCAGTTTGCTGAAAATCCGGCAATCTTTGGATTCCGGATTTGTTGCTGCGGTTGAAATGATTTTGGGCTGTCGTGGCAAGGTAATCGTTTCCGGAATGGGTAAATCCGGTCATATCGGCAATAAAATTGCCGCAACACTGGCATCAACCGGGACGGCGGCATTTTTTATGCACCCCGCCGAAGCGTTACATGGCGATTTAGGGATGGTTGATAGCAAAGATTTATTGATTGCCATCTCTTATTCCGGTGAGTCAGATGAATTAAGTTCGATTATTCCAGTGGTTAAACGGAAAGATATTAAAATTATCGCAATTACCGGCAATGTAAATTCAACTTTGGCGGTGCTGGCGGATTGTGTGCTGCCGGTTACCATAGATAAGGAAGCTTGTCCGCTAAATCTGGCGCCAACTTCAAGCACGACTGCTACCTTGGTAATTGGCGATGCATTAGCGGTGGCGTTATTGTCATTGCGTGATTTTAAACCGGAAGATTTTGCCTTGTCGCATCCGGGCGGAAGTCTTGGTCGGCGCTTATTGACTAAAGTTAGTGATATCATGCATTCCGGCGATAAATTGCCGGTAATTGCCCAAAATGCAACCTTAAAAGAAGCGGTATTAGAGATTAGTAAGAAGGGTTTGGGAATAGTCGCTGTAATTGATGATAATCGCCAGTTGCTGGGGGTGGTTACCGATGGTGATTTGCGGCGGATTTTAGATAGCGAAGAGGATATCCGCAATCTTAAAGTTACCCAGTTTATGACCAAAAATCCTAAAGTTATCGCTGCCGATGCATTAGCAGTAGATGCGGTTGATTTAGTCAATAATTACAAAATTGGAGCACTGATTGCCGTTGATTCAACTAATCAAGTGCTTGGTGCATTTAATGTTCACGATTTATTCAAAGCCAAATTAATTTAAGAGAAGTTTATTGATGTCAAAAAAAATAATTTATCGTAAGGCTGCGCAAATTAAATTAATTGCTACCGATGTTGACGGTGTTTTGACTGCCGGATCGGTGTTTATCCGTGATGATCATGAAGAGCCGTTTGGTAAATTCAATATTCTTGATGGCTATGCAATTATTATGGCTAAAGCGGTTGGAATTAAAACTGCGGTTATTTCCGGACGCAAGTCGTTGGCAACCGAGGCTAGATGCGTTAAATTGGGAATTGATATTGCCCATACCGGAATCCATGATAAATTTAGTTGTTTGCAACAGATTACCCACGAATTGGGAATCTCTTTAAACGAAGTTGCCTATTTGGGCGATGATTTGATTGATTTACCGGTGCTGACTAAAGTGGGTTTGAGCTGTGCGCCGGCAAATGCGGTAATGGATGTAAAAAAACGTGTTGATATGATTAGTAATCTATCTGGTGGTAATGGGGTCTTGCGTGAGTTGGTTGAATTAATCATGCGGGCGCAAAATAAATATGATGATTTTTTAAGTAATTTCATTAAATAACTATATGTTTCATATCAAGCACCATTCATCACGGTTATTCAATATTCTGACTATCATAATTCTTGCTGGACTATGTATGTTGCTGGGTGAGTTAACCAAGATTGATTTTCATAAAATGGAGTTGCCTAAAAATAAACCAGAATTTGCGGCAACCGGATTTGAGGCTAGTCTATATAGTCCGCAAGGTGCGTTATTGTATCGGGTTAATGCAGCAGCCGGTAATCAGTTTCCGGATAGTAATCGAATCTTAATGAAATCAATTATTTTGCAGTCATATTCTGAATCGGATACCTCGTTACGTGAGCAGATTACCAGTAATGATGGCTGGCTGGATACCAAATCCTCATTGGGTTTTTTGGGAGAAAGTGTAGTTTTGACCTTGTCCAATCCGGATCCGAAACAGGTTGTGCATGTCTACACCCGTAATGTTGATTTGAATGCCAAGAAAAAAACTGCGACCTCTTCCGAACCGTTACGGGCGGTTCAAAATAAAAGTATTTTGACCGGAATCGGCTTCTTCGTCGATTATGAAAGTAAGATTTTAATAGTGGAATCAAATGTTAAAGTTATTTATCAAAAATAAACGGATATTGGCAATTACCTTGAGTTTGCTTAGTGTGCATAGTTGGGCGCTAAAGAGCGATACCTCACAACCAATTCAGATTGTTGCCGATCATTTGACGGTAGATCAGAAAACTATGACCTCAACCTTTACTGGGAGGGTAGTGATTACCCAGGGGAGTTTAACCGCTAATTCCAATAGTGCAACTGCGAGTCAGGATGCGGCAGGCAATAAATATGTTCATTTAGTCGGTACTCCGGTGACGTTCTCGCAAAAACAGGATGACGGTGAGATGATGAATGGGCAGTGCAATGTTTTTGATTACAGCACCAAAGATAATATGGCAATTTTGACCGGACGGGCACGAATTAACAAAGGTGGTAATTTGGTGATGGGGGATAAACTTACCTATAATACCCAAACCCAGATTTATAACGCAATCTCCAATAATGCCAATGGCGTCAACGCGACTAAAAGCGGTCGGGTAACCGTCATTCTTCAGCCAGATCAGAAAGGTAACAATGGAAAACAAAGCGCAAGCCCCTTCTAGTCATCTGGAAGTAAAACATCTGCGCAAACAGTTTAAAAAGCGGGTGGTGGTTAAAGATGTTTCTTTTGATGTTCATAGTAATGAAGTAATTGGTTTGCTAGGGCCTAATGGTGCCGGCAAAACCACTAGCTTTTATATGGTGGCGGGGTTGTTGGCCTCTGACGGTGGCGATATTTATCTTGATGGTCAAAATATCAAAAGTACCCCGGTACACAAGCGTGCTGCATTGGGGCTCGGATATTTGCCGCAGGAAGCTTCAATTTTTCGCCAGATGACAGTTGAAGAAAATGTTCGCGCGATATTGGAACTGAAAAACCTTGATCGTAAAACTATTAAAAAAGAAGTAAACCGATTGTTAACTTCTTTAAATATTGATCATTTGCGCGATGTAAATGCCATGGCATTATCCGGGGGCGAACGCCGGCGTTGTGAAATTGCCCGCGCATTAGCTAATTATCCACGGTTTATTTTGCTTGATGAACCTTTTGCCGGTGTTGATCCAATTGCGGTTAGTGATATTCAAAAAGTGGTTTCGTTTTTGAAAGACCTTGGGATTGGCGTGATTATTACCGACCATAACGTTCGTGAAACCTTACGGATTTGCGACCGCGCCTATATTATCAGCGAGGGTAATGTGCTTGCGAGTGGATTACCGGAAGAACTGGTTAATGATGAAAAGGTTAAACAGGTTTATCTGGGCGAGAATTTTAGTTTGTAGTTGAGTGTGATCCATATAATTCAAAATTTGAAATATTAATGGATATTTAGGGGTATCTTTTTCTTTCATGGGGAGTGAAATGTGAATAATGCAGCCTTGCGTTATAAATGGTTGGGTGGTGGCGATTTTAGTGCGTTAGCCACCTTGGTGTTTGATATTTTGACAACAATGAGTGTCATTGCGTTTTTATTGACGGTGGTTTTCGGAATGCCTGCCGACATCGTTTTCAAGCGAATTATCCCTGGTTTATCGGTGGGGGTGGTCGTTGGTAATTTAGC
This sequence comes from uncultured Neisseria sp., assembly GCA_964488065.1. GTDB lineage: Bacteria > Pseudomonadota > Gammaproteobacteria > Burkholderiales > UBA11063 > Aquella. The sequence continues at coordinate 28,694 of CAZATM010000049.1, forward strand.
CTATATTTATTTTGCTTTCAAACTTGCCAAAAAAACCGGTAATCCAAATATCACTGCTTTTCCCCATGGGCTCGATGCTCCATCCTGTATCGGTTTAACCCTTTCCGTAGTCGGACCGACGTTTCTGCTGTTTAAATCCAATGGTATGAGCATTGCTGATGCGGCTACACATAGTTGGTATGTTAGTTGTGCCTGTACTTTCTTTATTGGCGTGGTTAAAGTAATATTTTCATTTTTTGCTTTAAGAATTAAAAATTGGTTGCCAACGGTGGCGCTACTTGGTGGATTAGCTGGGGTTGCAGTTGGTCTAATTGCGTTTTTCCCACTATTGTCAATCCTGCAATTACCGCTGATTAGTTTTTTTGTTTTAGCGATTATTATCATGGTCTATTTTGCCGGTTATAAGATGCCGGCGAATCTTCCGGCAATTGTGGTGGCGGTGGTTCTTGGTGTGATTGTTTATTATATTTTTCAAGTGGTCTTAACCGGAAGCGCCCATGCACCAAATCTTTCGTCAATTGAAATCGCGTTACCAATGCCGAGTTTGGGATTATTTACCGTAATTCCAACTGCCGCTAAATATTTTTCAATTGCTTTTCCATTTGCGTTACTGGTGATTTTTGGAACCATTTCGGTAGTGGAAAGTGCTCAGGTAATGGGGGATGAATACTCGGTAAAAGATATTCTATTGTGGGATGGTATTGCGACCATGGCAATGGGGATTTTTGGCGGTACTTCGCAAACGACTCCCTATGCCGGCTATCCAGCCTATAAAAAAATGGGTGCTAAAACTGGTTTTTTGGTAATGAATATTGTGATTATTGGTATTGGAGCCTGGTTTGGATTGATAAATTACATTATTAATTTTGTGCCATCGGAAATTTTAGCGCCAGTATTAATGTTTGTTGGAATCGAAATCAGCATGCAGGTATTTTTGGTTAGCGAAAAAAAATACTATCCAGCAGCGATCTTTGGGCTATTCCCCTCAATTGCCCATATGGTGCAGATTGAGCTTTCTTCTAAACCAGACCTAGTTAATATTGATAAATTGACGGGGATGATTTATTCGGTAACGAATGGTAAGTTTACTGATATTACCGGGATTATTACTTTTGGAAACGGTTTTATTGTAACTGGAGTTTTGTGGGCGGCGTTGGTTTATTATTTGATTGATCGTAAGATTGTTGCGGCTACTATTACTTGTGTAGTTCTAGCGGCACTGTCACTATTTGGTATCATCCACTCAGTTAATTTGGATGGTTCGATGTACTGGGTATTTAATTTGCCTGCTGCGCATCGAATTATTCCATATGAAATTGCGGGTGGATATCTGTTATTTGCGGTAGTTGCGGTGGTTCTTCATGCTCTAAATCGTGGAAAACCAGTTGAAATATCGCATTAATCTTCGTGGGGTTACTCTAGACATAAATAATTATCCTACGGCTAACTAGAAAGTCTTTTTTTACTAAAGTGGAGAATTGAAAATGGGCATTAAATTTCGGTTGATTGTTGTAAATTTCTTAGAATTCTTTATGTGGGGCGCCTATCTGATAACTTTTGGGGCGTATGCGTTTAACACCTTGCATTTTACCGGGTCACAAATTGGTGCCATCTATGCCACGATGGGAATTTCGTCAATTTTTATGCCGGGCTTAACGGGGATTATTGCCGATCGCTGGTTGGGCGTCAAATATACCTATGCGATTTGTCATGTGATTGGTGCCGTATCATTGTTTATGGTGACTCAAGAAACTGAGTATTCCAAAATATATGTGCTGATGTTGATTAATTTCCTTGCATATATGCCAACCATTTCATTAAATTATTCTTTAAACTATCAAGTTTTAGAAAATTACGGCTATAACACGGTAATCCATTTTCCTAAGGTTCGGGTATGGGGAACGGTGGGTTTTATCGTTGCGATGTGGACAGTAAGTCTAGCGCATCTAGAATTACATTCAACCCAATTAATGGTCGGATCAGCGGCAGCATTATTTACCGCAGTTTATACCTTATTCTTGCCAATTGGCAAAAAAGCGGCTACGAGTGAAGTTACTGAGAAAAAAACTCTGGCTTCAGCATTGGGATTGGATGCATTTGCGATCTTTAAGACTTATAAAATGTCGGTGTTTATCATCTTTTCATTAACACTGGGTGTTTGCTTGCAAATAACCAATACTTTTGGTGATGCATTCTTGCATGATTTTGCATTAAACAAACTCTATGCTGATACGCTGGCCGTGAAATATCCCGCTGTTATTCTATCAATTTCGCAAATTTCGGAAACTTTATTTATCTTGGCAATTCCATTTTTCTTGCGTAAATTCGGAATTAAACAGGTGATGTTAATGAGTATGTTGGCATGGGTATTCCGTTTCGGTTTATTTGGCTTTGGTAATCCAGCCGGTGGTTTATGGATGTTAATTCTTTCTTGTATCGTTTATGGAATGGCATTTGATTTCTTTAATATTTCCGGTTCAATTTTTGTTGAATTGGAAACTCCAGTTAAAAATCGTGCGAGTGCTCAAGGTCTGTTTATGATGGCAACCAATGGCTTTGGTGGTTTTATCGGCTCTTGGGGTAGTGGAATTGTAATTGATCATTTCACGGTAAATGGTGTTCGCGATTGGCATAATATCTGGTTGGTTTTTGCTGGTTACGCGCTGGTTATCTCAATACTGTTCGTTCCATTATTTAAGTACAAACATAATCCAGATGATTTTATTAAATTTAAACATTAATTAAAGCAAAGAGATTTAATTTTAATATTAAATCTCTTTCCACTTTAAGCGGACAGGATTATATTTGTGAAGATCAACATTTTAAATTTTGCCAATAAAATGCCATCCTGGGTGGAGGATGGTTGTAATGAATATCTCAAACGGATAAATCACGGTAAATATAGCTGTCAACTCATTGAAATCAAGGGTGATAAGAATCCGCATAAAACGCCATTGGAAAATATGGAGGCGGAGGCGAAAAAATTTAGTGCCAATTTAGCTAAAAATTCTTTTGTTGTGGTGTTGGACGAGCGCGGCAAAAAATTAAATAGCATTAGCTTTGCGCAGGAACTGGAAAAAATTTCCCTAAACTATCCGGTGATTGATATTATTATTGGTGGTGCCGATGGCGTTCATCCCGCGTTACGCGCGCGCGCCAATCTATGTATCAGCTTGTCGGATTTGGTTTTTCCACATGCGTTAGTGCGGATTATCATTCTGGAACAAATTTATCGGGCGATTTCAATATTGGAAAATCACCCCTATCATCGCGAATAAAACATTAGTTAAGGTAAAAATGTATGACAACAGTTGATGCACTGCCAAAGGCGGAACTGCATATTCATATAGAAGGCAGTTTGGAGCCGCAGATGTTGCTTGATCTGTCATTGCGTAATAAAGTGGCAATTAAATATACGTCGCTGGCGGAAATAAAGCAAGCTTATAATTTTGCCAATCTTCAGGAATTTCTGGATATTTATTATCAGGGAATGTCGGTATTGATTAGCGAGCAGGATTTTTTTGATTTAACTTATGCTTATTTAGTCAAAGCTCATCAGGATAATGTTACCCATTCAGAGATATTTTTTGATCCGCAAGGTCATTTGCCGCGGGGGATTAGTTTACAAACTATTTTTAATGGCATGAATGCTGCAATTAAACGGGCTAATTCAGAGTTCGGAATAGTAACCAGTATTATTCCGTGTTTTTTGCGTCATTTAAGTGAAGATGACGCGTTAAGAACTTTTGAAAAGTTGATGGATTATCGCGACAACTTCATTGGCATTGGTTTAGACTCTTCCGAATTAGGTAACCCGCCAAGCAAATTTAAGAATTTATTCGAGACCGCGCGCAAAGAGAAATTGAAATTGGTTGCGCATGCCGGTGAGGAAGGTCCTGCTAATTATGTTTGGGAAGCTGTGGATGTTCTGGGGGTTGACCGGATTGATCATGGTGATGCAATTGCTGCGGATGAGGAGTTGATTAGACGGGTGGTCAGAGATCAATTGGCTTTAACCATGTGTCCGCTCTCTAACCGCTGTTTGCAGGTAGTGCCGGATTTGTCTGAGCACATGGCGCTAAGATTACTCGACAAAGGCGTTAAAGTTACCTTAAACTCTGACGACCCAGCATATTTTGGTGGTTATATTAATGACAACTATCGTGAGTTGGCAACTAAATTAAATTTATCGGCGGCAAATCTGGAGCTTTTTGCAAAAAATAGCTTGGATGCACGCTTTGTTAAATAAATACAGGAGGATATTGTGAAAATTATTAAAGAAAATTGGTTGGGTTTATTGGGGTTAATTGGATTATGCGTAGCGATCCCATTGCCAGAGGGAGTAGTGAAAAATGTTTTTAATCTGATTGGCTTTGTCGGGTTAATTATTTATGCCTGGCGCGGTAAAAATGCATTTTTTTTCTATTTTGAACTAGTGGCATTACTTGGCAATATTTTAAATATCATCGGGATTGGTGATACCATAAAATTTACGTTATTGATTATTGCTAGTCTGGCAGCATTAATCAGAGTGCTGATGAAACCTGAATATCGTCAATGGTATACCATTTTTGGTGTAATTGGTTTGGGTGGGCTGGTTTATGGTTATGCCGCCTTTAGCAATTGGGGTTACACTATTGGTGGTATTGGCATGGTTCTATATAGTGCCGTTGGTTTTTACCAAGGGGTGCAAATTGCACTGATCTTTGGATTACTGAATGTTATTTACGGTGGAATTTCAATTTATATGCTATTGACGGGTAAATAATTCGCGGATGATTTTATATTATACAGCAAGTAGTTTACATCAAGCGGCAGCAGATTTGATTAGTGGAATTAGTGGCTTTACGCTGCAGGAGCATAGTTCTGTGCCCGAGAAACCGGCAAAGTTTGGCTTGTATCTACAGCCGGATGGGCTAGTGGTCTATACGCCATCGCTACCGACGTTTAAGTTATATGATTTTTATTCCCAATTTCTTAACCGGCGCGTAACTAATGTCCACCGCGAAATTTTGCTGCAGGCAATAAATCTCAAGAGTTCATCGGCGCAACCATTAATGGCGCTGGATGCTACCGCCGGATTGGGGCGCGATTCAATACTATTTGCTCTAGCGGGTTTTGAGGTCACTATGGTTGAGCGTAATCCCTATTTGGCGGTGATCCTGAATTATTTGCTAACTACTTTTGCCAAGGAACTGCCGCGGTTAAAAATGGTCTATGCACGCAGTCACGAGTTTCTGGCTAGTGTAGCCACACAATATGATGTAGTTTATCTCGACCCGATGTTTATGGATAATAAACACGCTAAATCCAAGAAAGATTTGCAAATAATTGATTATTTGGTTGATCTTACCGAAGATGCGGCTGGCGGCGCGACCGATGATATGGCGCAATTATTTACCTTGGCAAAAGAACATTGTCGCAATCGAATTGTTGTTAAACGTGATAACAAGCAGGCAACTTTAATTCCAACACCAAAACCGACCTATAGCAAAAGCGGCAAGACGGTACGTTTTGATGTTTATCAGATCGGCTAATTGCGGGCTTTGCCAATACAAATAAATTTATAGAGTGCTCATGCGCTCCAGGAGACTACTATCAGTCAGTTTACTTCTCTAGATGAGCTCTACCAGCAGGTAACCACCCATCTAAAAAATTTCACCCCGCGGACTTCACAAATTCAAATGGTTCGCGCCATTGACTCATGTTTCAGCTCAATTGATGAAGAAAATAAAGATGGGCATAATCTGTGTTTGATTGAAGCGCCGACCGGTACCGGTAAGTCATTGGCGTATTTACTGGCAGGAATTTATCATGCGCGCAACAGCGATAAAAAGCTGATTGTTTCAACTGCGACCAAAATTTTGCAGGGGCAGTTGTACAATAAAGACTTGCCGCAGGTTGCCAAACATTTGCCGGGAAATTTAATATTCGGATTAGCCAAAGGGCGGAGTAATTATCTGTGCCCATATCAATTGGAAGTAAGCGTCGCCGAAGCTGCTGGGGATATGTTAAAAGAAGCTGAGCGCGAGAAATTGGCCAAAATTGCACTGGAATATCAAAAAGGCCTGTGGGATGGCGATTTGGATAATGCCGCGACTTTTATTGAAAGTAAATATAAGCCGCTGATTACCAGTGACAAACATCAGTGTTTGGGTTTCCAATGTCCGCATAATCAAAAAGATGACTCGAATTGTCCGTTTTATCGTAATCGCGAATTTCTTAAATCCTGCGAAGTAATTGTCACTAATCACAGCTTGTTATTGGCGGATTTGGATGGCGGTGGTGGTATTGTGCTGCCGGTTAAGCCGGAAAATTATTTTCTGTGTATCGATGAGGCGCACAATTTTACCAATTATGCAATTAATGGTTTTATGGGACAGTTTGAGCTTAGACAAAGCATTGGGTTGGTGAATAATCTCGGAAAATTGGTGATTAATTCGGTTTCCAACAGCTATATTTTGGATGATATTGCTTTGTGCGAGGAGTGTAATCTCAAGGCCGATGAATTGGCGCTATCGCTGGATAAATTCTATCAATTGGTTAGCCTTAATCGCAATATTTTTGATAATGGGGTACTGCTATTAAATGATTATCTCAATAAAGCCATTACCAGCGATGTGCGCGATATTTTTGTTGAGCTGGCTTTTTGTAGTAGTGAACTACTTGCCTGTGCCGAAAAAATTCAGGAAAAACTCAAGGATAAAGCCAAAAATAACAACGATTTTACCGTTGAAGCCAATCTACAGCGTCTGGGGTTTTATATCAGCAACGTTGAAGCGATTGCCACTACCGCCAATTATCTGGTTAATCAGGATAATTCGCGCTTTAATGCCAATGCCCGCTGGGTTGAGGAGCGTTTGAATAAAGAAGGTAATGATTTTCTGGTTACCGCCGGGGTTACCCATGTTGGTAATCTGTTATTGAATAAATTATGGTCGCGGGTGTACGGAGCGTGCCTGACTTCGGCAACTTTGGCAATCGGCAAAAATTTTGAACATCTTAAATTTCAATTAGGACTTAATTTTTACCCGCAGGTTCAGACTCTTAAACTGGCAACCTGTTTCAATTATCCGGAGCATAGTCAGTTGGTAATTCCACAATTTCGCTTTGCGCCGGAATATACCATGCGTGAACAGTTTCAAAAAGAACTGACCTTGTATTTGCGGCAAATTTTGGTTTATGAGCAGTCGTATGGAACCTTGGTGCTGTTTTTTAACCGTCAGCAATTAACAGATACCTTTACTCAATTACCGGTAAAACTGCAAAACCGGATTTTGTTGCAAACTGAGTATTCCAGCAACCAAAAGCTGATTGCCGAACATAAAGAAATTATCGACAGCGGTAAAGCCAGCATTATTTTTGGCTTGAATTCATTTGCTGAAGGGGTGGATTTACCGGCTAAATATTGCATGCACGTGGTTATCAGCAAATTACCGTTTGAAACGCACAAAGATCCGCAGAATATGGTACGCGAATATTGGGTTAAAGCCGAAAATGGTAATTATTTCATGGAAATATCGCTGCCGGAAACCTGTATCAAACTGATTCAGGCGGTTGGACGCCTGATTCGCAGTGAAAAGGATTATGGGCAGGTGACGATTTGCGATAACCGAATTGCTTTGAAACAGTATGGTGGAATTATGCTGGAAGCTCTGCCGGAATTTAGCCGTCAATATAATCCGGAATTTATCAATCAGGCATTTGCCAAGATTGAATATTAAATTATTTATGAAAATATAAGCGATGGGAAAAATTAGAATAATCGGTGGAATTCACCGCTCGCGGCAGTTGCCTGTACTTGATTCACTGGATTTGCGCCCAACCCTAGATCGGGTTAAAGAAACGGTATTTAACTGGTTGGGGCAGGATTTAACCGGCAAAAGCTGTCTGGATCTTTTTGCAGGCAGTGGCTCGCTGGGGTTTGAAGCAGTTTCCCGGAATGCCAAAGAGGTAGTGATGGTTGAAAAAATGCCTAAGGTTGCCAAACAATTAATCAGCAATTGCGAACTCTTGAAAACCACCAATTGTCAGGTGTTAGTGGCTGATGCACAAAGTTTTTTAGCGCAAACGACAAAAAAATTTGACGTAATTTTTCTTGATCCGCCTTATAATAGCGACTTATTGACTCAGGTATTGGCACAAATTGCGCCACATTTAAACGCAGATGGGATTTGTTATATTGAATATGAAACTGCGCCGAATCTCGATGAATTTAGTGTTTTTAAAAGTGCCAAAGCCGGCAAGGTTCATTATGCACTTATTCGTCCCCAAGTTTTAAAGGAAATTTAAATATGTCATTGAAAATTACTGAAGAATGTATCAATTGCGACGTTTGTGAACCGGAGTGCCCGAATAAGGCGATTAGCCAAGGCGCGGAAATTTACGAAATTAACCCGGATTTATGTACGCAATGTATTGGTCATTACAGCGAACCGCAATGTCAGATTGTGTGCCCGGTAGCATGTATTGACCTAGACCAAGACAATCTTGAAAGCGATGAGCAGCTATTGCTTAAATATAACAAAATTTGGGGGAAATAATGCGCCGGTTGACTACGTTGGTGTTGTTATCCGGAATCTTTGCCGGAACGGTATATGGTGCTGATATCGAGAGTGTGACTGTTGCTCATGACAGCTATTTGGAATCAATAAATTTCAGCAATTATATCGCACCTAAAAAATATGCACCGGTAACACTTAGCGATGGCTATGGGCAATTATTAAGTGAATCACAGGTTGGTGTTTATAAATCGGCGGCATTGCAGGATTTTTATAAGCAGGAAGTCTGCAAAGGGCTGTGGGGACGTAATTGTAAATTTACCATCAATAGTATCGAAAAATATACCGGTATCAATTTGGATAATGAGTCAAGCCTGGTTGGATTGCCATATAGTTTGATTGATGCCTATAAGGTTAGTTATACCACCCCGGATATGAATAATAATGCGCATCCGGTCTCTGGGGCTGTATTGATTCCGGAAACTAATCAGCCGTTGAAAGGGGTGGTGATTTTTTATCATTTTACGGTATTAAATAAAAATAATGTCCCTTCCAATTTTAGCGGCGATGAATTTCATACCAGCAAGATGGTGGCTGCAACACTGGCAAATGCCGGTTATGTGGTAGTGATGCCGGATTATCTGGGCGAGGGGATTGATCGCGACAAAGTTCACCCGTATATGCTTTATCCGCAAATAAATGCCTTAAGCGGTATTTATATGTTGAAATTATTACCGCAAGTCCAGCCCTTATTGCGTTATCAATTACAGAATAATCAAATTCCGCTATTTTTAACCGGTTATTCAGAAGGTGCGGGATATGCGTTGTGGGCAGATAAAATTCTTGAAGAAAATCCGCGCTTCTTGGCTAATTATGGGTTTAAATTAACTAAAACAGTGCCGATTGAGGGCGCTTATAATTTGAGCAATGTCACCTTGCCGTTCTTGATGAGTGATACCGTTACGCCGCAAGTTGCGCCGTATTACATTCAGGATAAGCGGGTATCCGCATTTGCCAAACCGGGGCTGGTTGCCAATGTGCTAAACTCCTACGCCTATTTTAATTTGAATCAGGATGAAAGTGCAGTATTTTCGACCAAATTCAATTCATGCAGCGATTGTGAGTTTGATGGTGAAAAATATACCGTTAGCGGTTTATTGCAATCACCAGCAAAAGAATTAAGTAAATACAAAATGTTATATAATGCCGCTAAAAGTGCCGGTTATAACAATGATAATGACTCGTTGGCACCCTTAACCAATCAGCAGTTATTGATTAGTGCTGCGTTTAAAGATGCGGTTGCCCATGCCGATATTTATAACTGGCGGGCAACGACTCCAATTAGTTTTCTAACTTTTGAATATGATTCAGTAGTGCCACGCTTAAATACCGAAACCGCCTTTGCGGCGATGAGCGATAAAGGCTCAACTTCGTTACAAATTACGGTAGTTCCCAATCAAAACTTCAAAGTTGATAGCTACGTACCATTTAGTGATGATAATGTCGATCATGCCAGTGGCATGAAATTTTTGCTGTTATTTGCCCGTAATCAATTTGCAGAAAGTACCACCAGTGGCGGACGTTAACAATCCGCCGCTGATCCGCGCCTGCATGGGCGTGGTGCTTGATAGAGAGAGCGGCAACATTTTGATTTCATCTCGTCCACCGGGAAAAGTTATGGCTGGTTACTGGGAATTTCCCGGCGGTAAACTTGAAGCCGGTGAGAATTGTTTTCAAGCATTGGCGCGTGAACTCCATGAAGAACTGGGGATTCGCGTTGATGAGCACGAGATGGAATTAATCGGTAAGGTTGAACATATCTATCCGCATGGATTGGCGCAGTTGGATTTGATAATAATTAAACACTATAATGGGGAAGCCCGCGGACTGGAAGGTCAGCAGGTGCTCTGGTGCCAACCGCTGATTACGGCGGCACCAACGCCATTGTTACCAACCGCTACGCGTGTATTTGAAATATTGCAATCTTATTTAGGGAGCTAGTATGCAACAATATCAGGATTTATTACGTCATGTATTGGCACATGGGGTTGCTAAAGGTGATCGTACCGGAACCGGTACAATTTCAACTTTCGGTTATCAAATGCGTTTTGATTTGAGTGCCGGTTTTCCGTTGGTGACTACCAAAAAAGTTCATTTAAAATCAATTATTCATGAATTATTGTGGTTTTTACGCGGTGAAACCAATATCAAATATTTAACCGACAATGGCGTGAGCATCTGGAATGAATGGGCCGATGCCAATGGTAACCTCGGGCCGGTCTATGGCAAACAGTGGCGCAGTTGGCAGTGTGCCGATGGTCAGGTAGTTGATCAAATCAGTAATGTCATCCATGAAATTAAAACTAATCCCAATTCGCGACGTTTAATTGTTTCGGCGTGGAATGTCGGTGAGCTGGATAAAATGGCGTTGGCGCCGTGTCATTCGTTTTTTCAATTTTATGTCAATGACGGTAAATTATCCTGCCAGTTATACCAGCGTTCAGCGGATGTTTTTCTCGGGGTTCCGTTTAATATTGCCAGTTATGCACTATTGACGATGATGATGGCGCAGGTGTGCGATTTGGGGGTTGGTGATTTTGTCCATACTTTCGGTGATGTTCATATTTATCAAAATCATCTGGAACAGGTTAATCTGCAATTAAGCCGTGAGCCACGCGCCTTGCCGCAAATGAAGATTAATCCGGCGATTAAATCAATCTTTGATTTCCAATATCATGATTTTGAATTAAACGCCTATGACCCGCATCCCGGCATCAAAGCGCCGGTAGCCATTTAAGGGAAAAGCAGATGGCTCAGAAAATTAGCTTAATTGTTGCTACCAATCGTGACTTGGTCATTGGTGCCAATAATCAGTTGCCATGGCATCTCCCGGAGGATCTGGCGCATTTTAAAAACCTGACGCTGGGTAAAGTAATGATAATGGGGCGCAAGACCTTCGAATCAATCGGCAAAGCCTTGCCCGGACGCACCAGTGTGGTGGTTAGCCGCAATAATTTTTCCGCTCCGGATGTGCTGGTTTTTCCCTCAATCGAAGAAGCGTTGGCGGCTTTTGCTGATCGCGATGAAATTTGTATTATCGGTGGCGGTGAAATCTTTAAACAGACTTTGCCGGTGGCAACCCATCTGTATATTACCTGGGTTGATATGGCGGTTGCCAAACCCTGTGCGTGGTTTCCGGCAATTGATTTAGCACGCTGGCAACTGGTTTCCAGTCAGGAAATTACTTCTAAAAATGGTGTTAATTGTACTTTTTGCGAGTATAGTTGGTTAAAATAACGAAAATTGCGGTCGATTTTTTCATCCCGGATTTTTTAGTCCGGGATAATTATTTATCGGTCGTTTAAGGACGAATAGGTCCCTGTTTGAAAGATGATAAGAGTTGAGAACAAATAGTAATTTTACGGCATATCTAAAACTTTTTTTGGCAATATTAATTTGGTCGGGCTTATATCATGTTGCCAGACCAGCGGTTGCGGTTGGCTCACCGGTCTTGGTGGCTTTTTTGCGTTACCTAGTCTCGGCGGTGATTTTATTAATAATGTTACGCTATAAAACCGGCTTGTGGTGGCATAAACTTGATGCCATGCAATGGTGGTTGGTGTTTCTGCTGGGCGCCTTGGGGATTTGTGCCTATAATTTATTATTTTTTAGTGCCGAGGCATTAATTTCCGGTAATTTGGTGGCGATTCTCTATGCCTTTACCCCATGTATGGCAACGGTACTGTCGTCACTGGTATTTAAGACTCGCTTAAATCTGGGCAGCAAAATCGGGGTAGTTGTGGCGCTTTTGGGCTCAATCGGCGTAGTTAATTATGCAACTCCCGAGTGTCAACATTATTGGTGCAGTAATACACTGGTACACCTTGGTCGCGGTGAAATGTATGGAATTGGGGCTACGGTGGTCTTCGCCTGCTATTCGGTAATCAGCCGCCTGGCTGGACAGCGCAAAGTCAGTGGAATCGTCATGAATGCCTATGCCGCAACCATTGGCGGAATATTATTAGGAATTATTGCCGCGTTTAGCTCCAATTTTGCGGTGGTTGCGCAGTTTGGCTGGGGTTTTTGGCTGGCATTTTTCTATATAACCATTTTATCGACAATTGTTGCCTACTTGTGGTACACTGAGGCGATTCTTAAACTGGGAGTATTTAAGACGGTAATTTTTCAAAATACGATCCCATTACAAACGGTTTTATTGGGGTGGTTATTTTTGCATGAAACGGTCAGTATTCAGACGCTGTTGTGCGGTATAGTAGTAATTGCCGGAGTCTATATCACTAATATTGCGCTCAATTTTGGCAAAAAAAATTAATTACTCGGACTACTTTGAAATAACGTCGTTACAGGGCTCCTTATGTATTTATATTGTACACTGCGGGACACGCGTGTCCGCCCCGCGCCTAGTTTTTTCTTCGTATTCCGGTAGTTACGGACTTGTTATGGGTGAGCAGTTACAAAAAAATTAATCTTTCGAATGCTAAATAATGATTATCAATAATATTCGCTTGTTGCTTAGGCACGATTTAACGTTGGCTGAACGTAAGGCAATTGTGCTTGCTTCTTTGAGCTGCGTTGTTGAATTTTATGATTTCATTATATTGGGATTCATGTCGGTTTATTTTCTTGATGGTATTTCGCATCAAACATATATCAGTAATAAAATTATTCTATTGTTTTTTATTGTAATTTTTAGTGGTTATCTGATAAAACCACTGGGCATGAAGCTCTATACTAAAATCGCGCCGGTGCAGGAAGTCATTCTGGTCGATGGGATAATTACCGCTTTAATTATTGTGGCAACCTGTCTGATTGGGCTGGTACCAACAAGCAATTTAACTTTGGCGTTAGTTGTGTTATTTGTCTCGCGGATGGTGCAGGGCCTTGCCAGCGGTGCGGAGATGCAGGCTAATATTGATCACCTGTACATCAAATTATCGCCGCATAACAGTAGTTATGCGATTCTCGGTACGGTTTCTGGGAATGAAGTGGGCATCTTGCTAGGCATAATCATTAATCGCTTAATAAATGCGCTGTTAACCCCGATGCAAATGATAGATTATGGTTGGCGCTTGGCTTTTTTGATTAGTGCTCTTTTAAGTCTGGCAGTATTTTTGTTACGAAGTAAATATAGCCAACGAATCGATGAAACTCACTGTTATCGCAATATTATTCCATTATACAAATTAGTTCAATATTATTTTTGGCAAGTAGTGATTGCAACGATTTTCTCCGGTGTTCGTGGCAGTGCCACTTTTATCTATTTAATTATAGTTCCATTTTTGCTATATTTTAGTTTGCATTATAGCCCATTACAAATTAGTGAGATACTCTTTACTGCTACCATGATTAGTGCGGTAAGCGCGTTTATTTTAAATAACCAAGTACTGATAAATCATCGGATTGATTACTGGATAGTTCCCTTGCTGATGGCGGTTTGTAGCATCTTACTAATCCCGGCAATTGCCTATTTGGGCTATTCTTTTGTATTAGATAATCATTCAATTTTAACTAGTGTTTCGCTCTTGGGGGTACTGACGGGGTGGTTGCGGTTACTTGCTCCGCGGTTGGTCACGGGATTGTTTCCAGCTAAAAAACGGCTAGCCGGCTTTAATTTTAGTACTAATAGTGGATTTATCTTAAGTTCAACACTGGTCGTTATCTTAAATACCGGTGTGGCTGGAATTATTCACCATTTTTTTTCGGAGATTAAATTTGAGAGATTATTCTTTTTATCGCTGATTTCATTTACCGTATTGTTTGCAATAATTACGCTGATTTGCATCTTGAACTTAAATAAGCTAATTAATTTTAAAGAATTAAATCAGTTACGGCGGAATTTATATAAAATTAACTGACGTCACGCAGCCATCTATATTTTAACGTTAAAGTCTTTATGATGCTTAACATTACAATTTAAAAATCACTAGCGAGAATAGTTAACGCTATTGATTTGCCTCTAACAGTTTCTCACAGCCGGCAATCAATAATTGTGCGCCAAATTCAAAAGATTCGTGATGGTTATAACCACCGTCGAGCATAAAGAAGCGGTAATTAAGTGGAAACTGTGGGTCAATTAGTGGGTAATTGCCCTGTTCTAGTGATGAGAGCTCAAATTGAACATGACCCAGTACATAGATCCGCATTGCCCGTCCAATATGGCTGGCTTGGGATAGGCTAAAACCGTATTGCAGCATGGTTTGCAGGAAACTTTCAAAGGTTTGCCGCGCTTCGGGGGAATTGGCACTATAGGCGGCGAATAATTTAAACAGCGCTGGATTTTTTACAAAAAATTGGCGCATATTCTGTAGTATCTGGTAAATATATTCCTGCCAGCTTGGGCAATCTGGGTTTAAATCGCCAACCAGGTGATAAGCCTTGAATGAGTAGGCTTGTATCAGTTCAATTAGATGTGATTTATTGTGAATGTGTTGATATAGCGACGGTGCCTGAATTTGTAATTTTTCCGCGAGATTGCGCATCGAAAGTTTATCTAAACCTTTGGTGGTAATGATTTGCAATGCTGCTTGGCAAATTTGATCTTGGGTAATTGATTTGGTGACCATCGTTTCTAAGTTTTTAAGTTAAGTTATAAAGTATGCGGCGGCTATTAATTTAAAACGGCAGAAGATTAAGACTTCTGCCGCTAAGATTTCTAATTACTTGGGTGCGTTCTTATGTTTAACCATCAGCTGGTATAGCTCATCTTTAAGAATTACCCGCTCTTTTTTAATTTTTTCCAGTTCTAGGTCGCTAATCACTTCTTGCTCGTGGTCAACCTTATGAACAATAGTATCCAATTCCTCATAGCGCTTGAGTGTGTGCTGGAAATGATGATCGCTGATCTTTAATTCGTGAAAGGCTTCTTTTAATTCAGGAAAACTGTCGGTAAGATTTTGATTCGGTACACGCATATTATCGTCCTTAAAAATTTAATTATCACCGCCAAAATTATAGCATATTCGTTCTGCTTGTTTGCGATAGTTTATTGTAAAAATACTTAATGGTGGCGCGAAATGGTTTTTAAGCAGAGTATTTAACCAGTGATTTATCAGCAGTTTTTATCAAATTTATAAAAATTATCAAAAATATTTTGCACAAAGCTTTGGGATGTGTTATAGTTATCTCCGGTAAAATTCTTTGTAGTCATAATTCTGGTGTTAAGTCTTGTCATAGCCTTCCCATGGTATTTGTCTAGCCAAAGTTTTCCATTTTTTTATTTTATTTTTAAAGGCATTCATTATGCAAAAATCATTATTTGTGGCTGGTTTGGCTTGGTCTATTACTAGTGAAGAATTACAAGAAATTTTCGCTCAATACGGTACTGTTGAGTCTGCTAAAGTTATTACTGACAAATTTACCGGTCGTAGCAAAGGTTTCGGCTTTGTAGATATGGCAACTGCTGAAGAAGCTCAAAATTGCATCAAAAATTTGAACGAATCAACTCAAAAAAGTCGTCAAATTATCGTTAAAGTGAAAGAGCCTCGTCCAGCTGGCGAAAGATCTTTCCGTTAATATACGGTATTCTTAGTTATAAGAAAAAAACCTCCCATACGGGAGGTTTTTTATTGTTCATTGATAATTAACTGGCGATGGCGGGTAATAACTTTGTATGGAAAATTTCGCCGTATCAGTTGTGATAGTTTTTCGGTGAGATAAACTGAACGGTGCTTGCCACCAGTACAACCAATCGAAATAGTTAAATAGTTGCGGTTATCCTGACTAAAAGAATCAAACCAGCGACTAACCATCTGGTAAATATCCGTCAGCATATTTTCCACCGTCGGTTCTTTTTCCAGAAAATCAATTATCGGTTGCTCGGTACCATTAAAATTACGAATAGTTTTATCATAATGTGGATTAGGTAAACAGCGCACATCAAAGACAAAGTCGGCATCAATCGGTAACCCATATTTAAAGCCAAATGACTGGACAATAATGTTTAATTGGCTAAAATCTACCTGCACAAAATCCTTGATAATCCGCCGTAGATTATTTGCCGATAATCCGGTAGTATCAACTCGGTGCGCGACCAAACTAATATCAGCAAGTAAATCGCGTTCGATATCAATACATTCTTCGATTGTCCGTGATCCGGCTGATAATGGATGCTTACGCCGGGTTTCCGAATAACGGGTAACCAGACATTCGGTGGTGGCATCTAGGTAAATTGCCCGGACATCAATATTTTTTTTACGCAGCGCCTTGATAGACTTGGGAAATTGATCCAATAATGGCGAAGTACGGGTGTCAACGCCAACGGCAATATTGCCATAACCGTAATGTCGGTAAATATCTGCTAACTGTTCCAGCATGGTTAAGGGAAGATTGTCAACACAATAATAACCACTGTCTTCGAGAATCTTTAACGCAGTCGATTTACCGGCACCGGATAGACCACTGACCAAAATGATTTGCATGACTTAGCTCCCGCTGAGAATGTGGTTTGATTGCTGGTTAATAAAGGCTTGATGAGAGTCATAGCCTAGACTACGCTCAATGGCATATTTTACAATTAATTCGACTAAGATCGGTAGGTTTCGATTGGCACCGATGGGTAGTTTATATAATGGAAATTTAGTTCCCAACACATCGACTTCACTAATCAGTTGCCGCAAACGATCTTGATTGATTAAGTCAAGAGCTTCATTATCAACCAGTTGGATGACAATAAATAACTCCTGCGCATGGGAAATATTATGAGCACCGTAAAAGCGTGCCAAATCAATAAAACCAATGCCGCGAATTTCCATGAAGCCAACCCCAAATTCTTGCGGCGGCGAGATAATTACCTTATCATCAATCAATTCCCCGGCAACCAGATCATCACAAATCAAACGATGTCCGCGATCAATTAATTCCAGACCCAGTTCACTTTTGCCGATGCCGCTTTTGCCGATAATCACTACTCCGCGATCAAAGACTTCAAAGGCAATCCCGTGATGAGCGATTGATTCGTGGGTTGAGGCAGTGGTGCCTTTGCTTGGCAGCAGAGATTCAGGGGTGAATTTATTCTGCCATTCCGGCATTTTCTCAGGCTGGTCGTTGGCCATTCCATAGGCTTTCTAAATCGTAATAATTCCGCACTTGCGGTAACATGATATGAACAACCACGTCACCACAATCAACCAACACCCATTCACCGCCAGCTTCGCCTTCGACACCTACAATATCAATCCCATTCTTTTTATATTCTTCAATAACGTTATTGGCGAGGGCTTTTACCTGACGGTTGGAGCTACCGGTGCAGACTACCATTCGGCTAAACAAAGGTGATAGTTCGTGAGTGTCGATTACGACAATGTTGTCACCTTTGACATCTTCCAATGCATTAACACTAATTGTACAAATTTGTTCTAAATCGAGCATTTAATTTCCTTGATATAAATTATGATTATAAATATAATGGCTAACTTTGCAGTTAACCAGATCTTCAATTGACTGTGCCGCTTTAATCCGCTGGCGGATCAAAGTTGATGATATTTCCATTGGCACAAAATCGCTAAAATGAATTTTCCCACTTGGTAGCGGGATTCCGTCAAAAGTTGCAATTCGCGGTAAGACGGCAGCAGCTAATTCAGCGTTCATCATTTCCAGCGGATAATCTGGACGGCGGGCAACGATAAAATTGGTCAGACCAAATAATTGCTGCCAGCAATCCCAAATTGATAAATTGACCAATGAATCACCACCAATAACAAAATAAAATGGTTCGGCAGCACCATAAATTTTGCGTAGCCGGGTAAGGCTATAAAAGGTTGGCGTATATTCGGCTAATTGTGCTTCATGGTGGTCAATCGCCAATTGTTCAGGGTAGTCTGCAACCAACTGTTCCAACATTGCCAACCGGTCATTTAATGACGCTTGTGGCGGTGCTTTATAATTGGGATTACCATTTAGCGGCATAAAGCTTACGGGGTGTTGGAACTCTCGTGCAATTTGCAATGCCAAAGCCAGATGCCCGTTATGTACCGGATCAAAAGAACCACCAAAGAAAATTTTCATAGATACTCTTTGTCTTTGAATCTTGAACGTTGTCCTATCTCTAAAAAGCTTCCTTATATAGCTCCACCTACATAGCGTCACCTTTTTATCAATACTAGTTTTTCACCTGTGGACTTATTTTACCAATGATTCTGCTTGATGAACGAGGTTTATTCCCGATTCAATCGCCGCGCCGGTGTGCTGGAACTGTTTTACTTGATCGGGCACCGCATCGACGATGTATTCTACTGCCGGAACCAATAACGGCGATAAAATTGAATGTTTCCATTCTTGCTTATTGTCAAAATGCAGGATTTGCAACAGCACGATAATCAGCGCACAAATTATTATCCCGCGCAGCAAACCAAATAAAAAACCAATACTGTAATTCAAACCGCTTAAACCAAAATTTTTTACAAACCGATGTAAAATGACTTTAATAACCGTGATAATAATTGCCACCCCGACAAAAGCAATTACATAACGAATTAATCCCTTGAGCATTTCATTGCTGACAATTTGCGGAATAAGCTGATCCAACTGTAGCTGGTAATGGCGCATTATAAATAGGGCAATGAACCAAGTGCTAAGTGAGAGTAATTCGGTTATTCCACCACGAAATAGCGCTATTACCGCGGAAAGAACCATGATACATAAAAAAACTATATCATAGTTAGATAAATGTAACTCCATCTAGTTTCCTGTAACTATTCCCGAGTAGCCGGCTGCATTTAAGTTTTGTAATTTGGCTTGTGCATCGCTACGTGAGAATGGTCCGGCGCGTAGGCGATATAGGGTTCCTTTGGCAGTTTCTATTGGTGTCACCGTTGCATTTATTCCATGTGCTACCAATGCTTGTTGCAAGTTTTGCGCTTTAGCTTCGCTGCTTAACGCGGCAAACTGAATATAGGCTTTACCACCGGAGGTGGTTGCGGTTACCGCTTTGGTTGCTGGTGCAGCCGCCGATAAAGTATTATCAATATTGTCGGTGTCATTGAGAATGTCAGCCGGATTAATTTTCTGCGGCTTTGGTTTGGCTTTGGGTTTAGCTGGGGCTACTTCAACGCTTTGATCTTGGGTTGGCGTTTGTGAAATTGTTCCCTGCAATGGCTGGGTGTTGCGTTTTACTTGTACCGGATTAGTCACCGGAGTAGTTTGGTTGAGAATCTGCGCCGGATTGGCGGCGGTCGATTCTACGGACTTAACCGGGGCGCTGGCGTTAGTTGCTACTGGTGCCGAAGCGGCGATTGGGCTGCTGGCGGTAATAGGGGCACTGGCAGCCGAATTTTTAATTTCCACTACGTTGGGATTAATGGCGATGGGTTTAACCTTGGCGGTAACATTCAATAAAGCGATTAGTGCTACGAATAATAGCGCAATGCTTCCGATTAAACGGTGTCGTGATTTACGTTTAGCCTCTTCGGTGGCTTTAATTATGTTGCTGGGGTTATGAGTATATTTTGGTTGCATTTGGGTTATTTTACCTCGCTATATGCGCGATAGACGGCTTCTACCATTAAAAAAGAGCCAAAGCATACCATGCGGTCATCGGGCTGAAGTTTGCTATAGGTTTGGTGAAAAGCCTGGTTAATTTGTTCATAAATAAAAATATTTTGTGCCGCAATTCCGTAATTTTGTAGCTGCTGGCTGATTAGCTGTGGGTCACAACTGCGTTCGCTGTCCAATGGTGCTAAGCACCAGTAAGTGAAGCGATCTTTGCAGCGGTGGACTATTTCTCGCCAGTCTTTATCGGCGGCAATCGCAAACAGCGCAAATTCGGTTTTGGCAAACGGCAATTGTAGCATGTTTTGCAACATTATATCAACAGCTTGTGGATTGTGGGCGGTATCCAGCACAATTTGCGGAACGCCGGGCAAGACTTGAAAACGTCCAAAAAGTTTAACCGCCAGCAATCCTTGCTTGATTTGACTGATGTTGGTCGGAAATTGAGGCTTAAGTTCACCAAGAATTGCCACGGCTAATGCCGCATTGGCCAATTGCTCGTGTCCGCGCAACGCCGGAAATGGTAGACTATACAAATTACCGCGCGGCGAGATAAAATCCCAGCCGTTTTGCTGGCGGCGAAAATCAAAATCAACGCCACGCCGATAAAAGAGGGCATTAATTTGTGCAGCATAAGCACTAACACTTGCCGGTAATTCAAGACTGCCAAAGAATGCCGGTTTTCCTTGCCGGAAAATCCCGGCTTTTTGCAAACCAATCTCTTCAATGGTATTGCCCAACTGCTGGCGATGATCCAATGCTACGCCAGTAATTGCGGCTATGGTTGGTTCAAAAAAATTGGTAGTATCTTTTAGTCCGCCCAAGCCAACCTCGTAAATGGCAATATCAATTTTCTGCGCCCGAAAGATCAGGTGACTGGCTAAGGTAAATGCCTTGAAAATACCCAGATTGGTTGCGGATGATGCGACTACCTGTTGCAGTGCCGCAGTTAATTGGCTGTCATCAATTGGGGTGTTATTGATCGCAATGCGCTCATTATAGTCAAAGACGTGTGGTGAAGTGAAAGTCCCGACCCGATATCCAGCTAATGTCAAGATCGTTGTCAAATAGGCGCAGGTTGAGCCTTTGCCATTGGTGCCGCCAACCAAAATTATTGGATAAGTCGGCGTGATTTCCAAGCGGTGAATGGTTTCTCCGACAACTTGTGGGCTGGCTTTGAAATTGTCGCTCTTTAGCAGATAATCAATTAATTGCGATTTGGTCGATAATTTTTCCATTGTGCCAGCCTCATGAGTTTTTTGTAGGTAATGCTATCCACGCAGTCATAAAATATCAATAGCGGTAAAGTTTTGTTATTTAATATCAAGGTGATTTTTATCAGCAGATAACCAAGATTTTGCAGATTATCGACTTTTACCAGTTGCGAAGTGCGCCCACTGCGAATTATCATTTCATTTAATTCAACCAGAAAATTAACTTCATTAATACGCGTATATTTCCAGTAATTAATAATGATTATGAGCGCGATAATGGTTAGAATAATCAGCTTGGCAATGGTAATAATATTGGCATAAAACAAAAGAGTAGCGATTCCCGTCACTGCCGTCACGGTAAAGATTATAATAAACCGCGATGGTTTAAGCCGAAAACTGATTAATTCCTCACGCATTGCTGGTGGCTAGTGGATGGTATCTGCATGATCCTGATTATTGTTCTCGCCGGCTTCATTATCTTCTTCGGTAAGGTCAATTAAAGTTGGTGAAATTTCAACGTCAAACCATTCCCAGAACATTTTTAGACTCAATTCTTCCGGCCATAACGATTGATCTTCACTCCATGATGCTAATTCCATCTGGAATAAGGCTTCATAAATTTCATCAACATACGCCACACCGTCTTCAATTTCGTTGACTTCCGGAATTAGATATGAATTGCAATCAATGCGGATACTTGCCAAGTCCAAGAGGGTTTCATTACTAATAGCCAGCTTGGTATTTATCCATTCCAGAAATGGTTGGCGGGGTTTTAGAACAACAATTGAACGTTCAACAACATAAAACATAAATACGACCTTTATTAAATTAGCTTGTGATTATAGCGCATTGGCGGGTTTTCGTTCAACTTAACTTTTGAGGTGGGTGAAATGCTTGGGTAAATCATTATCATATTTGATTCCGTCAGCTTACGTAGGGTAATTTTACACGTGACTATTTAATAATGAGTATTTGATCTGGTAATTAACTGAAAATAAAGAATATTATTGCATTAAATTTGTGTACTGCACAATGACAATTGTTGTAATTACGTATATAATTGTGTCTTTAACCAATTAATAGATGCGGGGGTGATATGAGGTACGTATTAGGATTGGATTTGGGGATTACTTCAATTGGTTGGGCTGTTTATAACGTGGATAACTCAAAGATTGAGAAATGTGGAGTTCGACTATTTGATGCTGCGGAGAATCCAAAGGATAAATCTCCGTTGGCTCAACCCCGACGTGAAGCCAGAGGAATGCGCCGCCGGATTCGCAGACGTGCATACCGAATGGAAAAAATTAAAGATCATCTGATTAGTTCTGGATTGGTTTCAAAAGACGAGCTAGCAAATATGTTTAATAACACTAGCAAAACTAAATCTGGAACCTCCCATTATGATGTTTATGAGTTGCGCTACCTAGCACTAGATAGCTTATTTAATAACCAACAGTTAGCAAGAGTTTTAATTCATTTAGCCAAACATCGAGGCTTTAAATCTAACCGTAAAAAAGATAAATCAGTTGATGGCACAGTTAACAAAAGCTTGGCAGAAAACCGAAAACTGTTGGAAGAAAATGGCTATCGCACTATTGGTGAAATGCTTTATAAAAATGAGACCTTTGCAGCAAATAAACGTAATCGCTTTGGTGGATATCGGGTTATGCTTCAGCGCTCAGATATTGGAGAAGAAGCAAAAATAATTTTAGAAGCTCAGCACCAGCTGGG